>NZ_JWHR01000097.1 GCF_000808015.1 Terrisporobacter othiniensis | reverse complement strand
TAATTCTTTAAAATATAGTTGCAAATTTTGTCGAACTTTGTTATTATAAATATACAGTTATTTCCCCAATAACTGATTACTCCCCAAATAAAATATATTCCCTAATAAACCCCTTTTTATAATATATTTTAAAGAAAAACCCTACTTGAACGGATTAAAGTAGGGTTTTTTCATTTTCTTTTATAACTTTCCTTATTATTCTATATCCCTGCGCCTTACTTTCTAACTCTATATTATTTTTTATAATGTTAGATTCTATAAACCATATTTTATATTCTCGTTTTAATACAATATAGTTATCATCGTTTATCCATGTAAAATAATCCTTATTTCTTTTATCATATCTCCAGTCCAGATTTTCCTTAACTTTTGATAAATCATTTAAAATCTCTAATACATTCCCGTACCTTTCTTCTCTATTTACTTTTAAGCATTTTTCTATAACTTGAATTAAAGATTTAGGTATATGAGGTAAATACTTTTTCCTTACAGGAAATTTTCCATTTGATATGGCTAATTTTAAGTCATTTAAGTTTTTATATCTCTTAAGTTGATTATTATACTCTTCATTCCCATTACACATCCTATACAAAGTAGTTCCAACTTGATAAATATCAATACTACTATCTACAGTAGATGTGAAACACTGTTCTGGAGCTATATGCTTATAGTAAACATTTTTTAACTTTCCACATCCATGAATATCAAGTTGTATAGCGGAACCAAAGTCACCAAGTATGGCTTGATTATTATCATCTATAAGGATATTATTAGGTTTTATATCACAGTGAATCATATTATTATCATGTATATAATAAAGAGCAGATAGAAAATCTATGGCATATTTTATAATTTCCCTTACTGTTAAACTTTTAGAGTCTAAAATATAATTTAAAGATCCATTTCTATAATAAGGCATTGTTATATAAATATACTCATCATCATAAGTTGCATAATTTATTTTTATGATATTAGGATGATTTAATGAAGATATTTTCTTAGACTCTTCAAAATATTTATCATATTCTTTTAATTTCTTCTTGTCTATTTGTTTTAATATCATCTCACAATTGAGCTGCCTATCCTCCACTATATACAAAGCTGAATTTACTCCTTCTGAATTAATCTTTTGCAGTATTTTTAAATTTAATTTTGGACTTATTTCCATAGTATTACTCCTTTACTTGAAAATAATTCTTCTAAAACCCCTTCCATCTTAACTGCATCTACTATTTCTACGCCAATATCGTTGTCTACTTCCAAGTTATAGGTTTCTATATTATATTGATCAATAACAGTACTTATTAGTTTTTTTATATAAAATAATTTATCACCTATACTAAAAGAAATAGGCAATATGATTTCATCATCTTTAATCTTTCTTTTTTCATTTTGCTCATAGTAAACTATGTAAAACTTAACTTTATCTATATAAATATTTACATAAATGTGATTCATATTTAATCCCCCTATTATTTCTACTAATATATCATATGAATCTATACATTTCTTGAACACAAAAACTCGATTAAAAAATTAGCTTTACTTGAGAACGTATCCCACAAAACACTTTAAGACACTGCAGGGATCTACAATAAAAAAGAGCTATAGATTTAATCTATAGCCCTTTGGCTTAATTATATAAGTCCTGGGAAAACTTCATCTTTTATTATTAAAAATAACTCTGCTGTAGCCTTCGTGTCACTATCAGCTCTATGAGCATTTTCATTTTTAATATTATAATAATTACATGCAGTCTCCAGTTTTTTATTTTTTCCTTTATAAGATTTACATTTTTTAAGCATTTCCATAGTACATAAATGATTTTCTATAGGTTCTAAATCATATTTTTGCAAATAATAATTTAAAAACTTTAAATCGAATTTAGCATTATGAGCTATCATTACTCTATCACTTAAAAATTTTCTAAATCTAGGTAAAACTGTTTCTATACCTTCTTCATTTTCTACCATTTCATTTGTTATACCAGTTATTTCTGTTATTAAAGAAGGTATCATTCTATCTGGTTTTACTAATCTTGAATAGTTTCTTACTATTTGATTATCTTTTATTTCTGTTATACCTATTTCTATTATTTCACAACCACTATATGGGTCTAGTCCTGTAGTTTCTAAGTCTACTACCACATATTCTTGCATAAATACTACTCCTTATCCAAAAAGATTATAAGTAATTTAATGGGTTTTGAGGAGTTCCATTTACTCTAATTTCAAAATGTAAATGTGGCCCTGTTGATCTTCCTGTTGATCCTATTTTAGTAACAACTTGTCCTTTTTTAACCCTATCTCCTACTTTAACTACTAAAGAACTATTATGAGCGTAAAGCGATACTAATCCATTGTCATGTCTTATCATTACTGTATTTCCATAACTTCCTTGAACTCCCGAATAAATTACGGTTCCACTGGCAACAGCTACAGCTGGAGTTCCTGTAGGAGCTGGTATATCTATTCCTGTATGTAATTTTTTAGTACCTAACACAGGATGTATTCTATATCCAAAAGGAGAAGATATTCTGCTGTATCCAGGTACTGGCCATGATCCATTTGATATTACAGCATTTGAAGTAGATGAACTACCAGAGTTTGAATTATCAGAAATTGAATTATTTGAAACTGCAGACTCCTTTGCTGCTATTTTTTGTAGCTTTTCTTCTAATGCTTCTTCTTCCTTAAGTAATTCTTCCTTTAGAGCTTTCAGTTCTGATTTATCTTCCTCTAAACCTTCTTTATCTTTCACTAACTCATCTTTAATTACTTTTGCTTCTTCTTTATTTTTATCTAGTGTTTCTTTTTTATCTTCTACTTCACTTTTATCAGCTTCTAAGTCTTTTAACATTTGTTTATCTTGTTCTACAACTTCTTGCACTATATAAATATTATTTAAAAAGTCAGAAATAGAATTACTACTTAGTATAACCTTTAAATAACCTAGTGTATAGTTATTATTTATAACTTTTAATCTTTCACCTAAAATCTCCTCATTAGAATTTATATCTTCTTCTAATTTCTTAATTTCTTCTTTTAATCTTTTAGATTCACTATTAATTTTTTCTATTTTTTCATTTGCTTTATTAATTTTTTCTTTTAATTTTTCTGTTTTCTCATTTAAATTGTTTATTTTTACATCTAGTTCATCTTGTTTTTCTTGATTAGTTTTTAATTTACTCTCTGTACTTTCAGCATTAACATCTATTGCACTAGTAGCTGAAAATAACATAGAGCATATTAAAGCTGTTGAAATTATTTTCTTCATATTTCTTCCCCCAAATTATTATTTAAACTTTTAAATATTTTTTTACAGATAGTCCACTTCCTAATATTCCTACCATTATTCCTGTAACAAATAATACTAAAACTAATAAGTAAGATACACTTGAAAGAGGCAACATCATATCTCCCACAATTGAATTTAGAGATATCTGCACATTTTCTAATACATATTTGTACATTCCAGTACATACTCCAAGAGATATTACGGAACCAAATATACCTATTATACACCCTTCCACTATGAATGGTGCTATAACAAATCTATTGCTTCCACCTATGTATTTTATAACTTGTATTTCTTCTTTTTTACTGTATACTCTAGCTTTTATTGTATTAGATATTAATACTAAACAAATTATTAATAAAAATCCTATTACAATTCCTCCAAATTGTTTTACAGTATTTGATGCTTTTAAAAAGTTTTCCATTATTTCTTCATAATATTGAACTTCTACAACACCTTCTATTTTTTCTATACTTCTTGCTAATGATTTAATTTTTTGCGAATCAGCAATAGTTACTATATAATAATCATCTAAAGGATTTTTCACTCCTTCTAGCAACTCTTTATCCTCGCCAAAACTATCTTTCATGCTATCGAAAGCTTCATCTTTAGTTTGATATTTAACACTTTCAACTCCATTTATTTTTGCTAATTCTTCTTTTATATATAAAGTATCATCTTCGCTTAATTTTGAATCTAGCGCTACTCTAATTTCATTTACTTCATTTTGTGTTTTTTCCATAAATGAATTAATATTTAATACTATACATAATACTATTCCAAGTATAGCCAAAACAGATGTTACTGAAACTACAGAAATAAAACTCATGGTTTTATTACTAAATACACCTTTTAATCCTTGCTTTAAACTATATGTTATCTTTGACATTATTTTCATTATTCGCACCTCTTTGTGTCATAAATTATTTTGCCACCTTCAATTTTAACAATTCTTCTAGGAAATTCTCTTACTAACTCTAAGTTATGAGTAGCCATTATTACTGTAATCCCTTTTTTATTTATTTGATCTAGAAGTTTCATTATAGAAATTGAATTATCCATATCAAGGTTTCCTGTACACTCATCAGCTATAATAATTGACGGATTATTTACTAAAGCTCTTGCTATTCCAACTCTTTGACATTCTCCACCTGATAATTCATCTGGATATTTTTTATATTTATGAGCTATTCCAACTCTTTCTAAAGCTTCCATAACCTTAGGTCTTATATTCTTTGGCTTTTCACCTACTACTCTAAGTGCCAATTCCACGTTTTCATATACAGTTTTTTCTTTGATTAACCTGTAATCTTGAAAGACTATGCCTATATTTCTTCTGTATTTATGTAAAGATCTATTTTTTATATTAGTTATGTTTTCATTGTTAACTACAATTCTTCCATCTGTAAGTTTTTCTTCTCTAGTTATTAATTTTAGAAGACTTGATTTTCCAGCTCCTGAATGTCCTACTAGAAAAACAAACTCGCCTTTATCTATATTAAGATTTATATCTTTTAGACATTTATTTCCGTCAGAGTATTGTTTCTCTACTTTTGTAAATTTAATCATTGTCTCAACTCCATATATTTTAATTTTAATCATCTAATTAGTTACAATTTTGTTACTTTCTTATACATTATACCATTTTTTTGTTAAATTTTAAGAGAAAAAATAAAATTTTATATTTTTTCCAGAAAAAAGGCTTGAAACTTATTATAATTAAGTTTCAAGCCTTTAAAAATTATTTATTTTTTATCTTTTAAATAAACTAATCCATTTCCTTGTACGGTTCTGGGATATCCTAAATTTTTTGTGTATTTTATAAGTTGTGCATAAATTTCCTCTTGAGTTAAATCCCTTTGAAATTCTTCGTGTGACCAGTTTTTCAATAATGCTAAACTTCCAGTAACATGAGGTGCTGCCATACTAGTTCCACTTAAGCTAGCAAATTGATTATTAGGATAAGTAGATACTATATCTACTCCCGGCGCCACTAAATCTACTACTAAGTTTGAATTTGTAAAGCTAGCAGGCACTCCTTTTTTATCTACAGCTCCAACAGATATCACATCTACATAAGATGCTGGATATGAATATTCAAAATCATTTGCATTTCCATCTCCTTCATTACCAGCTGCACATACTACTAATATATTATTATTAATAGCATTCTTTATAGCTTTTTCTAACTTTGGGTCATCATTTGACATACCGAGAGACATTGATATAATATCAACTTTTTTTTCTACTGCATAATTTATAGCATTAATTACCCAGCTTACTTTTCCACTTCCAGTTCTATCAATAGCCTTCAAGATATACAAATTTGCCCATGGAGCAACTCCGAAAATTGTATTATTATCTCCATTGGCGGCTATAATTCCTGCCACATGAGTTCCATGACCAACTCTATCCACAACAATATTAGGATTTTTTTTATCTTCATCCGTAAAATTTCTAACAAGCGCTATATTATCCTTTAAACTTTCATGTTCTATATCACAACCAGAATCTATTACAGCAATATTTATTCCCTCTCCCCTGTTAGATTCACTCCACATATTTTTTGCTTGAATCATAGCTACTCCATAAGGTGTCTTTCCTGCATTCTTCACTCCACGATTCATAACAAATGGTACAAGCTTTACTTTATAATCCTCATTTTGATTTTTCATAATATTCACTCCAATATTATTAAATTATATATTAGAAACATCTCTCACAAAATAAGATCTAATATTTTTAATCACTTCTCTTTCATTACTTAAGTCCACATTATAAATATATTCCTCTTCATGTCCTTCTCTTATATATGTGCCCTCCACAATTGTTCCATTTTCAATAATAACCTTTAAATATGAATTTTCTGGTAGGTGAAAAGTTCCTACTCGACCCTTTCTATCTGCATAGTACTGGCCAATATATTTGTAGTCATCACAAGTATAAACTCCTATACCTTCTTTACATCCATTTTTAAAATCACCACTGTAAAAAGATCTATCCGCAAATACATACTTACCTACACACTCCATCTTATCATCTTTCCACATACCTTCATAAACATCTTTGTTTGCAAAGTAGCAAGTTCCAAGTCCTTCTCTTATGCCACTTTTGATTTGCCCTTTGTAAACATCTCCATTTGCATATCTAATTACATCTTCATCACTATTTATGTTGTACACCTTGGCATCTTCATTCCTATTATGTATATTAAACATATTGTATCTATTTTTAAGTAATGATTTGGTGTTTCTTCTCAACAGATAATTAATAGTTTTTT
Organism: Terrisporobacter othiniensis; assembly: GCF_000808015.1. Taxonomy (GTDB): domain Bacteria; phylum Bacillota; class Clostridia; order Peptostreptococcales; family Peptostreptococcaceae; genus Terrisporobacter; species Terrisporobacter muris. The sequence goes on along the minus strand of NZ_JWHR01000097.1, from coordinate 48,474 downwards.
TACTCCCTACAACAGATGCTTTTATATTTTTTATATACCTTATAATTACTACTACAAGGACAATAAAAAATATTACCTTTAAAACTGTGGACATTTTGATAACTGTAGTTATAAACATACAACCTCCTCCTCTTACATAATTTTCTTTCTTATTTATATTTATATTTATAATATTTATTATTTAAAACAAAAAAAATGATTTCTTTTGAAATCATTTTACGTTATATCAGTTGCTACTTCAGTTATATTTTCAACTTCTAAATCTTCATTAAATAAATCTATTATATTATCTATTTCTTCTTCATATTCTTTTTGGTTTAATTTATATAAAAGAGCATCATCTAACAATTCCTTCATATCTAGATACAAATTATCTAGCACATAAAAATATCCCTCTTTTATATCTTTTAGTTTATCTAATGATTCTAGTTTTTTGCTTATATCTCGAACTATATCTATATCATGGACATTTATTTCTTTTATAGATGTTAAATAAGTTTTTATAGTTTTAATTACTTCTAATGATATACAATAAATATCAAACTCCCCACTTTGGTTATATAAATATTGTCTATATTCTTCAAATCTATTTTCTAAATCTTCATTCAAAGTAATAAAAGGTGGTTTTAAAAAGTCATGTATTATTAGTAAATTTCTTATTTTATCATTTTCTTCTAAAACTTTATCTAGTATATATAAATTATAAGCATCGTATAATGGATCATGAGCATCACCACAAAACTTTACATTTGCATATTCTAAAAGATTTTTTAGAGATACATAGTTCATACATTTAATTCCATAATTTATATACTTATCTTTAATATCCACAAATAGTTCTCTTATATTACTTAGAAATCTAGGATGATTATTTTTTTGAGAACTTAGTCTATCAGTATAATTAAAACACGTTAAATCTAAATTTCCAAATGTGTAAATACCTTCAATATCTGTATATATGCCAAGCCATGATTTAAAATCTCTCATCACACTTTCATAAGTTGGCGCAGTTTGTAAATCTTCTGTTGTTATATGTGTAAGTTCCTCAATATGCGGAAAAACCTCTTGACTAGTAACTGGTTTGATTAAAGATTTGAATTTATCTATTTTCCCACTTTTAGTATCATATTTAATGGCTCCAATTGCTATAATTTCTGCTTTAAAGCTCTCCCTCTTACTTTTGGAACTTGGCATATTCATTTCAAAATCCATGTAAATCTTCTTCAAAATAATTCCCCTCTCTTTATAGCTATAATTATATTTTATCATAATTAACATAAAGAAAAACCGTTGAATTATTATTTCAACGGTTATTTTGTATTTTATTCTTCATTTTCAAATTTATCTAAGAAAGAGTGTTTTTTCCCATCTTGTTCCCAGCCTAAAACTGAGTCTAAATATACATTTTGTGCCGATCTAAATATTGATTTTTCAACCTCTTGGAAGTTATCTCCTAGAGATTTAATTAAATCTTTTATTTCATACCTTTTATTTCCTGTCTTTTTAGCTGCAACCATACAAGCACAGTTTAGAGGCCAGATACCACTATTTTGTATGAATTTTATAATACTTTCTTCTCTTATATAATAAAGAGGTCTTATTATTTGTATTCCATCAAAGTTTGTTGAATTAAGTTTTGGAAGCATTGTTTTAAAGTTTCCAGCACACAATAAATTAAGCATAGTTGTTTCTATAACATCATCAAAATGGTGACCTAAAGCTAATTTATTACACCCTAATTCTTCAGCTTTATTATATAAAGCTCCTCTTCTCATTCTTGCACACATATAGCAAGGGTAATCACTTGCTATTTCATCTGCTACTTCAAATATATTTGCATCGAATAATTTTATTGGTATTTCTAAATACTCACAGTTATCTATTAATAATTGTCTTATATCTTTGTGATATCCTGGGTCCATTGCTATAAATTCTAGTTCAAAGTTTACCTGTCCATGTCTTTTTAATTCTTGGAACATTTTCGCCATAAGTAAACTATCTTTTCCACCAGATATTGCTACAGCAATTTTATCTCCTTCTTCAACTAATTTATAATCTTTTATTGCTTTTATAAATTTAGACCAAGTGTATTTTCTATATTTTTTTAATATACTTTTTTCGATTTCTTTTAAAGGTTTACGCTCGTCAAAAGGTACTATTATTTGACAGCCATTTCCTGCTAATTCACTCATCTTTTCACCTCATATTCTCTACATATCTATGCATAAATTTAATTTTATCATATTTCATAGGTTTTATACAAGCAAGCACTCACGATTTCGAATAATTTGAATAGTATAGAATTAAGATAGAAATATCTAATTCAACAAGGAGGTTTTGACAATATGGAAAATACATCTCGAGGAGTGTCACAAAACTGTGGCTGCTGTTTAGTAAGACCATATGTGAATGATCAAGTGCTAACAAAAATATATAATCTTGAATGTGCATTAAAATATGGAACAATTTTTCCAGAATTAAACTTATATGATTCTGAAATGTACAACCCAGCATTATATTCATCACCTAGAAAAAGAGTAGGAGGTAGAAAATAATGGCTAGTATGAGCAGAGGAGAACAAATAGTAAAAATTCAAGAACTATGCTTTGCATGCGTAGATTTAAATTTGTATTTAGATAATCATCCAGAAGATAAAAATGCTGTATGTTTATATAACTCTCTTGGGCAACAGTTTGAGCAAGCAGTTAAAGCTTATGAAAAAAAATACGGACCTTTGATGAACTTTGGTCATAGTAGCAGCGCTTGTCCTTTCCAATGGGTTGACGACCCTTGGCCATGGCAAAAAGAATATTATGAATAGATAAAAAAATAGGGGGATTTAAATATATGTGGATATATGAAAAAACATTACAATTTCCAGTTGTTTTAAGATGTAAAGATTTAAGAATGGCTAAACTTATAATGACTCAACTTGGTGGCCCAAATGGAGAGATGGCTGCTGCACTTAGATATTTACAACAAAGATATACAATGCCTACTGGAAAAACAAAAGGGCTATTAACAGATATTGGTACAGAAGAATTAGCTCATGTTGAGGTAATATCCTCTATGCTTTATCAATTAACTGAGGATGCAACACCAGAAGAAATGAAAGCATGTGGATTAGGGCCAAACTTTGCCCAATTTGGACATGGCTTGCAACCAAGCGATGCAAATGGTTCTCCTTTTACAACTTCTTATATTAATGTATTTGGAGATTCTATAACTAACTTGCACGAAGATATGGCAGCTGAGCAAAAAGCACTTGCTACTTATTATCAATTAATCAATCTTACTGATGATGTTGATATAATTGCTGTTTTAAGATTTTTAGCAGAAAGAGAAATCGTTCATTATCAAAGATTTGGGGAGGCTTTGATGGATGTTTATGATTATACCGATTGTAAGAAAATATTTTAATATTTAAAAATATATTTAAAAAGGTTGCAGGTAAATAGAGTGTTAAATTTTTTACCTGCAACCTTTTATATTTTATTTAGATCAAAATTTACATTTTTGATAGTGCTTTTATTTTTGTATTTTCTATCAAATCGTAAAAATTAATTATATTATCTCCATCTTCGTTAATAAAATATTGTAAATGACATATTACTTCTTTAATGTATACACTTTCTTCTCTGTCATAAAAATCATAATATAAATCCTTCAAATATTGTAAATAGCATTTATTTATTCTAAGTTTTACATAAATACTTTCTTTCATGTTTTCATTTATTTTATCCTTTAATATAGTATAAACACATCTATATTCTTTACTTAATTTTTTTTCTTTTAACTTTTCTATTAATAGTGACTTTATTCCCTCTGCTGACTCTTTATTAATAAATACATTTATAAAGTAATTCCCTCTACAGTATTTAAATTGATAAAAATCAGTTATTTTACACATAATTAATCCTTTCTTTTAAAATTTCTTATTTGAAATTATTACCATTATGTGTAATTTTTTATACGTATTTATTATAAACATAGAAAATCCTTAAGCAAATGCTTAAGGATTTTCTATTAATTATTTTTAAAGTCCATCATCATACTATCTCCAAGTATGTCTTGAAACTTAATATATTCTTTTTTTACTAATATTATTAACAACTCACGAAGTAAATCAATCACTATTTCTCCATTGAAATCATCCACCAATGATATATAAGGAACTTGAAGTATAAGTTCATTACTTTGACTAAGTACAAATTTATTTGCTGTATATGATATATTTAAATCATTGATTAACTTTAATACTTCTTCTCGTTTATCTTCTAACGTTAGTTTTCCAAAGAAAATATTTATCATTGTATAAGCAGATTCGCTTAAAATAATAGCTGTTAAACAATTATTAGCATAAATATCTTGAAATGATCTAAATAAAACTAGGTTATCTTTTTCTACAATAGTAAACATATTTTCCATAGATTTCTTCCTTAGGGCTTCCTCTAATAAAACTTTTTTTACTTGTAGATTTTCCATTCTTCTTCCTCCTGTTTTATCCTTGAGCATCTAAAAAAGATAATATTCCTTGAGATATTCCTTCTGCCAAATCTTTCTGGAACTCAGGATTTGTTAATTTTTTTTCTTCCTTAGGATTACTTAAAAAACCACATTGTAATAATATAGCTGGCATATTATTATTTTTTAATATATCGAATGTAAAAGGTGTAACTCCTCTATCCTTTAAATCCACATAGGCTGCCACAGACTTTTGTACTAGTGTAGCAAGTTCATCCGAAGCATCATTCGCTCCTACTCTATAAAATGTTTGAACTCCCTCTGCAGTAGGGTCCTCATTTCCCGCCATACGAATAGATACAAAAACATCAGCATTTTGTTTATTTCCATCTTCTACTCTTTCACTATTAGATAATGCTATGTCTGTATTTCTAGATACAACCACACTAATGTCTCCTTGAGAAGATAATCTTGATGATACCAATTTACTTATTTGTAAATTCACATCTTTTTCTAAAATACCATTTTTAGTTTTATATCCTGCATCAGCACCTCCACGACCTACATCAATATATACTACATATTTCTTCTTTTCGGTAGTATTCTCCTCTTCCAAATCAAATTGTTTATCTTTATTTACTTTACTTGTATCTTCACCTTCTCCAAATACCGCTGTAATAAGAGAGCCTACATTCTCTTTTGCCACAGATACACCTGATGCTACAGCTTGGAAGGCCTTAAATAAACCAAATGTCAATATTAATAAACATACAACTACAAGAACCAATTTTCTTTTATCTATTCTAGTTGTTTTTTTTCTTCTATGTTTTCCTTTTTTACTTTTTCTTGCCATAATTTCACCCTTCTTAGCATATTATCCCTTATAATGAAAATAATTCTGATAAATTTATTTTAACACCAAGAAAGATTCTTTTCAACTTACTTATAATATCCAAATATTTTTAAATATCGCCTTTCACCCACTTTTAAACTTAAAGGATAATCTAATAAATCATAAGTATTTTGACTTATTAGATAGTCATACACTTCATCCCCATCTAACAAAATCCTAGTGATTATCATTGTATGATATGCCTTGCCATCTTTAATAAGTTGAACAACATCACCAAGCTCCAATTCATCATAATCAGCTTCTGCCGCATATACACCAAAATTATCAGTATCATCATTATTATTCCCAGTAAAATACTCAAAAAAAGGCTGCGCTCCAGTCCAACTAGGTGTTCTATTTTTATCGCTATACCAATACCATTTTTTCATCACATTGCCGCCATAAGGATCCATTGGTACTCCACCAGCATTAACACACTGAGAAATATAGTTAGTACAATTTCCTCCCCACTCTTCATAATCTTGAAATCTAGGATTCCTATCCAGTGCCCACCGTCTTGCATACTGAACAGCCCCCATTCTATCATATTCATAAAACATAGATTCACCCCAATACTAAAGTATTATTTTCTTTACAATATTTTTTATGGCGTATTCACTAAGGTAATGATAAATTTTATTAAAAGGTATTTTAAACTCAAGTAGATTTAAGATATTTTCATCTATTTCACAAGACGAAAAAGGTAATATTAAATATTCATGAGTAAAATAAAATATATTTTCTTCATCTAAACAAATACTATCTTCACATATATAATGTAAATAATCTTCTACATATCCTTCAAATTCCATAAACAAAGTTTTAATTTGAATTATTATATATTTTTTAAGTACTTTTATATAGTCTACATTTTCCTTGAACAAATCTTTTAAAACAATCTCTTTTTTCAACTTAAAATCATAATTATAACCTTTTAAGTAACTTATATCATAGAATCCTGCTAATTGTGAAAATTCAATAGCTAAGCTAATTATGTCTTTTGATACATATCCAACTTGAAATTCAGTAAGACTATTTATATGAATATGTTCTTCATTACTTACGTTATAGCTATCTTCTACCACATCCATAAAAGCCATTATATCTTCAAAAATAACTTGGTTAATACTTTCTATCATTTCATTTTTTAAATAATCTTTGTCATTCTTTTCTTTATAGTATATCTTAGGAATGTTTATATAGTATTTAATATAATCTTTCTCATATTGTAAAAGTTCTTTTGCAATTACTATCATAATCGCTCCCCTCTCTTTTATACACAAGATACAATCTTTATACTTTTATATTTAATAATATGAGAATTAATTTATTTTTATTATTTATAAAAAATTTGATTAGCTTCATATATATGGGTTTTCTATTAAAAAAGGGCTATAATGAAAATAAAATTTTCATCATAACCCTTTTTTAATTAATCAATTATTCTTCTTGCTGTTACATATCCTTTTACATAGTATGAAGTTGATAAACTTTCATATCTCACTGTTTTTCCTGGACTAGGCGAGTGAACAAACTTATTGTTTCCTACATACATTCCTACGTGACGTATAGTATTCGTACCACTATTGAAGAATATTAAATCTCCTGGTTTCAAATTGCTCTTGCTAACATATTTTCCATTTGATGCCTGATCCCTAGAGCTTCTGTTTAAGTATATCCCTGCTTTTTTATAACAGTAATATGTAAGTCCTGAACAATCAAAAGAATTTGGTCCTGCTGCACCATATACATAAGGCTTACCTACTTGAGCTTTAACAGCAGATACTACTGTATCAATTTTTTTGTTTGTTGTAGATGATGTTGATTTTTTTGTATATGAAACTTTTATATCACTAGAATCTCCTGAATATGTTTTCATATAATCAGAAGATACATATCCTGTTAAGGAATTGGATAATTTAACCTTAGACCATCCATTACTATATGATTTTATTACCCCTACAACACTACCTTTTTTAATAGTTTTTTTAACACTATAATTTGTTCCAGGTCCTTTTCTAACATTTAGTTTTGTAGATGTCACTTTTCCAACTCTCGTTATAGTATCATTATTTTCATTCGATGTTCCTGAAATAGTTTTTAATTTAGAATAATCATTACTAATATATCTAGTACTACCTTTATATTCAACTTTATACCAACCATTGCTGCATGTAGAAATATATTTAAGTTGTGTTCCTTCTGTTACTGTTCCTGCTATAGAATCGTCCGTACTTGGACCTTTTCTAACATTAAGAGCATAACATCTTACTTCTACAACTTTAGTCGCTTTCTCTCTTTGAGTACTAGATGTAACTTGTTTAGCTTCCACATTTTCATTTAAAGCAACTACTGGCAACATGCTTGTAGTAAGCATCCCCACTGCCATAGCCTTCGATATTACTTTCTTATTTTTATTAAAAATCATACTCCACACATCCCCCCTTTTGTAACTTATTTCTCTCCATTATATCATAGTTCAGATTTAAATTTCCATATTTTAACAAAAATAAAAATTATATAGCAAATTTTTACTAAAAAACAGGATTATTTAGTTTACTTCTTATAACTATTTTTTATAAATCCATTTATCATATATTTATAAAAGCAGTATAAAGCTTTTTTTAATGGTAATTTTTCAATTTTAATATATATATTCCAAGTCCACATAGCTGCCTTTATTTTATTATGACTTATAGATGTTTTAGATTTTCTATAAGAAGATAAAACCTCATTTAATCCATAAGCTGTTACACCATTTTTTAATATTTTAAGCCATAAAATAAAATCTTCATGATGATAGTTTTCAAACTTTATTGGAGTATCTATTTTTAGTCTATCTATCATTACAGTCAAACAACCTATGTCATTTCCTTTTAATAACCTGTTATAATCTTCATATTCCTTTGCTTCAATAATTTTATTTAAACTTTCATTACTTTCATCTATCAAATCATAAGCAGTGTATGTAAATGCATAGTTATTTTTCAACATAAAATTTATTTGATTTTTAATTTTATTCTTTTTATACAAATCATCTGTGTCTAAAAATGAAATAAATCTACCATTCGCATTTTCAACTCCTATATTACGAGCTGCCCAAACTCCCTTATTTTCATTACATTTTATATATTTAACAAAGGGAAAAGTATTGGTATATTTTTTTATTATATTTTCACTATTATCCGTTGAACCATCATCAATAATTATCATCTCTATATTTTTATAACTTTGATTTAACACACTTTTTATACATTCTTCAATATATGTTTCTCCATTATATATAGGTGTAATTATAGATACTAAATTATCTTCCACATAGATTCCCCCTCTTTATTTACAATTAAAATAGGGAGAGATTGTCATTAATCTCTCCCTATTTTTCGTTATGTTATACTTTTGTTATATTTTTATTACCCTATTATATATATTTTACGAAAATATTTCAAGAAAAGTTATGATGAATAATAAATTTTTTCTTTATCTAGCACCTTCTCCAGTAAAAATTACCTTAACAGTTCTAAATAATATGGAAAAATCTAAAAAAACACTTCTATTTTTAATATAATATAAATCTTCTTTTATTTTATCTTCTGGAGATATGTCATATCCTCCATGTACTTGAGCATATCCTGTAAGACCTGGTTTAATCACCAGTCGATTAATAAAACCTGGTATCTGATCATTAAATTCCATAGTTAAAGTAGGTCTTTCTGGCCTAGGACCAATTATACTCATTTCACCTTTTAAAATATTTAAAAACTGTGGTATTTCATCTATTCTTGTTTTTCTTATGAATTTTCCCACCTTTGTAATTCTTGGATCATTTTTCTCAGCCCATATGGCTCCGTTAGTTTCTGAATTAACCCTCATGGATCTTAATTTATATATAAAGATTATCCTACCATCCTTACCCAATCTATCTTGTTTATAAAAAACAGGACCTCCGTCTTCTTTTTTTATTAAGAAACCAAAAACTATTATTATAGGTATAGAAATTACCAACCCAATTATCGCAACTATTATGTCTAGTATTCTATGATATATTTTAAATAAGAAAGAGTCATTTACTATGGAATAGTCTATGCTTGATGTTATTTCATCACTAAAATCACAAACATTGCCCTCAAATTTTTCAATATACTGACCCATCATTGTGCTATACCTCCCTATGCACAAATATACTTACAACTTACCATATTATTCCATTTAACATTATATTAACATTATAGTTTATAAATTTCTTTATATCAATATTTTTAATTTGTTTTCAAAGTTTTTCATATTAAATTCACACAACTATTAAAATAGTTTTACATTTACATTAATTCTCTTTAACAAAAAACAGATGCTTAAAAACATCTGTTTTAGTTTATTTTTTATTCATTGCAATTTTATCTTGTGATAAAGAAATGCTATTTGATTCACTTAGAAGTCCATCATTACGACCTAGTTGTTTTACAACCAGTGTATCACCATTATCTACCGATTTTATTTTTAAAGTCTTATCATCCACAAATATAGTATCTATTTTCTTATTATTTATATAAGCAGAGCTATTTTTTGTAAAATTTAATCCTTTTATTAAAATAGACTCTTTTTCCTGTTCAAAAGAAGAAATAGTAACATCGTCTATTCCCATTTTCATATTATTTTTTTTAGGTTTTTCTTCATTTTTTAAATAATAATTTTTACCAAATAATATATCATACTCTAATAATTCTTCATATTTTACATAATCTTTATCATCTTTTAAATAAGTACGGAATTTTTCCATCGGTCCATATTTAAGCCCTGCTAATTGCATAGCCATACTGCTAATATTATAGGCTTCTGTATTATTAAAATCAGAATTATTCACTTTAAAATTACTATAAAAAGCAAAAGGAGCTTTATATGCATCTAAATAAATTTTTTCATTTTGAAATAAATTTAATGCAGGCATATGATCTGAATAAAATACAACCATAGTATCTTCATCACTATTATCTACCATTTCCATAACATCGCCTATAAAATCATCTGTCTCTTTTATTTGATTGGCATAATAATATAATTGATTTTTATCTACATCTGATAAATTTCCACTTATTTTTATAGGAAAATCATATGTTTTTAAAGCATCTCTTGGATATGAGCTATGACCTTGTACTGATATAGTATAAACTAAGTCACTTTCTGGTGTACTATCAAGTGCTTTTTTTATATATTTAGTTAATATGGTATCTTTAACCCAACCTTTTTCATTCTTCTCGTAACCATTCATATATTCTAATGAAGTAAATGTATCAAACCCAAGTTTCTCATACGCATTGTTTCTTGTATAGAAATTTCCTTGGAAATTATGAATAGCATGCGCACTGTATCCTTCAGATTTAAGAGTAGTCGCAAGAGAATTATAGTACTTTCCTTTTAATATAGTATTATAAGGGATTTCTCCTGGAGTTAAGTAATCTATATTATTTCCTGTCATTACTTCATATTCAGTTCTTACAGTTCCTCCACCTGTTGTCGGAACATTTGCCATATAACCTTTACTTTTATCACATATTTTTCTGTAGTTTGGAATAGGATCTTCACTAAAATTAGCTTCCTTTATCTTTGTTGGATCCATAAAGGCCTCTAGTTGTATAAAAATCATATTAGGCTTATTTGAATTCAATTTTCTATTATCTTCTTTTTCTTTTTTATCTACCTTTGCTCTAATTTCTTCAATTGCGGATTTACTATATCCTTCGGGCTTTACTCTTACATACTTTACTGCTGATTCTATTGTAGAAAATACATATCCATTTTTCTTATAAGATGATGTTATGTCCCATCTCATATATCCCATCTTTCCACTAGCATACTCTGCATTAGTTACTATAGGAAAAGCAATAAATATAATTAATGCTAATATTATATTTGTTGCACTTGTTATTCTTTTATTACTGTTTTCTTTTTTAAACAAATAGACTGTTATACATATTACTGCTATTACAGATAACAATACACCAATAATCATTGGTAAGGTAACATAATTTCCAGCTATCTCTAACCCTTCTCCAATAGAGTAAACATCTGAAAAAGTAAGAGGCACTCCTCTTACACTAAATAAATATTTACTAATTCCTGAAATAGTTAGGATTATAAAAGAAATTAAAAAATAAAAAGTTTTCTTTCTTTTTAATACAAATATTAAAGATGTGATCAATAATATTAACATATAGTTAACAAAAAACACACCAGGTTTATTTAATAACAATAATTTAACATACCTTAATTTTCCTCTTAATAAATATTCAGTTATGATTAATAGAAAAAGTCCTCCTATTAACCAAAGCATAACTTCTTTAATTGACTCCTTATTAATCTTAAAGAGTGCTTTCAAATCATTCTTCATTTATGGTTCCCCCATTACATTCTTTTTCTCTATTTGAAAATTATATACTATTTAAGAGCAAAATACAAAAGATATAACCTTAAGTTTTTCTTACATTTTTGTCATAAATTTGTAAGAAAAAAGCCTCCTCATTATTTAATTAATGAGGAGGCTTTTATATATTTATATTGCTTCTTCTAAAGAGGTACCTTCACTATCTTCTTGCATTTCATCTAGTTGTAAATCGTGTATTTGTTTAGAATCATCTGTTTTTTTAGATTCATCTATTGGGTTTGTTTCATCTGTATTCTCTTCTAATTTCACTTTGTTTATTATCTTTCCTGTTTCATTAAAGGTATAAGTATAGCCCTTTATCTCTACTTTACAAGATTTATAAGCTTTGCCTTTACTACCAAAATAGTAAGAATCATTATTTATCTTAATCTCTTTATCTGTAATCATTTTTCCGTTACTGCCAAAGTAATAATAGTCAGCTCCTATTTGAACTTTTTTATTAGCAACCATTACATAATTCTTATCAAAGTAATAATATGAATCACCTATATATCTCTTATCTTTTAATGCTTGCCCCTTGTTATCTCCAGACTTTTTAAAGTAATATTTTTTACCAGATATTGTTTGCCATCCAGTTTTCATTTTTCCATCTTTACCAAAGTAGTAATAGTTATCTCCTATTTTAACCTTTTTATTAGTAACCATCACATAATTTTTATCAAAGTAGTAGTATGAACCACTTATATATACCTTACCTTTTAGCGCTTGGCCATTACTATCTCCTGATTTCTTGAAGTAATATTTCTTACCAGATATTGTTTGCCATCCAGTTCTTCTTACTCCATCTTTTCCTAAATAGTATTTCTTACCAGATATTATTTTTAAACCAGTTTGCATTCTTCCCTTACTATCAAAGTAATAAGTTTTATTATTAATAGTGTACCATCCTGTTGCATATTTACCATTTGATTTACAATAATACTTATATCCATTTATTGTATGCCATGCTTTTCTAAGTTTTATGTTGTATTGTCTAGCTATCCAAGCGTCACTATTAGATGTATTTTTTATTATTACTGTAGCTCCTACTCTTATTTTATTATATAGCCACTCTACATCCTTGTTATGCATTCTGATACATCCGCCACTTATGTGTTTACCAATAGAACGTTCATTATTATTTCCATGAATTCCATATGTAGTTCCATAACCATACATATTTAGACCCATCCATCTTTTCCCTAAAGGATTTCTTGGATCCCCCCCAGGAATTCCGCCTTTATAGTAAGGTCTGTTTTTAATTTTATTTACTATAGTTGTCTTTCTCTGTGGTGTCGGTGTACTTGCTTTTCCTGTTGCACATTTAAATTTTCTTACTAAAGTATAATTTTCGTAAAAATTTAAAGTATTATTTTTTGAATTAACTATAATTAACTGATGAGTTGCTGCGTTTGATACTGGTATGCTTGAAGCTAATATCATAACTGTTGCTAATAATATTGTACAAAAGGATTTAAATCTTTTTTTCATAATTTATCCCCCTTTCATAATTAAGATAAAATATTATACAATAACATTTTAACATATTTTCCCATGTGAAAGGAGTATAATTTGGTTACATATCTATTAAATTATATGATATGATAAAAAACTTACAATTAATCCAGATAATACATTACCGATAAAAATACCACTTAGTGCATCTTTAAGTCTCATTTTTAAAATTGATGCAATAGCTGCTGCTGTCCAAGTTCCCGTTGTTGGAAAAGGTACACCTACAAATAAGATAATACCTATCATCGATACGGCCTTCATTTTCTTCATGCTTACTTCTATTTTGTTGTCAATTTTGTTTAATAAATAGATAAATATCTTTTTTTCTCTTAAGAATTTCACTACATGTCTATATGCTAAAACAAGAGGTATGCCAACCAGTGTAGATCCTAACACACTGGCAATATATACTCCTATAGGATTTAAATCTAAAGCTATGCCTATAGGTATAGCTCCTCTCAACTCTGTAACAGGAACCATTGATAAAATCATTATTCTTAAATACTCCAATTCATACCTCCTTTTAAGAATTATATTTCAGATGTAATCATATCTAATAATTCACTATTTTCTTCATAGCCTTTCGGATTGTTAATTTGCCATCTCCATGAATCTTCACACATTCTTTCAATACCAAATTCCGCCTTCCATCCCAACTCTTTATATGCTTTAGTTGGATCTGCATAACACATATCTATATCTCCTGGTCTTCTATCAGTAACCTTGTATGGTATTTCTATGTGATTTACCTTCTCAAATGAATCAACTAAATCTAAAACACTGTAACCTTGACCTGTTCCTAGATTATAAATTACCAAGCCTGGCTTTTCTTCAAGTTTTTTAAGTGCAGCCAAATGACCTTTTGCTAAATCAACTACATGTATGTAGTCTCTAACACCTGTTCCGTCTGGCGTATTATAATCATTTCCAAACACACTAAGTTCTTTTAACTGACCAACAGCTACCTTTGTTATGTAAGGCATTAAATTGTTTGGTATACCATTTGGCTCCTCTCCTATTATACCACTAATATGTGCCCCGATTGGATTAAAATATCTGAGAATAGCTAAATTCAAATTGTTATTTGCCTTACTTAAATCTCTCATTATATCCTCTATCATAAGCTTAGTAGCACCATAAGGGTTTGTTGTTGATAAAGGAAAATCTTCTCTTATTGGACAAGTTTTTGGTTTTCCATATACTGTAGCTGATGATGAAAACACAAAGTTATTTACATTAAACTCTTTCATTAGCTCAAATACAACTAGTGTGCCCACTAGATTATTTTTATAATATTCTAAAGGTTTTTTTACAGATTCTCCAACTGCTTTAAACGCTGCAAAATGTATTATTGAATCAATATTATTTTCTTCAAAAACCTTTTTAAATGAATCCTTCTTTGTCACATCTATATTATAGAATTTAAACTCCTTATTTGTTATTTTTCTTATTCTATCTAACACTAATATGCTGCTATTAGACAAATTATCTACTATTACTACCTCATAATTTTCATTTAACAACTCCACAACTGTATGACTACCTATATATCCTGCCCCTCCAGTAACTAGTATCATAATTATCCCCCCAAAATTAATAATTATATTTTTTAATCACAAGTTAAATTTACCATATTTTTGCATATGCTTCAATTTATATCCTTTTTACTTATATACAAAAAACATCTTATATTATTGCATAAGATGTTTTTTCATAAAAAATATTTATTTTATATATACGGATGCACAATATCCTACTGTATTATTATAACTTACTTTTAGCCATCCGTTTGTTTCTTCATATATCTTAATGCTTGCCCCACTTGGCATTGTCAGCAACTTATTTCCATCTAAACTTGGTAAATCTCTAAGATTTACCCTAGCTATTGTATTGCCCCATTTATAATCTTGTGTTATTTTTGATGTTAAATAATTTGTACTCACCCATCCCAATTTGTTATTATATTTTACTTGTGCCCAAGTTTTACTACTATTGTATGATAAAACGCTCAATTTAGAGTTTTTAGGTATAGTACATATTTTAGAGCTGTTAATACTTGGACTTGTTCTAAAATTCACGTTTGCGCTTGTATATAATATATTATCATTATTTGAATTATCAATATCACTTACCTTTTTTAAATAAGATTTACAAACCCAGCCTTCATTTCCATTAAAATTAAATTTTATCCAATCACCATATTTATCAAAAGCTATAGGTTTTAATATTATACATTTAGATAAAACTCCTATTTTTTTATAATTAGATGAAGGCCCAGTTCTAACATTAACTGGAGAAGTAGTTATATAATCTTCATACTTATAATTATTATCTTCTTCTTGAGAAGTCATTTTTTCTATATAAGTTGCATTAACCCAACCAATTTCATTCTTATAACTAACTTTTGCCCATTTATTATCATTGGAAGTATCAATAACTTCAACTTGACTACCCTTTGGCATAGTTAAAATTATTACATTATCTGTAGAAGGCCCTTTTCTTAGATTTAACCTCTCTTTTGTTTTATAACTTCCAGGTTTGATATCTACATCATTATTATCTTCAACTATTTTAACATATTTTGCACAAACCCATACATATTGATTGTTATACTTAATTTTAACCCATAATTTATCTTGTGAATACTCTAATGGTGTCACTAAGGTTCCTTGTTTTAAAGTTCCTGTAGATATGTAGTCTATTCCTGGCCCTTTTCTCATATTTAAATTATTCATTAAATAATACTGATTTTCCCCTAATTTCTCAGCTTGAGCAAGAACCAAACCAGATGATATGGTTGTACCTACTACTAAAGAACCTAGTAATACTTTTTCAAAGCTTTTCATTCATTTACCCCCCATTTTTACAAAAATATTCTTTTTTATTAAAACTTTAGCATATATTAAGTTAGAAATCCAATTTTTTCTAATAATTATTTTGCTAACTTACTAATTAGTAGTAATTTCATCTAATTTTGACTTCTAATTTATAGGCATAAAAAAAGAACCCTATTAGGATTCTTATAATCAAGCAAATCTATAAGCGGAGTTCTGTATTTGATAATCATCTATCTAGGCATATTGTCACCAATATGCTCAAGCGACCTACCTACCGGAGAGTGCGAGCAACACTCTTTTAGCCCTATTTTGGTCTTGCTCCAGGTGGGGTTTACACGGCTTTCTCAGTCACCTGAGAAACGGTGAGCTCTTACCTCGCCTTTTCATCCTTACCAAGAAAATTCTTGGCGGTAATTTTCTGTTGCACTTTCCTTAGGATCACTCCCACTAGGCGTTACCTAGC
Source organism: Terrisporobacter othiniensis (assembly GCF_000808015.1). Lineage (GTDB taxonomy): Bacteria > Bacillota > Clostridia > Peptostreptococcales > Peptostreptococcaceae > Terrisporobacter > Terrisporobacter muris. The sequence continues at coordinate 31,885 of NZ_JWHR01000097.1, read as the reverse complement.
ACCCTGCTCTATGGAGCTCCGACTTTCCTCACGTAGCTAATGCTACCTGCGATTATCTGACTTACTTAATCTTTAAATATCTTACCATATAAAAATATTTTTGTCAAAACCATTATATTCCAATAAGTGATGTGATAGAAAATAACTTCATTTAAGAAGCATATAAATTAAACATTCATTCAAAGAATTTATTATAACAAAAAAGGAGCTTCGAAAGCTCCTTTTTAATATAAACTATATAGCCGCTATTAAACCAACAACTAGTGCACTTAGTAAACTTACTAAGAAACCACCAACCATTCCTCTAAATGCTAGTTTGGCTAATTGGCCTCTTTTTTCTGGACAAAATACAGATATTCCAGATATACATACACCGATAGAGCTTATATTTGCAAATCCACATAGTGAAATAGAAAGCATTAAAGCTGTTCTTGGATCAAGAGTTTTTATAACTTCTCCTAATTGTCCAAATGCAACAAATTCATTTAAAACTAACTTGCTTCCTAGCAATTGACCTGCAAGCTGAGCACTATTTGTATCAAGACCCATTAAATATCCTATTGGTGCAAATAATACTGAAAATATTTGCTCTAAAGATAATCCAAATACTCCAAGAACACCATTAACTAGAGCAACTAAAGATAGAACTGCTATAAGTGAAGCACCTATACCAAGTGCCATATTAAGCCCATCATTTGCTCCTTGAGATATTGCTGATATTAAATTTGGATTATCACCTTTATTGTCAATCTTAACTTCTTCAGCTTCATCTATTTTTAATTCTTTATTTTCTGGTAATATAAGTTTTGAGACTACTATACTACCAAGAGGAACTAAAGCTCCACCTATTAATAAGTATTTCATTGGTATACCCATACCTGCATATCCCATAAGTACTGTAGCAGACATACTACCCATTCCCGAAACTAAAACAAGCATTATTTCACTTTCACTCATTTTTTTTAAGTATTTACTTACTAATATTGGTGATTCAGTTTGTCCAAGGAACATATTTGCTGTAGCAACAAAACTTTCTACTTTTGAAGTTCCAAGTATTTTACCTATAATTCCTCCTATAACTGAAACAACTGCTCCTATAACTCCTAAGTAGTATAGAGCCGCAACTAGAGCAGATATAAATATGATGTTTCCTAAAACCTGTATTCCAAATACAAACCCTGTTGGTGCTCCACCATCAGCTAATGGTCCAAATACAAATGCTAAACCTTCACTTCCGTAACCTAGTATATTAGTTACAACATCAGATACCTTCTCAATTACCACTTGCCCTAAAGGGAATTTAACTAGCAAGAATGCTAATATAAATTGTAATACTAATGCTTTTAATATCATCTTCTTATCTATTAACTTTTTATTTGAAGAGAATAAGTATAATGCACCTAGTAAAACAACGATACCTATTATGTTTAATAATATTGTCATTTTATCAACCCATCTTCCATATTTTTTATATTAATTTTTTTATATATATTAATACATTAATCATTATATACTGTATCCACAAATCATTTCAATATTTTTATACAAATTTCTACATTTTTCTACATATGCTTCTATTAATTCCATAAAAAATAATAAAAAATATATATTGACAATTTTCTGTAAATTTTGTATCATTATAAAAAAGAAATAAAAATAATACTATAAATTTTGGAGAATGATAATGAAAAATATAAGTCTAACTAATAAAGCACAACTTAATATATATTATTTTAGCTACTTTAGATAGGTTTGTATTTATGAGATATATAAAATCATCATAGATACAAATCTTTAAAATTTGTATCTATGATGGCTAAAATTAATTTGTTATGCGAAGCCACATAGATAATCACTATGTGGCTTTTATCAATCCTAGGCAAAAAAGCCACATAGTGAATGCTATGTGGCTTTTTATATATTAAAATATAAATTTGAGGTGTGAAAAATGAAAAAAAATAAAGATATTATAATAATTGGTTTTGCCCTTTTTTCTATGTTCTTTGGAGCAGGAAACTTAATATTCCCTCCTTTTATAGGGATGACATCAGGTAGTGATTGGCTAACAAGTTTTTTAGGCTTTGTTTTAGCTGATGTAGGAATAATTTTATTGTCAATAAATGCAGTAGCTAAGTCTAGTTCTTTCCAAAATGTTGTTGGAAAAGCTGGCAAAAATTTTGGAATTACTTTAGAGGTTATAATGATGCTTTGTCTTGGTCCTATTTTAGTTATACCAAGGACAGCAGCTACAACATTTGAAATGAGTATAACTCCACTTACTTCTTCTGTTAATTCAATAATATTTTCTATCTTATTCTTTGGTTTAACATTTATATTAACTATAAGACCAACAAAAGTTATGGATATAATCGGAAAATTCTTAACACCTATACTTTTACTTGCTTTAGGGATTTTAATTACTAAAGGGGTTGTATCTCCTATTGGAAAATTAAGTAATAATTATAGCGACGGTCTATTTGTAAACGGACTTACTCAAGGGTACCAAACTATGGATGCCTTAGGAATTGGTGGAGTTACAGCTTTAATAATGACTTCTTTTATAAGCAAAGGATATACTGATAAAAAAGAAAATATCTCTATGACTTTAAAATCTGCACTTATTGCTGGAAGTGGTCTAGTTATTGTATATGGTGGTTTAGCATACTTAGGTGCTACAGTTTCAACAATGTACGATACATCTATTTCTCAAACTGCACTACTTGTAAATATAACTAATAGTTTATTAGGTAAAAGTGGGATTATATTATTAGGAATAATAGTTGCCTTTGCGTGTCTTACTACATCAATAGGTTTAACTTCAGTTACTGCAAAATATTTTGAAGATGTAACTAATAAAAAATTAAAATACACACATTTAGTTGCTTTTATTTGTATATTTAGTTCTATAGCTTCTAATTTAGGTGTAGATAGAATAATAGCTATTGCAGCTCCAATTTTAACTATTATATACCCTGTCTCAATTTTATTAGTTCTTATGAGTACTTTTAATAAATATTTTACTAAACCTGCTGTATTTAAGTGCTCTGCTTATGCAACTTTATTAATAAGTCTATTGAATGTTGTTGATAGCTTAGGTTTAAACATAAACTTTGTACATAAATTACCTTTAGATTCTATAGGATTCAACTGGGTTATACCAGCTATAATCGGAGGATTTATTGGTAAATTCATGATAAAAGATAAAAATAAACAAGAAAATTTAAATAAAATTAGTGCATAAAAATTCGCTTCAGATACATCCGTTGATTGAGCGACGTGTCTGTGAAGCATTTTCATTTAAAATAAGTTGAAATTTATAATTTATACACAAATCAGATAAATTACAAATTCCTTTAATGTAAAAAATGGCCAACAATTAGTTGGCCATTTTTCTTATTTTAAAATTTCTATTGTTATATTTCTTATACCCCAGTCATTACAATTTTTTTCTGTTGGCATAAATATATCTATTGTATTACCTTTTATTGCTCCACCAGTATCTTCTGCCGTGAATACTTTATCTAATTCTTTTATATAAACCTTAGTTCCATATGGTATTACGCTTGGATCTACTGCTATTGTTCCGTATTTAGGCACTGTTCCTGTAGCTGTTATTCCATCACCAGTATATGCATAAGCTTTAACATTTAAAGTCTTTACTACACTTGATGAAGAATTTGATGAAGAACTTGCTGAAGATGTGCTTACATAATCATCACATACCCATCCGGTATTATCTTGAGAGTATTGAATCTTATGCCATCCATTATTTGATAATAGTATTTCTACTTTTTCACCTTTACTTAGTTTTCCTACTATTGAATATGATGTTGATGCTCCACTTCTTACATTTAATACATTTGCTGTTACTGTTCCTGTAACAGTATTCTTTGTTATATAGTCGTCACATGACCATCCAGTCTGATTGTTATCATATTCTATTTTATACCACCCATCATTTGATGATAATATTTCTACTTTTTCACCTTTACTAACTTTTCCTACTACTGAGTATGATGTTGATGCTCCACTTCTTACATTTAATACATTTGCTGTTACCGTTCCTGTAACATTAGCTGCATCGACTTTATTTATTGGCGCGAAAGCTGATACAGTTAACATCATAGCTGCTGTTAATGTCATTGTTCTTATTGTCTTTTTTATCATACGTCTTCCCCCATTGTTGTTTTTATTTTAATTTAATATTTTTCGTTATTGTCGAATTTTGTAATTCCTTAAATCTATTTTATTACATTTTTGTAACTTTTAAAAGGTTTTTTTATGAAAAAGTTACAAATCAGTAACATATTTTTTATTTTTTCATTTATTTAAAGTAGCCAAACTTAAGTATTTTCAACATCTTAACTCTTATACTTGCTTTAATATTACTTAGAAAAATTATTTTATTTTTTTTAACTTTTTTTCGTTTTTATGCATAAAAAAAGAGGATAAAAATCCTCTCTTTTTCCTATATATTACATTAATCAAATTTACACATGACTATTTTGGTGCTATAAATCAAAACTTTTACAATGGAGCTTTTACTTTAAAAGCATTATTAAATAGTACGTTATTAATATATATACCACCTTTTTTGCCTTTAAAACATTTTAATATGTATTATTTTTTTAATATAATATACTTAATTACCAATTATTTATAGGAAGTCTGCAATACATTTATATAATTTACACTATTTTTAAATGATTATAGAAAAAATAATAAAATAAGGACGAGAATTTTTCTCGTCCTTATTTTATAAATTTATCTATTGCGCTATTTAAATCTTGAAGTACCTTATCATCACCAGTTTCTACAGCATCTACAATACAATGTTCTATGTGGTCTTGCAAAATTATTTTTCCTATATTATTAATAGAAGATTTTACAGCTGAAACCTGTATTAAAACTTCACTACAATCTCTTCCCTCTTCCACCATTCTTTTAACAGACTCCAAATGTCCAATTGCTCTAGATAGTCTATTAATTACTGCTTTTGTATTTTTATGAGAATGATTGTGGTTATGTTCTTTATTATTTTCCATATTAGTCATCTCCCTTCATATTAATTATATAGTTATACTTTTCCATTTTCCATGATTAAATCTTATCATAAGTAAAAATGCTCTAACAGTAATGTCAAGTGCATATGCTATCCACACCCCAAATAATCCCATATTCATTATTACACCTAGAAAATATCCTATCCCTACTCTAACACCCCAAATTCCAATTAATGTGGCATACATAGGAAATTTAGTATCTCCAGCTCCTTGTAAAGCACTTGTAAAAATTTGTGTTATCGCTATAAAACATTGAAATAATGCTATTAATCTCAATACATTAACAACCATAATTTGAACTTCTTTAGTATTTGTAAATATTGTTACTATTTGTGGAGCAAATATAAATAAAAGTATTCCTATTACTACCATACAAATAGTAGTAATTACATCGGCTAAATATACTATTTCTTTAGACTTTTCACTATCTCCCTCTCCAAGTGTAATGCCAACAAGTGTTGCCGTCGCGACACCAAATCCAAGTGCTGGAATATAAGTGTAACTTTCAATATTACCTGCAATATTATGAGCCACATAAGCTGATACTCCAATAGAAATAATCATACTATTATAAACCAGTTGACCTAATCTCATAATTAATTTTTCCATTCCTGCAGGTGCTCCAATTTTAATTATTGATTTTAAAGTCTCTCTTCCATCTTTTAATACTTCTTTGTTCAATTTTATATTAATATTATTCATTTTTAACTTAATTAATAATATTACAACATTCATACATCTAGAAATTGTTGTTGCCAAAGCTAAACCTACAATTCCCATATTCATATTTATAAAAAGTATGTTTAATATTATATTTAATATATTTGCAAAAGCCGTAGCAATCATTGGTGTTTTTGTATCCTTGGTAGCTCTTAAGCAACTGGATAAAATTAAAGATAAACACAAAAAAATAATTGGAACTACAACAACTAAATAATAAGGTGTGGCAAGATTTAAAATTTCATGTCTTGCACCACATATTTTTAAAATCGGTTCATAAAATAATATATTAATTATTCCTACAATTAAACTTATTATAATTCCTAAAAAGATTGACTGAGTAGTTGCTTCTTTAACCTTATTCATTTCTTCTCTTCCAAAATTTCTTGCAACAACTGCACTTGTTCCTACACTAATAGCAGTAAAAAACACAATAAATACATTCATAATCAAATTAGTCACACCTATAGCTGCAATAGCTTTATCACTGATTTGTCCCGCAAAATAAGTATCAACAGTTCCAAGTAAAGTTTGAAGTATATTCTCTATAATTACAGGAATAGCCAATGTAGTAATAGTAATTATGTTATTTTTATTTTTAACTAAATACGCCATAATACTCCTCCTCATATCCCCCCTAGGAGGTTATAAGAATTGTAGCACTACCTTCCCCGAACTTCAATAACAAAATTAAAAATACCCTTCACATAAAAAAAGCCTAATTCACACAAAATATGTAAACTAGACCTTTATTTTTATATAGCTTTTGATTTTTATTCTTTAAACCTATACTATAAAACTTCTATATTAATACTAACTTCTTTAACCTCATCTCTTTCTTCTTTACTTAATTTTGAAAGATAATAAGATATATGTTTATTATCAATATTTAATTCTTCATTTAAATCCATAAGTGGAATTAGCACAAAAGCTCTTTCTTTTATTCTTGGATGTGGTAGTGTTAAACTTTCATCATCACTTATCATATTATTAAAAAATAAAATATCCACATCTATAGTTCTAGGTCCCCACCTTATCACTCTCACCCTATTTAGCTCTTCCTCTATAAGATGACAGACTTTTAATAATTCTCCTGGAGATAGTTCCGTTTCTATTTCAACACATATATTAAGAAAATCAGCTTGCTCTGTATATCCCCATGCTTTTGTTTCATATACATTTGATATTTTTAATATATTAATTTGAGTATGGTTTTGAAGTATTTCACAAGCTTGTCTTAAATACCCTTCTCTATCTCCAATATTAGTTCCCAGACCTAAGTAAGCTTTATTCATTTCTACCTCTCCTAATTTCAACTGCAAAATAATCAAAATTTCCACTTACAGGTGCTTCTGGTTTTTTAACTCTAACCATGATAGATTGAATCATACTGTAACTATCTAAAACTTCCTTTGCAATTGTCTCTGCCAAAGCTTCTATTAAATCAAATCTTTTATTTTCTGTTATGTCTTTTATTATTTCATATACATCTGCATAACTAACAGATTTAGTCAAATCATCACTTTTTCCTGCTTCTTTTGTATCAAGGAGAAGTTCTGCATCTATAAAAAACTTTTGTCCTAGAACTTTTTCTGCTTCCAAAACTCCGTGATATGCATAAAATCCTAAATTACTTAAAATTATCTTATCCATAATTAACCCCTATATAGTTTATCTGCAATTTTTGCAGCTTGTAAATTTTCTGCTACATCATGAACCCTTACTATCTCTACTCCATCTCTTATTCCAGAAACTGTAGTTGCAACTGTAGCCTCTATTCTTTCTCTCGGCTCTCCGCCAACTATATTTCCTAGAACTGATTTCCTTGAAGTTCCAAGTAAAACTGGATATCCTAAAGTTTTAAGTTCATTCAATCTTTTTAATACTTCTAAATTTTGTTCAAAAGTTTTTCCAAATCCTATACCCGGATCTAAAACTATATTCTCTTTTTTAACTCCTGCTTTTAAAGCTTTATCTATACTATTTTGTAAAAATTCTTTTATACTCTCCATTATATCTTTTTCATAATTCGTTCCTTCTTGATTATGCATTATACAAACAGATGCATCGTATTTACTAATAACAGTTGCCATGTCTTCGTCATAAGTTAATCCCCAAACATCATTAACCATATCAGCTCCAAGCTTCAAAGCTTCTTCGGCTACTTGAGATTTGTAAGTATCTATAGATATAGGTACATCTATATTATTTTTAAGTACTTTTATAACAGGAGCTATTCTTTTTATTTCTTCTTCAGCAGAAACAAATTTGTGACCTGGTCTAGTGGATTCGCCTCCTACATCTATTATGTCTGCCCCTTCTTCAACCATTTCTTTAGCATGTTTAACTGCTATTTCTACATTTGTATAGTTACCTCCATCAGAAAAACTATCTGGAGTTACATTTAAAATTCCCATTATGTAAGTTTTTTTGCCATATTCAAACATAAATCTTCTCCCTATATATTATTAATCAAATTTTATTAAACTCATTGCTTCACTTCTAGCTAGGGCGTCTGTTTCAAAAATTCCTCTAACTGCAGAAGTTATCGTCTTACTTCCTGGTTTTTTTACACCACGCATGGTCATGCACATATGCTCAGCTTCTACCACAACCATTACTCCGTAAGGTTCTAATTCTTCCATTATAATATTTGCAGTTTCCTTTGTAATTCTTTCCTGTAATTGAGGTCTTCTAGCAAAAGTTTCAATTACTCTTGCTAATTTAGATAACCCTGTAAGTCTTCCATCCTTTGGTACATACACAACATGCGCCTTTCCGAAAAATGGTACTAAATGATGTTCACAACTTGAATAAAAAGGTATGTCTTTTACTACTACCATTTCCTCATGGTTTTCGTTTTTGAATAAAACTTTTAGATGTTGTCTTGGATCTTCATGAAGTCCACTAAATATTTCTTCATACATTCTTGCCACTCTATCTGGTGTACCTATCAACCCTTCTCTATCAGGATCTTCCCCTATAGCTATCAATATGTCTCTAACTGCCTTTTCTATGGCAGGCTTATCAACTGTTCTTTTTTCCCCCATTTTTCTCCTCCCAATTTACAAGTTTCTAAAAACATAATCTGTTACTTTTATTATTTTTTTATATTTATTAAATCCACTAACATTACATATTAATTTATATAATGTAGGATCTTGCATTTTTAAAGATTTTAATAACTTTTTATCTTTTGGTAACCAAATATCATTAATTAGATAATACATTTTTATTATTTTTTCTAAATACATATAAATTAAAAAATCATATTCAAAGTCTTCATATTCCTCTTTATTTTTTAATCTTGAAATATCTGAAAGTAATTGTTCCACTTGAAATCGTTTTTCACTTGAAGATATTTTAGTAGGCCCCTCTTTATATTTTTCTCCACATAATGACAAAATTCCTTTTCCTAAATCATTTTCATCATATAATAATTTTCCATCTTTTATATTCAGAAAAAAATATGTTTTATTTTCAAGAAAACTATAACATCCTTCTACAGAAATATAATTAAAATCAAACTCTATTCCATTAATCTTTTCAATTTTTCTAATTTGATTTTCTTCTTGATTCTCTACAATAATAAATAAGTCTATATCATTTATTTTACAATTCTCTTCATATATGTTATCTTTACTTGATCCCACGTGAATAATAGACTTTACATTTTTATTTTTCTTTAGATTTTCTATTACTTCAAAAAAGGTATTGTAAGCATTATTATTCATATTATTCCTCCTAGAAGTAAGAGTATCTATTTGTTATGTTTTTGTCAATAATATGAAATATTTTTTATTCAAAATAGTTACTTTTTAAAATATCTAAGGACTCTTCCACATCATTTAGGTTCATCTCAAGTACTAAAAACTCTGGTTTTAAAGATAATATAATTTTTAATTCTTGTGATGTTAAATTTCCTTTTAATATGCCTGAGTGTTCATCTTCAACTCCATTGTTATCACTAAGATGAATTACTTTTATTTTATTTTTTAATAAGTAATAATTACTTTTACAAATCAAATTATGACCGCTATCAAAACAAAATCTTATATCCTTATTACACTTAAAAATATATTCAAAATCTTCTACATCACTTCCCACATTGGAAAAGTCTCCCCCTTTAGTGTAGGTATTTTCTATTGTAATAAGTAGATTATTATTTTTTAATAACAATTGATTGAAAAAATCTACTATATTATTTAAGTATTTTACTTTATTTCTTGTTAATCTATTTGTCATAACATATCCTAAATGCATATTAAAATATGATATATTTAAAAATTTTAACTCTTCATTTAATATGTTAATATAGTTTATCCACTTATCTTTAATAAATATAATGTCTTCACATGGATTTAACTCCATAGGTAGATGAATACCAACACTTAAATTAAGTTTTTTTATAGTTTCTGCATATTTCTTCAGTAGTTCACAATCCGAAATATTATCAATCCCTATTTCTATATGATTTATTTCTTTATTTTTATTACATATCTCTAAAGCTTCATTTATATTAAATATTAATGAAGATATTCCAATTCTTATATTTTTATAATCCATCATTTTAATTCCCCTTGTTTTATATTTTCAACTAAAGATAAAGCTTCGTTTCCATTTTCTTATCATATACGGACCAAGTATCTTCTTTTGTTTCTCCTTTTATTTGGTTTACCTTATTCAAAGTAGCATCAACACTGTCAGCAAAATTTAATATTATGGATTCTTCCATATTTGCCTTTTTAGGAGATCCATATTCTAATTTGCCGTGATGTTGAGTAATACATCCTTTTATTCGTCTAATAAAATCTTCACTAAAAGGTATTTCCAGATTAATAATTGCTCTATCAATCATTTGAACACCTATAACTATATGTCCTTCAAGCTCCCCTTCTAAAGTATATTTAAAAGGGCCACTATAATCCATTTCATAAATTTTACCTATATCATGAAGTTTGGCACTTAAAACTGCAATTTCTCTTCTTCTACAATCATATATATCACATAATACTTTTGTCAAATGCATCACACCTAAAGTGTGTTCCGCCAAACCTCCAATGTAATTGTGGTGCATACTTACTCCTCCAATTCCTCGCTTGAATTTTTCTAAAAACTCTTTATTCTTAAAAAAGTAGTCATCTAGCATTTTGCCTTGTGGTGAAGTTATGCACTCTTTGCTTATCTCTTCAATGTCTTCCATGATTTCATCTATATCTCTATTAACAGTTACAAGATAATCATCAATATTATAATTTTCAATTTTTTTAACTTGAAAAACATCTAATACATAATCTTTAACACCTTCAACTTCAATAACTTGTCCTGGCTCTAATTTTACTTTTACAGGTACTTTTGCGTTTATATATCCACTTTTATCACTTAATAAATAAAGCATCTTATTTCCATCTTTATATAATTTCTTATTTACCATAAGAGAAACTTTTACACTACCATCTTTCAAGTCTTTAAGATAAGATTTTTTATCTGTCATAATTTTTCTCCTTGATTATAAAATTAGTCATAAAAAAGCTCTAGATTGAAATATAAACTATCAAATCTAGAGCTTTTCGCAAAAGACATAGGTGATAGCCTAAGCTTTTGACTTATATTTCTCAAACTTTATAATACTATCAAAAGGTTAGACAATTCTAGCTTTTACCTAGTTAGTTTGAGATTTAGTTGGTCTTTAATCAACTATTACTATTATAATAACCACTAAACAATTTTTTATTTAAATTTTTATACTATTAATTAAATTTTGATCCTCTTTTTATCCTACTGCCACATCTACTATCATATATATTATTCTATCTTTTCTATAACCTTTAGTGATTTTTATTTGAAATAACTCACCTAGTATTCATAATTTATTTTTTGTAAATCCTGACTTTTCTATAATCATTTTAGCTTCTTTTCTACTCAATACTTTATTTATCTCCATAAATAAAGTATCAATATCACTGATACAAAGTGCTACATAATATCCATTTAACTGCTTTATTCCTTTTTTTAAAATATCATGTATCTTAATATATTTATCTTTTTCACCCCAACTTATTAAAGAATTCATATTTTATACTAATTTAAAATCTGTATCTATTAATCCTATATGAGACCATATTAAATTTAATTTTTTATCTTTTATATCTTCACAATCTACAATTAGTTGACCTAAGTTTGCTATTTCTATTTCTCTAAACCAATTTCTAATAGTCTTTTTTCTTCATAGTTATTTCGAAACTTATCTAATTCCATAAATGAAAATGTAATATTTGACTGTGGGTCTAGGTCTATAGCTAGTACTTTATAACCTCTATCAACTAAACCTGCTTCTAAATTAGATATATATAGTTGTTTTTACTACTCCACCTTTATAATTTATTATAGATATAACTTTCATACTTTTTCCCTATAAATAAGTACTTTCTATATTTTATGAACAGATTATAAAATATATCGCTTCACTTTAGTTATCTTACAAATACTTTATTTAAAAACGTACACCATAGCCAAGAATTATAAATAAAAAATAGGTATACATAACTGTATACCTATTTTTTATTTATAATTCTTTAACAATAGTTTTAACTAATGATAAAAATTCTTCTTTTACTTTTTGAGTAGTTTCTATAACTTCTTCATGATTTAAAGGTTGGTCAAGTATTCCTGCTGCCATATTAGTTATACAAGAAATTCCCACAACTTTAAGTTTGCTATGTGATGCAACTATAACTTCTGGAACAGTTGACATACCAACAGCATCTGCACCTAATATTCTTGCCATTCTTACTTCTGCAGGAGTTTCATAAGTTGGACCTGAGAAGAATGCATAAACACCTTCTTGAACTTTTATATTTAATTTCTCTGCACATTTTTTTGCAAGTTCTATGTACTCTTTAGTATATGCTGATGACATATCAGGGAATCTAGTTCCTATTCTATTATCATTAGCACCTATTAAAGGATTATTTCCAGATAAATTAATATGATCTGTTATTATCATTAAATCTCCTGGTTTAAAGTCAACATTTGCTCCACCTGCTGCATTTGTTACGAATATAGTTTCTACACCTAATGCTTTCATAACTCTAACTGGGAAAGTTATCATTTCCATTGAGTATCCCTCATAGTAATGGAATCTTCCCTGCATTGCTACAACTGTTTTTCCTTGTAAGTTACCTATAACTAATTGTCCTTCATGACCTTCCACTGTTGATACAGGAAAGTTTGGTATATGGTCATATTTGATTTTTATAGGATTTTCTATTTCATCTGCTAATATACCAAGGCCTGATCCTAATATCAATCCTATTGACGGAGTAAGATCTGTTTTTGATTTTATATAATCTGCGGATTCTTGTATTCTCTCGTATAAATTTTTCATGATTTCACCTCATATGTCTACATTAATTAATAATTATTTTATTTTATAAATCTATTTTACCAATTTTTATATTATGTTTCAATTTACTTAATATTGAAAATTTATTTCTATTAAATTATATAGCAACTATTAAACCTACTATTAATGCACTTAATAAACTTACTATAAACCCCCCCATCATTCCTCTGAATGCAAGTTTTGCAAGTTGATTTCTTTTTTCTGGGCAAAATACTGATATACCTGATATGCATATACCCATTGAAGATATATTAGCAAATCCACATAATGATATAGCCATCATAAGTCCTGTTCTATAATCTAATCCTTGTATTATTTCTCCCAGTTGTCCAAAAGCAACAAATTCATTTAATACTAATTTGCTTCCAAGTAATTGAGATGCAGTTAAAATATCTCCTTTATCTAATCCCATTAAAAATCCCATAGGTGAAAATACATAAGATAATATTTTTTCTAAAGAAAGTCCTACAACTCCTAATACACCATTAACTAAAGCAACTAAAGATATTATAGCAATAAGCGATGCTCCTATTCCAAGAGCCATGTTAAGACCATCGTTTGCACCTTGAGCTATGGCTGATATTAAGTTTGCATTGTCACCTTTATTATCTATTTTCACTTCATCACAAGCTATTTCAGTAGCTATTGGTTCTGCTATTTCAACTTCAATAAAATCTCCATTACTATATGTAACTTCTTCTTTAGTTTTTGATACTTCTTTAGTTTTTACCTCTGGTAAAATTATTTTAGAAACTATTATACTTCCTAAAGGTACTAGAGCACCTCCTATTAATAAGTATTCCATCGGTATACCCATTCCAGCATACCCCATAAGAACAGTTGCTGACATACTTCCCATACCAGATATTAAAACAAGCATTATTTCACTTTCAGTCATACCTGGTAAGTATTTAGAGACAAGTATTGGTGACTCAGTCTGTCCAAGAAACATATTGGCAACAGCAACGAAACTTTCTACTTTGCTAGTCCCAAGCACTTTTCCTATTACTCCACCTATACCTTTTACAACAAATCCTATAACACCTAAGTAGTATAGAGCTGCCACTAATGCAGATATAAATACAATATTGCCAAGAACTGATATTGCAAATATCATTCCCGTAGATGCAGTAGAATCAGATAATGATCCAAATACAAAGCTTAAACCTTCTGCTCCATAACTTAACACATTAGTAACCACATCAGATACTTTTTGTAGAGCTATTCTTCCCAAAGGAAATTTCACAAGTAAAAATGTTAATATAAACTGTAATACCAAAGCTTTTAATATCATTTTTTTATCTATATCTTTCTTATTAGAAGAAAATAAGTATAGTCCTGATATTACTATTATTATTCCTAAAATATTTATTAATATTTTCATATTATTCTCCCATTATTTTTATTTTATTAATTCTAAGAATGATTTCCCTATTTCAAAATCATACTCTTTGTTATCATTATCAAAATTATCCAGGATTGTTATCCCAATATCTGACATAGACTTTAATTCATTAAGTTTGCTAGGATTTTCTAAATTTTTATTATAAATTATAACTGGTACGTATTCTCTTGTATGATCAGTGCCTTTAAATGTAGGATCATTTCCATGGTCTGCTGTAATAATTAATAGATCATCATCATTCATGTGTTGTATTAATTCTTCCAGTTTATTATCAAAAGATTCCAATGCATTTCTATAACCTACAACATCTCTTCTATGACCGAACAGTGCATCAAAATCTACTAAGTTTAAAAATACTAATCCCTTGTATAAATTTTCTTTTGATATATTTATAAGTGCATCCATTCCATCTTCATTGCTTTTACTTTTTATACTTTTAGTTATACCTTGATATGAATAAATATCACCTATTTTCCCTATTCCAACCACATCTAGATTCTTTTCTTTAAGAGCATCTAATACTGTATGTTTAGGTGGTTTTAGTGCATAATCTTTTCTATTTGAAGTACGTTTAAAGTTTTCTTTATTTGTTCCTACAAAAGGTCTAGCTATAATTCTTCCAACTTTATATTCTTCTTTTAAAGTAATTTTTCTTGCTATTTCACAAACCCTGTAAAGTTCTTCTAATGGTATTGTTTCCTCATTAGCTGCAATTTGTAATACACTATCTGCTGAAGTATATAAAATTAATGCTTTACTTTTTATATGTTCTTCACCTAAATTTTTTATTATTTCTGTTCCTGATGCAGAAATATTCCCTATAAACTTATGACCACTTTTTTCTTCTAGTTCATTTATTAACTCCTTAGGAAATCCTGTATCTGTAAATACTTTAAATGGTTCTTTTATAAGTATTCCTGCCATTTCCCAATGTCCTGTTATTGTATCTTTTCCTTTTGATAACTCACCACATTTTGTACTATATGCTATTTGATTTAATACAGGTTTTACACCTTCTATATTTTCTATATTTCCAAGACCCATTTTTTGTAGGTTAGGAAGATTTAATCCTCCTGTAGCTTTAGCTATGTTGCAAAGAGTATTGGCTCCTTCGTCCCCATACTCTTTTGCATCATTCAAAGCACCTATACCCACAGAGTCTAACACTATTAAAAATACTCTGTTAAATTTTTTCATATTAATACCCCGAACACTCTTCATTATTTATTAGTTTTATTATTCTACTTGTTCCTAGTCTTGTAGCACCTATTTCTATAAACTGAGAAGCCGTTTCTAAATCAGAAATTCCTCCGGCAGCTTTTATAAGTATATCTTCACCTATATTTTGTGAAAATAATTTTAAATCCTCTACTGTTGCTCCACCACTACTAAATCCTGTTGAAGTTTTTATATAATCTGCTTTTGCATTTGTCACACATTTGCACATAGCTATTTTTTCTTCTTCAGTTAAAAGACAAGTTTCTATTATTACTTTTAATATTTTTTCTCCACAAGCTTCTTTTATTGCTTTTATTTCTTCTTCTATTTCAACCAATCTATTTTCTTTAAGCATCCCAAGGTTTATTACCATGTCGATTTCATCTGCACCATTAGATATGGCATCTTTTGTTTCATATACTTTTACTGCAGTTGTATTGTATCCGTTTGGGAAACCTATCACTGTGCAAACTTGCATTTTATCACCAACATATTCCTTTGCTTTTTTTACAAAAGAAGGTGGTATACATACTGATGCTACTTCGTATTTCATAGCATCATCACATATTATTTTTATATCTTCCCAAGTTGATGTTTGTTTTAATAAAGTGTGATCTACTGTTTTTAAAATAGTTTTATTATCCATTCTCTCTCTCCTATTAATTATTATAAAATTAAAGTTATATCATTTTGTGAATTATCGGAGCTTTTTCTGCCTTTTGCTCAGCTATTACGTATGCACTTAATAACTCTTCTTCAGCTTTTTCAAACTTAGCTTCATCTGATGAGTAAAGAGTTGCTAATACATCTCCCACTTTAACGTAGTCTCCCATTTTCTTTTCTAATATTATTCCTGCACCATAATCTAAATCATCCTCTTTAGTATGTCTTCCAGCTCCTGTTAATAAAGAAGATATTCCTACTTTCTCAGCATTTAATGCGTATACATATCCTTCTTTAGTCGCTTTAACTTCATGAGTTAAAGGCGCTATTGTAAATAATTCAGGATTGTCTATTACTGATGCATCTCCACCTTGAAGTACTGCTAATTCTCTTAATTTAGCTAATGCACTTCCATCTTGTAAGCATTTTTCTAATTTTTCTCTTCCTTCTTCCATAGTTTCAACTATTTTACCAAGCATTAACATTCTTGATCCTAATTGAAGAACTAACTCTCTTAAATCCTCTGGTCCTTTTCCTTTTAATATTTCTATAACTTCTTTTAATTCAAGAGCATTTCCTATTGCATATCCTAAAGGCTCTCCATTTAAAGTTATTGCAGCAGAAGTATTTCTACCTAAGCTTTTTCCTATATTAACCATAGCTTTTGCTAACTCTTCAGCTTTTTCAGCAGTTTTCATAAATGCGCCTTCACCATACTTAACATCTAGTAATATGGCATCAGATCCTGAAGCTATTTTTTTACTCATAATACTTGCAGCTATTAAAGGTATACTGTCAACTGTTGCAGTTACATCTCTAAGTGCATATATTTTTTTATCTGCTGGTACTAGATTTTGTGTTTGACCTGCTATAACAAGTCCTGCATTTTGTACCATTTCTTTAAATTTATCTTCTTCAACAGATATATCAAAACCTGGTATTGATTCTAATTTATCTAATGTTCCACCAGTATGTCCAAGACCTCTTCCTGATAGTTTTGCAACTTTCCCTCCTGCTGCTGCAACCATAGGTACTAAAATTAAAGATGTTTTATCTCCAACTCCACCAGTACTATGTTTATCAAGTTTTATTCCATCTATCATACTTAAATCAACTACATCTCCTGAATTAACCATTGCCATAGTTAAATTTGCTGTTTCTTCTTTTGTAAATCCATTTATATATATTGCCATTAATAATGCAGATGTTTGATAATCTGGTATTTCACCATTTGTATACTTTTCTATAAAAAACTCTATTTCTTCTTTACTTAATTCTTCTTTGTCTCTTTTTTTAGATATAATATCATAAATTCTCAATATTTTTAACAAAATATAATAAATTTGACATTTGATAAAAATATTGATATTTGATAAAAATATTGATATTTGACAAAAAAATAACCCACCATAAAGGTGAGTTATTTTTAATTATTTGAAAATTTATCTAACTCATTTTGAGTAGATGGTATTATAATTTCTTCCTCAATCATTAATTTTTTTATTTCTTCTACTTTTTTAATTATATTTGAAGATACCTCAACATTAGAGCCTTCTCTTTCATATCCAATTACATCATCTTTAATACCTAATTCTTTTATTCCAGAAGTCCAGTTACCCTTAACTAAAGATTCAATCTCATTAAATATAATTTTATTGGCATATCTTGTTGCTGTTGAAACTATATAATCTGGTTCATACATATTTTGATTAGCATCTACACCAAAAACATATTTATTCATTTCTTTTGCTGCAGCAAATACACCAAATCCAGATTGTCCCGCCAATTGTTGAATATAATTTACGCCCTTTTTATACATTAAAATTCCCATTTCTTTGGCTTTAGTTGGATTTGAAAAATCTCCCACAGTAGCCTTTATAACATTTATATTAGGATTAATATATTTTACTCCAGCTTCAAATCCAATAGCCCCTTCTTCCAAATAACTTAAGTTTTTACCCAAAATTATACCTACACTATTATCTTTAGTGTTTGTATGCGAAATACATAATCCTGCCAATACTCCATTTAAAAATGTTTGCTCATTCCACTTCGTATAAATAGCACTTACATTAGGTAAACTCAATTTTGAATCTATAATTGTAAACTTTTGATTGGGATATTTTTGTGATATTTGTTTTATAGACTCTTCTTGCTCTTCTCCCAGTCCTATTATTAAATCATATTCTCTATCCTTTGCATAATTTAAATATATATCTTCATATTCATTCTTATTTTTCACATAAGTATAATCAAACTCAATACCTAGTTTTTCTTGAGATTCTAACATTCCTTCATAACATAAGTCGTTAAATGACTTATCTCCCAGTCCTGTTTCATTAAATATTATAGCTACATTAAATATTTTCTCATCTTCATTTTTAATTAAATTTGTTTTCTTGTTATTTAATAAAGTAACAAGAAACACCATAATTATCAATAAAATTACAAATACTATATTTTTACTTTTCTTCATTTTTATTTACCTTAAAATCTATCATCATCAGGAGATATACCTTTATATTTTTTGTAAGTTTTAGAAAAGTAACTAGGATTTTGATAACCAACCTCTAATGCTATTTCTCCTACTTTCATATCACTATTTTTTAGTAATTGCTCAGCCTTGTTCAATCTATAATTTGTAAGGTATGTTGAAAAATTCTCTCCAACTTCCTCTTTAAACAAACGTGAAAAATATTCCTGTGATAAAAATACATTTTTTGATATATCAGCTAAACAAATAGTATCCTTATAATTTAAATCAATATATTTTAGTGCCATTAGTATTGATTTTGAATATTTATTTTCATCATACTTAATTTCATTATTTTTATTTTCTTTATTAATAAACAATTCTTTTTTACTAATAATATCTTTTTCAATTTTAGAAAACACATCTTTTAATTCCTTTGGTCTTATATCTGATTTAATTAAATATTCGAAAACTCCACAACTAATAGCTTGTTTTGCATAGTTAAATTCTGCATAGTTACTTAATAAAACTACATAGACATTAGGCATTATTTCTTTTACTTTTTTTGTTAATTCAATACCATCCATTATTGGCATTTTTATATCACTTATTATTACTTCTGGTTTTAAATCTTTAATTAATTCAAATCCTTCTTTTCCGTTATTAGCACTACTAAGTACTTTATAATCATCAGAAATTTTAGAAATATTATATACTATCCAATCTCTTATTGGTGCTTCATCCTCAACTACTATAATATTTAGCATATACCCTCCCTTAAATTTGGTAAAATAAATATAACTTTTGTGCCCTTCCCTTCTTCACTTTCTATTCTTAAACCATATTTCATACCATAGTTTAATTGAATTCTTTCATGTACATTAGTAACACCTACAGAATTTATACTTACACCTTTATTCAATACTGTTATTAACTTATCTTTTGACATACCTATTCCGTTATCTTCAATTATAATTTTAATATGTTCATTTTCTTCAGATGCTGTCACTTTTATATAACCAAAGTTATTTTCTTTTTCCATACTATATAATATTGCATTTTCTAATATTGGCTGTAATATGAATGAAGGAATTTTAAAATCCAGTACTCTTTCTTCAATATGGTATTCTATTTCAAATGAATTTGGATACCTCATTTGCTGTAATTCACCATAATTTTTTATATTTTCTATTTCGTCTCCTAATGTAATCATCTCACTTGCTTTTGGTAATATAGCCCTTAACAACTTTGTAAATCTATATAACATTTCTTCCGCTTCTTCATTTTTTCCCATAGATATTAAAAATCTTATTCCACTTAAAGTATTATACAAAAAGTGAGGATTTATCTGAGCTTGTAAAAAACTTAATTCCGCCACACGCTTTTGTTTTTCTGATTCTTTAATATTTTCTATAGATGTGTTAAGTTGGTTTACCATGCTGTTAAATGATTCTTGTAAGTCTCCAATTTCATCTTCTCTATTAACAATAATCTGTGACTTTAAATTACCACCAGTTACTTCTTGCATTTTATTTTTTATCTGTATAATTGGTTTTGTAATCCACTTTGAAAGCTTATACGTTATTATTAAAGCTATAAAACTTACAAACATAATTATAAGAGTTGTTATAGATATAATTTTATTTGATATTTTCATGCTAATATTACTTGGTATTTCTTGTATTATATTCCATTCATATTCTTCAATTTGAGAAATAATTTTTGTACTATTTACACTGCCCTCAATATTTCTGTCATCATTATTAAATATATCTTTATAGTTTTTTCCAATATCTCTTTTATCTTTACTGGATATAATTTTTCCACTTGAATCCGTTATATAAATAAATGAACCATTATCTATCATTTTTGAATATCTATCATATAACATCGTTTCACTTATATCCATTATTAAAATTCCCAAGGTTTCATTAGTTATAATATCCTTAATCAATCTACCCATTTTAAAAATGTTTTTATAAGGTCCAATTCCATTTTCATCTTTGTATGTATTAATTAAAACTGTATCTCCATCTGATTTTACAATTTCCTCATACCAAAGTTCCTCTTTTATGTTATTTAAATAATATTTATTTTTTGAATAAGTACTATATGTATATCCATTATTGCCAACTATATAAAGTTCTGGTTTCATGTTATATCTTCCATATTCCCATACAACGTCATTTAGTAATCCTTCTACATAAGAATTCATATTTTTTTCTAACTCTTTATTAGAAAAAATTGTTTTATGAGATGTAGCTAGTATTTCCATTAAATGGCTATCAACTACTATAGTATCCCCCATGGTTTCCACATTTGATAGCAAAATAGATATATTATTTGCCACTTCATCTAAAACTTGTTCCCTCATTACTTCCATTTCTTTATTTACTATTTTATTAGTATTTTTTACTTGTTCAACTGAAATTGACAATGATATTAATACTATAAGAATAAATAAAAGCAAAAATAACTTTAATGTAATACTCTTCCTCATTTTAAAAATATTTCCCATTTACTTTAGCATCCTTAAACATTTCTTTTTATAATAATTAAGTTTAAACTATATTTTTTTTTTAATCAATAGCATAAAAAAACAACTGATTCTAAAATCGAAGCAGTTGTTTTAATATTTTTTAATTATATATTAATGTTATATTCAAATTCTCCATTTTCCTTCATAGAAAAGAAATCAGCATATCCAATATCAAATACTCTTTCTTTCAAATTTGGTATCTGAATTTTATGTTTTATAAGATAAGTAATCGGCCCAGTATAAGAAATATCTCCTTGAGCTATAAATCCTGTTATTACATTATCTTTTATAACAAATTTTTTATATCCTTCTTTGTCACATCTAGTTATTACCTCGTAAGTATCATCTGGTGGTATAGCTATTCCTAAAGAAATTGTTGGGATTCCTACAAAATTCATACTGTTTTTAAATGTAAATTCATCATCTAGAATTTTTTCAACCCCAACCATATTGTAAGCTGCAACAATTCCTTGTTTTACAGCAAGTGGCCATATGGCATTTTTACCAACTACATCTCCCGCTGCATATACATCTTTTACTGTAGTTTCGCATTTGTCATTTATTACTATACCTCTATTGTCTTCTATTTTTGTATTTGCTACAAATTCTGTATTGGGTTTAACTCCTGTAGAAACTATAATCATATCACATTCAACTACGGTCTTATCTCCAAGCTCTATCCCTTTAACATTTTGGATTTCATCTAGTATTATTTGATTTACAGGACGAGAAGGATATAGTTTTGCTCCAAGTTCAATAAACTTATCTTCATAAACTTTAGCTGAATATTTATCTAATTGTCTATCTAATATAAATTCATTTGGATAAATTAAAGACACCTCTATATTTCCCATATCCAATAAAGAAGTAAGAACATCTATTCCTATAAGTCCTGCTCCTATTACAGCAACTTTTTTACTAGTTTTAATTTTTTCTTTTATATCAATCACATCTTCTATGTTTCTAAGTGGATATATATGTTTTCCTTCTTTTATATTTTTAATTGGAGGTATAAACGCTGAAGCTCCAGTTGCTATTAGTAATTTATCATATGATATATCTTCTTTTTCTAATTTAACAATTTTCTTATCAGTATCAATATTTTGTACACTTTCATATTTTTTCCAAGTTATATTGTTTTTTTCCATAAAGTCTATATCCACAAAATTAATACCATCCACAGTTCTATGTTCTGAAATAACATGATGTAACATACAACGTGAATATATTTTATCATCCTTAGAAACTACTATAATACTTCCCTTTGGATCTAATTTTCTTAAAACTTTTGCTGCATTTATTCCCGCTGCACTTGCACCTAAGATAAGGTACTTTGTTGGATTATTATTTATTTCAACACATTTTTTTTCTTTTTTAGATGATAATTTATTAAGTAATTTATCTAGCATAAGCTTCCTCCTTTTGTAGCTTAATTGCTCCTGTAGGACACATGGCTACACATTTAGGAATTTCTTCATCTTTACATAAATCACATTTTAATATTTTTTGCTTACTTCTGTCATCCACTTTCAATAAGCCATAAGGGCATGACATTACACACATATAGCAAGAGCCACATTTTTTTTCATCATAAGAAACTATTCCACTTTTATCATCTTTGCTCATAGCCCCGCTCATACAAGTCATTACGCATTCTGGTTCATCACAATGTCTACAAAATATAGGTACTGGGTGATTGTTTTTATCCATTTCAATATGATTTCTACTTTCAGTATCAATACTATTTAAGTCTAATGTATACATATTATCATTGTCACTATCTCTAATCATACAAGCAAGGACACAACTTTTACACCCTTTGCATAAATCTTTATCAATTAAAATTCTATGCATAAACTTCCACATCCTTTAACCCTAGTTTTACTCTTCTATCAATTATTATTTCTTCTAATTGATCTGCAGTTGATTTAGGGTCTGGGTTTACTATTACATGGCCTCCTGTTATATCTTTTAATCCCTCTGTTAAAACTTCTGTTACTAACTTACTTCCTGTTATAAATGGAGGAAGTGCTAAATGTAGAGGAAGGCCTAAGGCTAAACCAAAAGCTCCATCAGCTAACGCTTGTTCTTCTAACCATTGTGGTGCAGAAAGTACTAGTGGTAATTGTGGTAAATCTATTCCTAGGTATGCTGCTAGTTCTGTTGCTACTATTTCAAGTCTACCTATTGCTAAACATGGACCAAAGTTTAATACTGGTGGTATACCTAATTTCTTACATACTGCTTTTAAATTTTCTCCAGCTAATTCTTCCGCTCCTGGTGACATTAATCCTACATTTTCTAGACCTCCAGTTGAACATCCTGCTGATAAAACTATTATGTCTCTCTTAATTAATTCCTTAGTTAATTCAACAGTATTAATGTCGTGTCCTCCAGCTGTCATGTTTGAACATCCAACTATTGCAGCCACACCTTTTATTGTTCCATCAGCTATTAAATCTACTAATGGCTTCCATGAATCTCCTAAAAATTCTTTTAAGTTCTTTTCACTAACACCTGTTAAAGATTGTTCAAATCCATGATCTTTTGGTATATCTATTTTAACTTCACTTCTTCTATTTTTATAAGGTTCTAAAGCTTCATTTATTAATTTTGTATCTATTTCATCGTATTTATTTCTATCTAAATAAACATATTCTGCATTTTTCTTTTTAGCCACATCATCAAGACATATCATTTTAACTTTTAATTCATCTGCTATTGGTTCAAGTCCTGGTATTGTACAATTAAATTCTGAAACTATCATATCTATTGCACCTGTTGATAATACTGCCTCACTTGTAAAGTTATTTCCAGCATGACCAGCAAATATTTCTTGATAATGCTCTCCTCTAAGTTGTAAGTCTTGACCTACACATGTACATCCTACTAATCTAAATCCTTTTGCTCCCACAGATTTTGCTAGTTCTACAACTTCTGGCTGTTTTAATTTTTCTTGGAATGATGTAAATGTTGAGTGTTGGTGTCCTGTAATCATTATGTTTATATAATCTTCATCTATTACTCTAAATCCTACTGGTGCCATTCTTATAACTGGATCACCTAGCATTATGTCATTAATAAGGTTTGTAAGAGTTAATCCATAAAGACCTGTTGAAATTCCAAGGCTTAAGCAACTCATTAGCATATCTACTGGGTCTGAGTTTAAGTTAGTTGATGATTTTACTACCCCATCAAATACTTCTGATTTAGCACCACCAGGCATTATTCCTAACTCTTTCCATTTTTCAACTCTTGGTCCATATCCTATTTTTTCAACAAGTTCCATTTTATTAAATCTAGGTTTATATAAATCATTTAGAACAGCGTCTGCAACTTTAACACATTTTTCGTATTTATCATCAACCTCTATTCCCAATTTTTCTGCTAAATGATTTAGTGCTTTTTCACTTTTAATTATTCCCTTTGTTTCTCCTACATGTTTTAAATTTAAAGCTGTATTTTCCACTACGTGAATATAACATGCTGATCCTGATGCAACCGCTCTTAAAAAGTTTCTACCAACTATTGTATCTGCATCTGCTCCACAAATTCCTTTTGGTGATTTAGGCGTTATTCTACATGGCCCATTTGAACAGAGTCTACAACAAACGCCTTGTAAACCAAATCCACATTTTTGTTTTTGAGTTTCAGTTCTATGAAATGCTGTGTCAAACTCCTTACTTGCTACGAAACTTTCTAATCTTTCATCTGCACTTTTACACATTCTACAACTATTACAATCCATTTTAACTCCCCCTAAAAATAATATTTAATTAAATTTTCATATTCTGAGAAATGTCTAGTGATTCGAGTAATGTTCTGATAATTTATTATTTAACAATTTCTTATTATTATATATACCTGGAAAAATTTTCATCAAACATTTTTAGTAATTTTTTCCACAAAAAAATAGATAAGCTAAAAGTTTATCTATTTTTTATTAATACTATTGATTAAAAGGAGACATTCCTAATCGAATGAAAAATCCTTGAGGATGATTACATACTGGACAAGATTTTGGAGCTTCTATTGAATTATGTATATGACCACAGTTTAAGCATAGCCACTCTGTTTTCTCATCATTTAAAAATAATTTTCCTTCTTCAATATAGTCAGCAAATTTCCCAAATCTATCTCCATGAGTTTTTTCTATCTCCGCTATTTTTTTGAAAGAGTAAGCAACTGCTTTAAATCCTTCTTGTTCTGCTATTTCTGCAAATTTTGTATAAACATCATCATGCTCTTCATATTCATTATGTTGTGCTGCACGGAGAAGCTGTACTATATTATCATAAATATCTACTGGATAACTTCCATCTACACTAATATTACTTCCAGCTAATTCTTTAAGATGATCATAATATACCTTTGCATGAGCTCTTTCTTGGTCAGCAGTATATTCAAATACAGCTTGTATTACATGTAGTTTTTCTTTCTTTGCCTGTGACGCTGCAAATAAATATCTGTTTCTTGCTTGTGATTCACCTGCAAATGCACGCATAAGATTATCCTTTGTTTTACTATTTTTAAAATCCATTATATAACCTCCTAAATCTTTTTTATTACATTATCCTAATTTTAGAAGTTTATACATAAATTATTTAATTTTATATTCTACTAAAAATCAATCTTATTATCTAATATTATGTTTTAGTTTTGAGAATAAAAATAACCATAAACTAATTTATTTTTATTTTTATTCTCAAAAAAACCTTTATCTATTATAATATCTCCCTTGTCCACAGTAACATTATCCATATCAGAAAACCAGCTATCTACAATAGCATCAATAATATCATTGTTCAAGCTTAGATTTAACAACCTTATATCTTTTAAATTAAGTCTTAAATCATTATCTTCAGTTAATGTAGGTAATACATCTATATCAATAGGTGTTTTAAGATATGCAAGAAGTTTATATTGACCTCCAATAGTTAAGCCATTTTTATTAATTGTAACTTGTACATTTTCAATATCTTTATTATTTGAATTTTTTAAATAATGATTAATATAACTTAATATAGTATCTTCAGGTATATAAAAACTTCCCTCTACTCTTAAAGGATTGTCTAATATTTTCATATTTTTGGATTCTAAACCTACTAAAGACTGTAGATATTCTATTTGATTTTGAGGTAAATTTAAATTTGTATCCACATCTATATCTATCTTAGAATTTTTATTATTTATACTTTTCCATTCAAAACTGCCTAGGAAAAATAAACTTATTAATAAAAAAATTATTGATATTATAAATATATACTTTCTTTTATTTCCCAAGAAAACACCTCCCTACTAACGCTTTACTTTAATATATAGTTTGTACTATATAAATAGATGCTTATATGTATTATATACACTACTAGTAAGTATCATAATCATTTAAGTATAATATTTAATAAGTTATCTTTTTATTTCTAGTTTTCGACTTATTTGTTAGATTAATTAATTTTGTATTAAAATTTCTATTTGCCCAAGAGATTTCTCTCTTCCGTCATTTCCTACCCTTGTCATTATATATATTTCGTTGAAATCTCCAACAGTTTTTATATTATTACTTTCTATGTATTCCATAATCACATCATAGTATTTTCCTGAGTCTCTATAAGTATCATCAAAATACATTGTCAAATAATCTCCTTTTTCCATAGATATTATTTTATCATCTTCATAAGACACTTTTTCTCCAAGATTAATCATTACATTTTTGCACTCTGCCTTACCTTCTCTTTTCACATCTTCATAAGATATGGTAAAAGCTATTTCTGCATTAACATTTTCATAATCTCTTTCTACTTCTAAAAGAATTTTTCTCAAATTAATTTCAAATTCATCAGAAAAACGATCAGTAAAGTTATACTGAATAAATTTTCTTTCCTCATTATATTTTATGAAAACTTTATTTATACCTTTATTCAAAGATACTTTTATTTTATCTTCCAAAGATTCTACCTTATTTTTTATATTTTCTAATTCTTTTATTTTTTCTGATATTATTTTCTTTTGTTTTCCCAGTATATCAACAATTGATTCTAGAGATGTATAGTTATTAGTAACTTCTTTTATTTCTTCTAAAGATAATCCCATAGCCTTGCATTGTTTTATTAAATCTATAGTATTAAAATCTTTCATAGAATAATATCTATATCCTGTATCTTCATTTATATAAGAAGGTTTGAGTATTCCTACTTTTTCATAATGTCTTAATGTTTGTACTGATAAATTGTTTAATCTTCCCATTTGTCCAATAGATAAGTACTTACCCATATTTTCACCTCCAAAATTACTTTTGTAGAAATTAATGACCTATGTTAAAAAGGACATTAATATATATTAATGTCCTCATTATAACTACATAGTAGCCACTTCTTCAAGCGGTTCTAGTTTTTTATCTTTATTTATAACAATATCTGTATATTTCTTAACATTAGCTATTATAAACATAAGTATAAATGTTAATGACTCTGATACTAAAACACTTGCCCATATACCATTTAATCCAAATATTTTAGGTAATACATATAAGCATATTGGTAAAAATACCATAGACCTTAATATGCCTATTAAGTTTGAAAACTTAGGCATTTCTAATGCTTGATAATAAACTACTGTATCCAGATTTATACTTCCTATTATATAGGCTAAACAAGCTATTTTTAAACCATTATATGCCATCTCTGCAATTTTAGGATCAGTTGTAAATATTCCTACTATTTGTGGTCCAAAAACATAACATATAACAGCAGCCCCTATACTAACTACTAAAGATGACTTACAATTTATTTTATAAAAGCCTAACATCTTTTCTTTATCTTTTCTACCAAAATTGTAACTTATAAGTGGTTGTGCACCAAAAGTCAATCCAAGTAGAACCATGTATATATTTGTTGTTATATAATTGATTATACTATAAGTTGATATTCCTATTTCTCCCATATAATTAGTAAAGGCCATATTGTGTAAAAATACTATTATAGAAAAACTTGCTTGACCTAAGAATGATGGGAATCCTATGTTTGATACATTTTTTATACTTTCCATAATTAATGGTGCATTACCAAAACTTAAGATACCTCTTTTTCTTATAAAGTGAGGAAGAAGTATTGAAACTGTAACTATTTGTCCTAGACCTGTAGCTATAGCCGCTCCTTTTATGCCCATATGTAATGGGAAAATAAATACATAGTCAAGTACAATGTTAGTAATTGCCCCTGCTATAGTAGAAACCATGGCAAGCTTTGGTCTGTTATCATTTCTAACAAATGAATTTAATACTATACCTACTAAGTTTGGTGTGCAGAAAATTGCATAAAATCTTAAATAATCTGTTGCCATAGGAGCTAAATTATCTGTTGCTCCTAACATCCTAACAATTTGCTCTGGAAATGCAACACAAATCACAGTTGTAACTATACATATAATTAATAATAATTTCATTACCTGCCTAAATATATTTACTGCTTTATCTATATTATTAGCACCAACATTTTTCGATACTAATGCTCCTCCACCTACTGCTAACATATTTGCTATACCAAATAATACGACAGTAAAAGGAAGTACTATATTTACGGCAGCTAGCGCCGTATCACCAACACCTTGACCTACAAATATCCCATCTATTACTGTATATAATGACGAAATAAAGTTGGCCAAAGAAGATGGTATTGCATAACTTAAAAATTCTGTAACCATATTAATACCTCCTGTTAAAATACTAAGGTATATTATAAAGTCTATTGTAAGTATAGAGTCAATACATATTTAAAAAAAGCATTTATCATATGAAAATCAATTATTAAATAATCTTATTTTATAATAAATGCTTTTAATTTCATATAATTTTATATATTAAGCAACATCTTCAATAGTTTTATCTTTTCTATTATTTATAATTAAAACAGAAATTAAATGTATACTCATACCAACTAGTATGGCTACAACTAAATCAAATACTATTGTTAGTATAAATGTAGCTAAAAGAACGATTACTTCTATTTTAGGTAAGTTCATCATTTCCTTCATTTCTTTCCACTCACCCATGTTATAAGAAACTATTATTAATATGGCAGATAAAACTGTCATTGGAATCATTTTTGCTAGTGGCATTAATAGTATCATAATTAAAAGAAGTGTTATGGCATGTACCATTCCTGATATGGGACTTCTTCCTCCATTTCTCACATTTGCAGCTGTTCTTGCTATAGCACCTGTTGCTGGTATACCTCCAAACAAAGCTGATACAATATTTCCAATTCCTTGTGCCACAAGTTCACTATTTGAGTCATGTTTATCACCTATCATTTTATCCGCAACAACACAAGATAGTAGTGATTCAATTGAGGCCAAAACTGCTATGGTTATGGCTGGCTGAATAAGTAAAATTATTTTATCCATACTAATTTTCGGTATGATTGGCATTGGTATAGTTGATGATATATCAGAATATAAACTTCCAATTGTATCAACATTTAAACGAAATGTTTTTACAACTAATGTTGCAAATACTAAAGCAACTATAGATGCTGGTACACTTTTATTTACTTTTGGCCAATAAATCATTATCAATATACATACAATTCCTATTAAAAATGTAATTATATGAAAACTATTTATATTTTCTATATAAGCTACTATTTTATGTAAAGCTTCTGCAGGAACGTCATTTATATCTAAACCTAATAAATCCTTTATTTGTGTTATAAGCAAAGTAACTGCTATACCGCTTGTAAACCCTACTGTTACTGTATGAGGCACGTATTTTATCAGATTCCCTAGTTTCAACATACCCATAATAACCAATATTATTCCTGACATTATTGTTGCAATAATAAGCCCATCAATACCGTGATTTTTTACAATACCATAGACTATTACTACAAAAGCCCCTGTAGGACCTCCTATTTGTACCTTACTACCACCTAAAAAAGATATAATAAATCCAGCAAATATAGCAGTAATAAGACCTTTTTCTGGTGATACTCCTGATGATATAGCTAGAGCTATGGATAGTGGCAGCGCTATTATTGCTACTATAAATCCAGCTATTATATCTTTTTTTATTTTTTCACTACTTATTTCATCATTTCTAAACATTGTTAATAACTTTGGCGACATTTTATTATATTTCCTCCCCCTAAAACTTTGTCCTTTTGTATAATACTCTTAGAAAATAATAAAATCAAAAAAATATTGTTAACAATAAAATTTTTTTTTCATTTATATTGTCAACAATATATATTTATTATAACTATATAGATATCTACTAACAAAGAATTTACGAGCCTTATACCACTTATATAGGAAATATTCATAAATAGTTTTGCTCAAAGTCTCTCTTTTATATGATTTTTATGTTCTTAGTAATTCTTCAAATTTTTCTTCATCTATAATTATTAAATCTTGACCTTGATTCATATAATTAACTGCCGTTCTTAGCTTATTACTCATTTGATTTGGACTTAAATTTTCTATATCCTTAGCATTTGTAATTAAAATATTAGTTCTTTTGGTTACAGAATTCCTTGTTATACCTCCCAAATCATTAATAAGCTTAGTTGCTTCAGCCCTACTCATAGAATGGAGTGCTCCTGTAAATACAACTACTTTATCTTTGAAATAATCAGTTTCTAATGAAATTTCATTATTATCGCATTCATAATCCTTGTATCTTTTTGAAACAATGCCTTCTCTTATTTTTTTACATGGTGAATAAGTATTGTCAGCTATATATCCCAGCTTAAATCCTACAATATCAGCTATATCTTCCATACTATTCAATTTTAATTCTTCAGAAATATTTATAAAAATATTAGCTGCAGCAGTAGCATCTGCACTGGCATGATGGTGATTAAATTTATATCCTAAATGTCTATTAACGGTATTTAACTTATGATTATTTAAATATTTATAAAATAATTTCGAGGCTACTAAGGTACATGCATAATCTAATTTGGGATACTCTAAATTATAAAGATCTAGTGTATTTCTAAGCACAGAAAAGTCAAAAGATGCATTATGGGCTATGACCAAATTATTTTCTAAGTAAGGTTTTATTTCTTCCCATAACTCATCAAATTCTTTTTCATTAATTACATCTTCTTCTCTAATTCCATGAATAATTATATTTCTTGATTCAAACCTAAATGGCCTTGGCTTAATTAGCCAGTATTTTTCTTCTATTATTTTGTTATCTTTTACAACAGTAATACCTAAAGAACATGCAGAAGCTCTTTTTTCATTTGCTGTTTCAAAATCTATGGCAATAAAATTCATATAGCCCTCCATAAAAATTTTTCTGATACTCATTATATCATATTAAACTTATTATTATAATTTATCACTTTATAAAAGGACACTTCTTGATTTTGTCGAATTAAGTAATAACTATAAAAAT
>NZ_JWHR01000096.1 GCF_000808015.1 Terrisporobacter othiniensis | reverse complement strand
CTGTATTCTTTCTTTGTTATAATAATCTATATATTGAGATACAATTTCAATCACCATTTTACTTGATAAATTCTTTAATCCTTGAGAATAGAATGCTTCTGTCTTCAATGATGAAAAGAAACTTTCCATAGCAGCATTATCATGGCAGTTACCTTTTCTAGACATGCTCATAGTTATCCCATTTTGTTTAACAAAATTTTGAAAGTTTGGACATGTGTATACAGCACCCTGATCTGAATGTAATATTAAATCTTTGTATTTTATTGATATGATAGCTTCGCTAAGTGTATCCTTAACTAGTGGTACTTCTTGATTATCAGCAATTTTATAAGCAACAATTTCTCCATTAAATCCATCCATAATAGCAGATAAATATAAAGTTTTATTACTGAACTTTAAGTATGTAATATCCGTGAACCATTTTGTATTAGGTGATTTAGCTATAAAATCTCTTTTTAATATATTAGGTGCAATAACTGATGTAGCTCCGCTATTGAATTTTCTCTTTTTTCTGCGAATTTTTGCTAAAATATTATTTTTGTGCATAATCCTAAGTACTTTCTTATGATTAATCTTAAATCCCATAGATTTTAATACAGCATGAACTTTCCTATATCCATATCTATATTTATTGATTTTGCATGTATCTATGATAGATTTTTCTTCCTCAGAAATTTCTTGGTCTGATGAATTTAACCATCTATAAAAAGTAGTTTTAGGCAGATTTAAAGCAGTGTATATTTGCTTATTACTGTATATTTTTCTATATTGATTAACTATTGATTTTACTATTTTTGCATCAACATCCTTTCTATCTCTTGGTACTTTCCCATTATGTCTATACGTGCTTTAAGTTGTTTATTTTCCATTCTAAGTCTTTCTATTTCAGACTCTTCTAATACTCCCTTACCGTAGGTATATTGTTTACCGACAGGTTGATTGAATCTATGGGTTTCACCTTTTTTATACCATCTCAACCATGTCATAATTTGAGATTTATTTTTTATTCCTAGTTTATTCATAACTTCTTTTGTAGTACTACCATTTAATTTCATATCTATAGCTTTCCATTTTATTTCTGGTGAGTAGTGTACTCTTGTACTCATAATAAAATAACCTCCTTTAAAATCATACATATAGTATGTTTCAAAAGAGGTTGTTTTATTTATTCC
>NZ_JWHR01000095.1 GCF_000808015.1 Terrisporobacter othiniensis | reverse complement strand
TATTGATAATTCTATTAAATATAGTGACAAAGAAGAAAAGAAAATTCATATAAACATATTTAAAGATAATAATAATATAAATATTTCTGTAAAAGACAATGGTATAGGAATACCTAAAGAAGATATTCCTAAAATTACGGACAAGTTTTATAGAGTTGATAAATCAAGAAAATATAACAATAGTTTTGGTATAGGTTTATCAATTGCCATGCAAATAATTAAGTTATACAAAGGAACATTTCACATAGATAGTAAAGTTGGAGACGGTACAAAAGTAAGTGTAATTTTTAATGAAAATAAAAAATAAAATTTGAACAGCTCTATATATACAATATTAAATTGTTATTGGGAGCTGTTTTATTATGCGAAAAGATTTTATCATGTATTTAAAGTTATTTTTTATATACAAATTTTTAAGTGCTTTTTGTTAACTACTTACAGTATTTCTTATTGTAATTATATTAATAAAATTAATAGAACTAATTATTAATGTTACTAAAATTGATGATGATAATGAAAAGGATGAAGAAGAAAAAGAGGGAAAACGAGAAATTGGTTTATTGATTATGGGAGGTATAATATTTTTTGTTGGCGTATTTACAAATCTTGTACCACCTTGGGAATTTATAGTATTCTTTATAAGTTACATTTTACTAGGTGCAGATGTGGTTATAAAAGCTGTAAAAAATATATTCAGAGGAAATGTATTTGATGAAAATTTCTTAATGGCCTTAGCTACCATAGGAGCATTTGCCATAGGTCAATATCCTGAAGGTGTAGCTGTTATGCTATTTTATAAAGTTGGAGAAAGTTTTCAGTCCTATGCTGTTAATAAATCTAGAAGATCAATTTCAGCATTGATGGATATTAGGCCAGATTATGCAAATTTAAAAATAAATAATGAAATAAGAAAAGTTTCTCCAGAAGAAATAAACATAGATGATATTATAGTTGTAAAAGCTGGTGAAAAAGTACCTTTAGATGGTGTTGTTATAGAAGGTAAGTCAATGATAAATACATCTGCTCTAACAGGAGAATCACTACCAGTTAAAGTAGAGAAGGGCAGTGATATTTTATCAGGTTCCATAAACAATAACGGAGTTTTAGAAATAAAAGTAAATAAAAGATTTGAGGAATCAACAGTTTCCAAAATTTTAGATTTGGTGGAAAATGCAAGTAGTAACAAGGCTGAAACTGAAAACTTTATTACTAAGTTTGCAAAATACTATACACCTGTAGTAGTTATAGTGGCTTTAGGTCTTGCTATGATTCCCCCATTGCTATTTAAAAATCCATGGAATGATTGGATATATAGAGCATTGGTATTTTTAGTAGTATCTTGTCCTTGTGGTCTGGTTATTTCAATACCTTTGGGATTCTTTTCAGGAATTGGAACAGCATCTAAAAGTGGATTACTTATTAAAGGAAGTAATTATTTAGAATCATTGAGCAAAACAGAAACTGTTGTATTTGATAAAACAGGAACACTTACAAAGGGAGTGTTTAAAGTAACAAAAATAAACAATGAAGATTTTGTATCACAAGAGGAACTTTTAGAATTTGCAGCATATGCAGAGTATTATTCAAATCATCCCATAGGTTTATCAATAGTTAAAGCTTATGAAGAGGAAATAGATAAAAATAAAATAAAAGATTACAATGAAATATCTGGTCACGGTCTTAGTGTTACAATAAACAATAAAAAAGTACTAGCTGGAAATGACAAGCTAATGAAAAAAGAAAATATTAAATATGAAGAAATAAATGAAGTAGGAACAATAGTTCATATAGCAGTACAAGGAAAATACTATGGCTATATAATTATTTCTGATGAAATAAAAGAAGACTCTAAAAAAACCATAGAAGGCTTAAAAAATATAGGAGTTAAAACGCTAGTTATGTTAACTGGCGATAGTAAAGAAGTTGCACAAAATGTAGCAAAAGAACTAGGTATAAGTTCAGTAGAATCAGAGTTGTTGCCAGATGAAAAAGTAAAAAAAGTAGAACAATTGTATAAAGAAAAAAGTTCAAAAGGCGTTTTAGTATTTGTTGGTGATGGAATAAATGATGCTCCTGTACTTGCTATAGCTGATGTAGGTGTGGCTATGGGAGGGCTTGGTTCAGATACTGCCATAGAAGCAGCTGATGTAGTAATAATGAATGATCAGCCATCAAAACTAATAGATGGTATAAATATTTCAAAAAGAACACAAAAGATTGTATGGCAAAATATAATATTAGCTTTAGTTGTAAAATTTATAGTACTTTTCCTAGGTGCAATAGGATTTGCAAATATGTGGGAAGCTGTGTTTGCTGATGTGGGAGTTACATTAATAGCCGTCATAAACTCCATGAGAATAATGAATTATAAATTAAAATAAAGAATATAACCACAGAATTATGAGGATTCTTTATATGAAAGTTCTTTTATAGAATTCTTAGTTACTTAGTACATTTGCATAAAGTAGTATGATTATAAAGAACACCCCCAATTGTTTATGGAAATTTCCTGGCATTGGGGGTGTATTTTATAAGTTTTATTTATTTCTATAATATCATATATCTAAAGCATCTTAATAAGTTCTTCCAATCCTTCAGATAAAGCTCTTGCACGTTCAAAATCAGTATTCTTTAAAGCAGATGCAATCTCCATCTCAACTGACTTTTTCTTTTCTTCAATTTGTAAATAATCCTTATCAAAATGATTAGCATAAATCATTTTTCTAAACTTTCTCATACTCATTTTTCTAATCGTCTTATCTTCAATAAGTAAAACATAATCCACACAATTAACTATAAAATGATAATCATGAGAAATCATCAAAATAGCACCTTTATAATCTGCGATAGCTTTTTCCAGAGCCATTTGTGAATAAATATCTAAGTGGCTTGTAGGCTCATCCATCAAAAGCATATTTGCACAACTTGCAGAAACCTTAGCCAGCTGAAGGATATTCTTTTCTCCACCAGATAAATATTCTATCTTTTGTGTAAGTATATCTGCATCAAAACCATATTTTCCAACATATCTTCTAATCTCACCATAAGTTTCAAATCCCACGTCATAGAACTCTTGAAGTATGGTATTAGACTCATTTACTGCTTCACCTTGCATTTGAGATAAATAAGACATTTCAATATCTTCATTTATTTTAATAGCCTTGTTATTGTTTTTAAATATTTCTTTTAATAAAGTAGTTTTCCCAACACCATTTGTACCAACAATAGCTACTTTATCAGTAGATTTTATTTCAAAGTTAACATTTTCTAAAAGAACTTCATCAAATGATATACTAAAATCTTCAACTTTCAAAGCAACAGTTTCTTCAATTTCATTTTTTGTTTCTAAATTGATGTATGGCTGTTTAATATCAACAAATGGAGCTTTAATTCTATTAGCTTCTAATCTTTCTTGTATTTTTACTCTAGCCTTTAAAGCTCTACCTCTAGAAGCTTCTGCATTGTAAGTTGCTTTTTCTCGCAGTATTTCAATTAAAGCTTCATTTCTAGCAATTTCTTCCTCATCAGCAATAGCAAGCTCTTGCATTTCGATTTTAGTTTGAAGAAGAGAGTAGTTATAATCAATATATCTTCCATCAAATTCTTGAATCTCTGTATTTTCCAGATGTATAATTTTGTTAAAGCAATGGTTTAATAAATATCTATTGTGCGTAATAACTAAAATTGTTTTCTTGTGAGAATTAATTAAATTCTTAAGAGCATTAAGATTTTCAAAATCTAAAAATACATCTGGCTCATCCATAATCATTAAATCTGGAGAATTCAGCATTTCTTTAATTACTTGAATAAGTTTAAATTCACCACCACTAAGCTCAGATATCATTTTATCTTTATGCTTGCTTAAATTTGCAAGATTTAGCTTCTTATTAATATTGCTTTCATAGTTATCTCCATCAATTGCTTCAAATGCATCTAAAGCTTCTTGGTACTTTTCTAGTAAAGTCTCAACATCATCAGAAGTTCCCATTTTTTCACAAAGAGATGATATTTCATCTTGTAGCTTAATAAATGGTTCAGCTATATATTGGAACACGCTCGTTTCCTTTATTTTATCTACTTGCGAGAACTGGCTTACATACCCAATTCTACAACTTGGATCCATTTCCAACTTCCCATGGAACATATATCTTTCTGGATCCATTATTATATCTATAAGTGTACTTTTTCCGCTACCACTTGCGCCTATAAAAGCACAGTGTTGACCCTCTTCTAATGTAAATGAAACATTATTATATAGATCTGTTTGCGGGAACGAGTAGGACAAGTTGTCAACTTTTATCATATTTATTACCTCTCTTTATCATTTAAAAAGAGCCTATAAAAATAAGCTCTTCAATATATTATCAATCGTAATTTCCCAATTGATTGTATATATAGTAACGACATTCTTTTTGATTTACTTTTGATAGCATAACATTTTTTAGGACTAATTTCAATTATTTTATATTATTACTATAATATTAGCTTTTATAATAGAGATAATAATGTGAAACTCTGCTAAAATTATTATTATAATGAAAATTTTGGTAGAAAGGATCAATCATATGATGGCACTTGAAGGAATAATATCTTTATTTTTAATAATTAGTGTGGGAGTTTATGCTAGTAAAAAAAATATAATAACAAAAGAAATTAATAAAGGTTTAACAGACTTACTTTTAAATATAAGCTTACCTTTTTTAATAATATCTTATTTTAATTTAAAATTTAGTGATGAGATAAAAACAAATATAATAATATGTACACTTTATAGTGGAATAACACTAGTTGTGGCTATAATAATATCTAAACTTTTACTAAAACCACTAAAAAAAGAAGATAAATATATAATTCAATTTTCAAATGTATTTTCAAATTGTGGATTTATGGGATTTCCAATTATAGAAGGTCTATATGGTAAAGAAGGATTAGTTTATGCATCTATATTTAATGTTTTATTTACTATATTTATGTGGACTTATGGAGTAGGTTTGTTCACAGGAGGTATTAACAAGAAAAATGTAAAAAAAGTGTTTGCAAATCCTTCTATTGTAGCTGTTTTTATTGGAATAATTATTATGGTATTTGGAATAGAGATTCCATCAATTATAATGAAGCCAATAGAAATGGTAGGAGGAATTACTTCTGCACTTTCTATGATTATTGTCGGTGTGATTTTGTCCAATGTAAATTTTAAGGAATATATGAAGGATATTTCTTTGTATTACGGAGTGTTTTTAAAACTTTTGGTTGTACCTATTATAGTATACCTTATCATGGCTGCTCTTCCAGGTCCTACAAAGGTAATGAAGATTATTGTATTACTTCATGCTATGCCAACGGCTGCTATGTTGCCAATTTTTGCTGAAAGTTTTAACAAAGATAAGGAATATGCGTCGGTACTATTATTTATGAGCACTTTATTTTGTGTAGTTACTTTTCCTGTGGTACTTTTAATTGTAGGGCAGTAGAATCAAAGAATTAATTCATGTGAATCTAAATGTATGAGA
Organism: Terrisporobacter othiniensis; assembly: GCF_000808015.1. Classification (GTDB taxonomy): domain Bacteria; phylum Bacillota; class Clostridia; order Peptostreptococcales; family Peptostreptococcaceae; genus Terrisporobacter; species Terrisporobacter muris. Next base: position 7,517 of record NZ_JWHR01000095.1, on the reverse strand, counting down.
TACAGATATGATTTATGATATAATACCTAAGTAAATATAATGATTTTGTTAATACAAATGATACTTAGAGGTGAAATACATGAGTAATTTAGACAATGACATATACGAATTTAATAAAATAGATGCTTATAACAAATTACAAGAAGCAGTACAATATTTTTGTGGAGAGAATAAAGAACAAAATTTTGATAAATTTATGGTTTTATGCAAAATGTCAGCTCTTCAAGATAATTCCCATAGTCAATATATAATGGGTATTTTTTATGAGGATGGAATAGAAGGATTGGAAAAATATTTCCAAACAAAAATAGAAGCAGATGAAAAGTATTATAAAATGACAAATAGTAAAAAAGCTATGAAGTGGTATGAAAAATCAGCAAATCAAGGATATAAAGATGCACAATATGCTCTAGGAAATATGTATTTTAAAGGAATAGATATTGATGTGGATTATGAAAAAGCTCTTTATTGGTTTAAAAGCTCTAAGACAGAGTTTGCTTGTTTTTATGTTGGATACTTGTATGAAAAAGGATTAGGTGTAAATCAAGACTACAACAATGCAATTAAATGGTATGAAAAATCTGCAAACCTTGGAGACTCAAATGCAGCTTATAATTTAGGTGTTATGTATAAAATGGGTCAAGGTACTGAGATAGATTATAATAAAGCCATAGAGTGGTATGAAAAAGCAGCTGAGAAAAATAATAAAAATGCCCTTTGTAACCTGGCTATGATGTATAGATATGGTGAAGGTGTAGAAGTAGATTATAATAAATCCATAGATCTTTATAAAAAAGCTTCTAAGCTTGGAAGTGAAGTAGCTATGTATCAATTGGGATATATGTATAATCAAGGCATAGGTGTAGATGTTGACTTTGAGCAAGCTAGAATATGGTATGAAAAATCTGCAAACTTAGGATATTCTGATGCTCAGTGTAATTTGGGGTATATTTATCAAGAAGGACTGGGAATAGAGAAAAACTACGAAGAAGCAATAAGATGGTATGAAAAAGCTATAGAGCAAAATGAATCAATTGCAAAAAGTAATTTAGCAGAAATGTATATTTTGGGACATGGAGTGGAAGTTGACTATGAAAAAGCTTTAGCTCTTTATGAAGATGCCTTAAATGATGCTAGAATCATAGATGATGAAGAAGAAATATCTATAGTCTTATTTAATATCGCTGAAATGTACGAAAAAGGCTATGGAATGAAAGTTGACTATGAAAAAGCAAGAGAGCTATATGAGGAGTCTGCATCTTATGGTCTAGAAGAAGCTATAGAAAAACTTGATAATTTAAAAACTAAAATTAAAAATAATACAACAAATTAGAATTGGTGACAACTAAACCATTAAATAACAAATAAGTTTTCATAAAATATAGAAACAAATTGACGAAGATAATCATATATTGATATAAATAGGTATGCATTTAATGCCTATTTATATCAATAACAAGTTGGTGATATAATGTATAATTTTAAAAGTTTAACACCTGAAAATGGATTAGATTACAATAATCTAGAAAATGCTAGACAAAATAATTATTGTTGGTCAATGAGCGAACTAGATGATTATATATATGTAGGTACCGGTAGAAATATATTACTTGTAATTATTCAAACTTATTTTGGAGATTCTCTAAATATACCAACATCTATATATGTTCCAAATCAAGACAATAAAGCTGAAATTTGGAGATATAAAAAAGACTGTCCAGATTCTTGGCAAAAAGTGTTTACAGTTGAAGATGAAAGAGAATATGGATTTAGATATATGGTTAATTTTAAACCTTTCAACGGAAACCCAGCTCTTTATGCCGCATCTGCCGCTACAGAGGGATATATGCAAGTATATAAATCTGTTAATGGTACAGTGTGGGAAAAAGTATTATCTGATGTTAAACCAAATAGTACTATAACTGGAACTTCATCAAGAGCTATGGTAGTTCATAAAGACAAGTTATATTTAGCAGCAATAGATGAAACTGGTCAAGGTCCAGAGACTTTGTTGTATAGTAGTAAAGATCCTGAATTCTTCCCTTGGAAGCTGGAAACACCAGAGGGTACAAATCCAAATAAAAACCCTCAAGGTGGAATAACAAATATGGCTGTATTTAATAATCGCATATACGTGGCAACAAGTACAGAAAATGGTATTCAAGTATGGAGAACTAATAAAGAGGAGCCTAAAGTTAATGATTGGACACTAGTAGTAGATAATGGCTTTGGTGATGAAGATAATGTATATCCATTGAGCATGGGAGTGTTTAAAAATCATCTATATGTTAGTGGAACTAAAGAATTACCTTTAGCATGGGCTATACCAAGAGGTTGCGATATAGTAAGAATAGACAAATATGATGATTATGAAGTTGTAGTAGGTCCAAATAGTGTATCTGGAATTTTGTCAGGATTCTATAATCCATTTAACGTATATGCTTGGCAAATACAAGAATATAATGAAAAACTATTTATAAGTACCTTTGATGACGCTACAAATATGCAACTTATATTAGAATTACTATTAGCTAATAAAGATAATTTACCATTACCAGAATTTATAGTAGATATTTTAATAGAAATATATGAGTTAGTAGTAGAACTATTAAATGTATTTAAATATCCTTTTGGATTTAATTTATATGTATCGAGAGATGGACTAGATTTTGAACCAGTTTTCTTAGATGGACTGGATAATAGATATAATTATGGTGGAAGAATACTATATGTAGATAGTGAAGATGATTTATATATAGGTACAGCAAATCCATATCAGGGATTAGAGGTTTGGAAAGCTTTCAAGTGTAAATATAATTGTTGTAATAATAACAATGAATATGATTTTGAAGCAATCAAAGAAGAACTTGAAAAACGATTTATTAAATTACGACCATATAAATCTCAAATTCAAGAGTTTTTACAACCAATGTTTACTAGATATAATTTTAGAAAATAGCGCGTCAAGTAACTTTATGACTTGATACCATCGCCAAAAGTAATAACGTTTTTGACAGTTTATATCAAGAACTATTATCGTCAAGTATATTATATAAATTTAAAGCGTACATGAAATATATCAAAATGACAAAGGCAAAATATGTAATAAATTAAAAAAGGAGTCTATAAGTCTCCTTTTTTAATTAAAAATAATAACTTACCTTAATTTATACAAAATTAGTTTTTATAGAATACTCATTTTGTACAAAACAATTACTAACCATAATCATTTTCTAGAATTTATCTAGTTTTTTTACCATATAATTTTGCATCTAGCTCACAAGAAATTGCCAAATTATATATGTATGCATTTGACACTTCAATCAGCATTTTTTCTTCTAATTCTTTAGATAATTTTATCTTGCCTATTTTCATTCCATACTCCATTACATAGCTTCTTATATCTTCTATACCATTCATATTGTAATAGTTTAAGCCCTCTGGAGCTATCTCGTATTTATCACTTAATAATTGATAAAAAGTTCTTCCTCCAAATAAATCTGCTAAAAATCTAGTATAAGCATAAGCAACTACAAGTTCTGGATTGCTATCACTTATTTCTTTCATTCTTTCTACAAAAGCTACTGTGGAAGCTAATAACTCGTATTTTTCTCCTGCAAAATATTTTAAATCTTTCTCTATTAACTCGTATCTATAAAGCTCTTTTGTTGAAAATTCTTTTACTACTTCATTATCTAAATTATTTTCAATAGTATCTTCGATTGCCTTATACATAGCACTTAAATTAAATAAATATTCTGCATAGCCTTCTTTTGATGCTGTTCCATCTACTATTTTTTTTATAAAACCTGTATGTTCAGATGCTTCGTGAAGAGCCCATGAACCTTGTTTCATTTTCATCATCAATTCCATAAATTTACCTCCAAAAATATTATTGTCATAGACTATTATTCCTAAAAAACATATAATTTTTCATTAATATGATATTTTATTAATATAACTTTTCTATCTAACAAAAAGTTTGCTTTATTTGAGCGACTTATTTGCGCAACGAGCAAGTGAAATACTTCATTTATGAAAAATTGATAATCATTCCATCAACAATATATCCTAATTACCACTTTAAGCTACTGTGTAGGTGCTATTAAAACCACCTTACTTAAAAAGAGATGTCTCTTTTAATGATAAAAAAATCATTTAGAGACATCTCTTTTTATACTATTTTTTATTTTGGTATTTTTTCTTTTTATATTCATATTCAGGTATTGTAGTAGGAATAACAGTTACAGGAGTACCTGCAGGGCCTTGTGGACCTATAGAACCTTTTGGTCCGGCTGGGCCAATTGGCCCTGTTTCACCTTTTGGTCCTTGTGGTCCAGCTGGTCCTTGTGAACCAGTATCTCCTTTAGGACCCATTGGACCCATTGGTCCTGTTTCACCTTTTGGTCCTTGTGGACCCATATCTCCTTTAACTCCCTTACTTGATGCTCCAGGTATTCCAGGAGCTCCAGAAGGGCCTTGTGGACCTATATCACCTTTATCTCCCTTAGGACCTTTTGGACCGGCTGGGCCCATTGGTCCCATTTCACCCTTTGGTCCTTGTGGACCCATGTCTCCTTTTTCGCCTTTTGGTCCTTGTGGTCCAGTTGGTCCTTGTAAACCAACACAACTAGCTTCATTACATAATGGGTTAATATAAACTTCTTTACCTAAGTCTACATATTGAATAGAACTTAATTTAATATAAATAGGACCTTTTCCAGAAGAAGTTTTGCCCATAACAGCACATTGATTAACTTGGCAAACTTTTAATCTTAATATACAATCGCTTCCCTCTAATTTTAACCCCACAGTTCGCCCAATAGAGCAACATAAAATATTAAAAATTTGAAAATCTCCACAGTTTAAAGGAATTATACACATAGGGCAAGATGATGAATCCATTTTACCAGAGCAGTAAACTTTTTTATTTTTACAAGCTTTATCTGCGTTTAATTCCTTACATGAAGACAAATTGCAAGAATTACATTTGTTTGTACAGTTTTTGTCCATAATATTACACTCCATGTTGATTATTTTTAGTAGAACTTCTACGTACTATATTTATATGATAAAAATTATAAAATGGCACAGTGATGATAATATTTAAAGGATATATTAAATATAGGAATAAGCGATTTTATGTAGAACTATACATATAAGACACTCTAGATCTAAAAATAGACTAAATATTTAAAGATAGATTACTATATATTATTTGGGGTGATTATATGATTAATAAAACTAAAGTAAATGAAGATGAAAAGATAATAAAAGATATTTGTAAAAAATTAGATAAACTAGTAGACAGCATAGTACATATAGATCCAAACTTTACATATATAGGTTCAAAAAGAAAAGGTTATTACAGTATTTATAATAAAAATAACTATGGCAAAAACATACATTTAAACTTGAATTTCAGATTGTATTACCCAGACAAAAAATCCTTCTACTATTATAAAGAAGCTAAAAATTTAAAAGGTAAAGATTTTAATAAATACATAGAATACAAGTACAATGATAGTAAAATACTTTATGCAAAGATAGAATGGTTTTCTGTAAATCCCACAAGAAAGGGTATAGGAAGTAAGATTATAGGTAGTTTTATTAGCTTATTAAGGAGCATCGATGATATTGAGTTTATTTTACTTACACCTAAAAATGATGCAGCTAGAAGTTTTTGGTCTTCAAATAAGTTTGTTTGCGAGGATTACGACCTGCTTATCGACAAAAGAGTAAAAATCTCTGCTTGTAAGAGATTAGTTCATAAACTTTAAATTTATTATTATAATATATCAATTTATAAGGGTGTATCAAAAATGGTACATCCTTTATGATTACTAGAAAGATATAATAAAAATGCCCATTTTTAGCATTGCGAACATTTGTTCTTGTACGGTAAAAATAGCATTTTTTAACTTTAACATAGTTTTTGTTTACATAATAATATTACGGCAACTTTTTGTTTTAATCTAGAAATATTTAACACTGAATAATAAACTAAAAAAAGATAAAACTAAATTAATAGTCATAATTTAGTTTTAACCAAGGAGAGAAATATATAAATGCATATATTAAACCTAAATACAAAGAAAATAACCAAAAATATAGATGAGATTCACTTTAATGAGGATTACCACTTTATCATATGTAACCCCTGGGAGTTAAAATTTTTCAAAAACACTTTAAAAATAAATAATCAAGCTTATAAAAACTGTCTTTCTTATCATGAAAAAGTAAGTGTAAATATCTTAGATGATTATATATTTTTTACTTTAGCTAATTTTCAAATAAACGAAGAAGATATCCTAATAGAGGAGATAAACATCTTCTTATCAGAGAAATATATTCTTATTCTTATAAGGAAAAAAAACGATGTATATGAGCAAATAAAACAATTAATGCGTGAAAATTTCTATTATAAATCAAACCTAACCTTATCTTTATTCACTATATACTCTAGTATTCTTAGAATCATCATCTCTAATCAGTTTGAGAATTTGGAAAGGGTAGAGGAGATAATACTAGAAATAGAGGATGATATTATAAATGAAGTAAATGAGGATATATCTAGCAAGATAAGTCATGTAAGATCCATATGCAGATGTTGTGTAAAAAACATCAGGCCTTTAACGTATATGATGGATACACTACTGAAAGATGGCATGGAGTTTTTCTCAAAGGAAAAGACTAGAAATAACTATTTGGAAAAGGAATATGAGAAGCTTTTGCAGGGACTAGACTTATCTATAGATAAACTTTATAGTTTTTCTTTAAGCACTAGAGAATTGGCAGATAAACTATTAGATATATATTCTTCAAAAGTTTCAGAGAAGACAAATAACCTAATAACCAGGCTTACGATTTTTACAGGTACTGCTGTACCCATAAGTATAATTACTGGTATATATGGTATGAACTTTAAATACATGCCTGAGTTAACTTATGAATATGGATATGGAATTACTATCTTAGTTATTTTATTAATAATAATTATAAGTTTTATTATTTTTAAAACAAAAAAATTTCTGTAATATTAATGTACAATGTGGAAATTATTGATATATAACATAAAAAGTTGCCATAATATTATTATGGTAACTTTTTAATGCTTAATTATTTGTTATTTTTATATTTTTTAATAAAAACGGCGTATAACGCTTTAAATCGGAATTTAAGCTAAAATTATACTTTTTAATATAAATACATTGTAACGTTTATTAACACGCCTTAAATCGCCATTAAAAAGGTTCGATTTCTTTTGTAATTTTACTTTTTTTACATAAAGTTGACATAATTACATTATATTAACTTCAACTCTTTTTTATACACAATAATACAAATTTAAACATTGAACTTGCACAGATAATTTCTCCATAAAAAAACAACGTCAAAAAATTAATTATAATTATTGTTATTTTTAAACTTATAAATTTCCTTTAAATAATAAAAATAATATTTTTTCTTTTCCGACTTACTCAAAGTAATTTTCTTTTAATAATTTCATGATATAC
>NZ_JWHR01000094.1 GCF_000808015.1 Terrisporobacter othiniensis | reverse complement strand
ATATAATACTTACTAAAAGGTAACTAATAAATAAGTTTTGAAATTTTAGAGGTAATATACTAAAATATGAAGTTTATATAAAATAATAAATGCCAAGTAATTTTACTTGGCATTTATTATTTTATATATTTTAAATACATCATTTGTAAAAAAATCCTATACAGCTATACTATCAACATCAACGTAGTTACGTAGTGATCTTACACATTCCCAACCTTTTATAGTTAAGAAGTATTTTATTTCAGTAGGATATGCATAATTTACGCTTTTATAAATCAAACCTATTCCTTCAAGCTGATGTAACTTTAGTGTCATTATATCGTAACTAACACCGTTCATTAATTTTTGAAGCTTAAAAAGAGTTTTTCCTCCAGATTGTAAATTGCACATTATAACAGTTTTACATTCGCATTTAATTGGATCAAATCCTATAACATGTTTACAAACTTTATTTTCACAATTTTCATTTTTCAAAGTAATCACCTTTCCTTTTAAAATATTCTTAGTTTATTTAACTATATCAGTAATAAACTTTATTTATTACTATAAATATAGTATATACAAAAATAGTTAGAAAAGCTACTAAGTTTTCAGAAAATTTCGAAAAATAATTTATTAACAAATTTAGCTTCTTTGTATGCCAAACACGGACATGGCATTTATAATATGTAACTCCATGGCAACCTTAGCGCCTTCAGCATTTCTATCTTTTATAAAGTCCATAATCATTTTATGGTCTCTTAGAGTTAATTCATTTATTTTATCAAACTCTTTAGATAAATAAACCCCCTTATTAATGGCTTCATTTATTATAGGCATTAAATCTTTTATAAAGGAATTATGGCTGGCTTTGGCAATAGCATTGTGGAAATATTGTTCATCTTCATTTCTATCTTCCTTATTTAAAATTTTTTCTTCTACTCTTTGACCATAATACAAGATGTTTTCCATATCTTTTTCAGTGGCTCTTTGAGTGGCATAATAAACAGCCATAGGTTCTATTATAAGTCTAAGTTCGAGTAAGTCTTTTAAATCAGAAACAGTATTACTAAGTTTACCAAGGTCATGATTATCTAGGGTATTATTAATAACATAAGTCCCCCTACCACGTTTTATTTCAAGAATATTTTCTGTTACAAGGATTCTAATAGCTTCTCTTAATGTAGTTCTACTAACGTTTAATTCTTCTGATAATAAATTTTCATTGGGTAGTTTATCTCCAATTTTATATTCTTTTTTTACTATTATTTTTTCTTTTAAATCATCAGCAATTTGTAAAGATAGTGAAGGTTCTTTTCTTTTCATATAATCCTCCTAGAAATTTATTAATTATACATAAAATGATTCTCATAATGTTTTAATTAACAGAACTATAAATTTAAATATTCTGAAAATTATAATTGACATTATACATATGTAGCACTAATATTATGTTATACAACTATCAAAGATGTCTAACAACTATTTGATAATAGTATTATAACACATTTTAATACAAAAATAATTATCTGAAAACTGAGAATATATAAATTATAGGGGGGGAAATAACATGAAAAGTGATAATGTGAGAAAAGGAATGCAGCAAGGACCACATCGTTCTTTATTTAATGCACTGGGTCATACAGAAGAGGAAATGAATAAACCACTAGTTGGTATAGTAAGTTCTTACAATGAAATAGTACCAGGGCATATGAATCTGGATAAAATAGTTGATGCAGTGAAACTTGGAGTTGCTATGGCAGGTGGAACACCTGTAGTATTTCCAGCTATAGCAGTTTGTGATGGAATAGCAATGGGACATGAAGGGATGAAATATTCCTTAGCAACTAGAGAGCTTATAGCAGATTCAACAGAATCTATGGCGCTTGCTCATCAACTAGATGCACTAGTTATGGTGCCAAACTGTGACAAAAATGTACCTGGACTTTTAATGGCAGCTGCAAGGGTAAATGTGCCTACAGTATTTGTAAGTGGAGGACCAATGCTTGCCGGCCGTGTTAAAGGAGAAAAGAGAAGTTTATCTTCAATGTTTGAAGCAATAGGAGCTTTTGCTGCAGGAAATATGACTGAAGAAGAAGTTACAGAATTTGAAAATAAAGTTTGTCCAACATGTGGATCTTGCTCTGGAATGTATACAGCAAACTCTATGAATTGTTTAACAGAAGCAATTGGTATGGGATTAAAAGGAAATGGTACTATACCAGCAGTTTATTCAGAAAGAATAAAACTTGCAAAGCATGCAGGAATGAAAGTTATGGAGTTATATGAAAAAAATATAAGACCAAAAGATATATTAACTGAAAAAGCATTTATGAATGCATTAACAGTAGATATGGCACTGGGTTGTTCTACTAACTCTATGCTTCATTTACCAGCAATAGCTCATGAGGCAGGAGTAAAATTAACACTAGATTTGGCTAATGAGGTAAGTGCTAAAACTCCAAACCTTTGTCATTTAGCACCAGCAGGATATACATATATGGAAGATTTAAATGAAGCTGGTGGAGTATATGCAGTAATGAATGAACTTGATAAAAAAGGATTATTATATACAGACATAATAACTGTAACAGGTAAAACTGTAGGGGAAAATATAGCAGGGTGTGTAAATAAAGATAAAGAAACTATAAGAACAATAGAAAATCCTTATAGTGAAACTGGAGGACTTGCTGCACTTAAGGGAAACCTTGCACCAAATGGTTCTATAGTAAAAAGATCAGCAGTTTGTGATGAAATGCTGGTACACGAAGGACCAGCAAGAGTGTTCGACTGTGAAGAAGATGCTATAGATGCAATAAAAGGTGGGAAAATAGTAGCTGGAGATGTGGTTGTGATAAGATACGAAGGTCCAAAAGGGGGACCTGGAATGAGAGAAATGTTAAATCCAACCTCAGCCATAGCAGGAATGGGTCTAGGAGAAAGTGTGGCGCTTATAACAGATGGACGTTTCTCAGGAGCATCTAGAGGTGCATCCATAGGACATGTTTCACCTGAAGCAGCAGTTGGAGGTCCTATAGCTTTAGTAAAAGAAGGAGATTTAATAAAAATAAATATAAATGAAAAAACTCTTAATATGGAAGTATCAGATGAAGAATTAGAGCAAAGAAGAAAAGCATGGACTCCTAGAGAGCCTAAAATAACTACTGGATACCTAGGAAGATACAGCAAAATGGTTACTTCTGGTGATAGAGGAGCAGTTTTAGAACTCTAATATAAAGAAGTTAAATAATGTTAATTATTTAAAATAAAAAATTCACTCTAGGCAATGACATTGCTTAAAAATTCTTTAGTCATATGTTGTAAAAGATTTCATGTGACTAAGAAGTCATACTTTGCTTATTAGAGAAGTTAAAAATTAAAAAGGGGGAAAGATAATGGAAACATTAGAAAAAGTAAGTAAATTTGTTGGGAAGTATATGGCAATTATTGTACTTATAGTAGCAGCAGTAGCTTTATTTGTACCCACGTCTCTTAACTGGATACAAACATCTTGGATAAATTACTTATTAATGATAGTAATGTTTGGAATGGGTCTTACTATAAAACCTGGTGATTTTGCCATAGTCTTTAAAAGACCAAAAGAAGTAATAATAGGTTGTATAGCGCAATTTACTGTTATGCCTTTGCTTGCGTTTGCACTTGGTAAAGGATTTGGATTGGAGGATGCATTATTAGTTGGTCTAGTACTTGTGGGAACTTGTCCAGGAGGTACATCATCAAATGTTATGAGTTATTTAGCAAAAGCAGATGTGGCATTATCAGTAGGAATGACTACAGTATCAACGCTAATAGCACCAATATTAACTCCAGCAATAACTTATTTACTATTAAAAGCTACAGTGGAAATAGATGCTTTTGGAATGTTTTTATCTATAATAAAAGTAGTAATTATACCAATAGGTTTGGGACTTATAATTAATAAACTATTCTCAGAAGCAACAGAGAAAATATCAAAAATATTACCTTTAGTATCTGTAATAGCCATAGTTTTAATAGTTGCATCAGTAGTTTCAGCAAACTCAGATAAAATATTAACTACAGGTGCAATAGTATTTGTCGTGGTAATACTTCATAACTGTGGAGGATATGCCTGTGGATATGGAATAGCAAAAGTACTTGGACTACCTTTGGTTAAGAGAAAAACTATTGCTATAGAAGTAGGTATGCAAAACTCAGGTCTGGCATCAGGTCTTGCAACTACAGCATTTCCTAACTTAGCAATGGCAACAGTACCAGGTGCTATATTTAGTGTGTGGCATAACATATCAGGAGCAATAATAGCAAATATATTTTCCAACATGACTGAAAAAGATAAAGTAGAAAAGTGTGGTAAGGAAATACAACAAAATTAATAATAGTAAAAATGTAAAAAGGGATTCAAAATAAATATTTATTTTGAATCCCTTTTTATATGTAAGAACTACACAATAAACTCATGTTTATAAACATAAAGTATCAAGAAAATATTTTTAGCATATTATAATATAAAATTCAAACAAAGGGGGTTGGGAGATTTGGAATGTTTTAAAATAGAAAAGGGAAAATCTCTAGTTAGGGTATTTAATGCACTACCAAGTGGTGAGGCTATTGATGTATATATTGGAGGCGTTCCATTTTTTAAAGATGTAAAATATAAAGAATTTACTCCGTATATTTATTTAATAAAGGATATTCATAAAATAGATGTATATAAAAGTGGAACGATGGAAGTTTTAATTAGGGCTTCTCTTCCATTACCAAAGGATCAGGTATTTACTATGTCTACAACTGGAAATTCAGGAGAAGAAAGTATGATATTTGTTGAAGAGTCTCTTGATTATATACCATCAAAAGAAAAGGCTATTGCTAGAACTATAAATATAGCACCAAACTTAGGAAGTGTTAATTTATTATATAATAATAATCCTGGTGTTAATAATATTACGTATAGAGATCAAACACCTTATGTATACTTACCAGCAGGACAATATAAAATATCACTGGAGGATAGTACAACGGGAAATGAAATAATTAGTCAAAATTTTGAATTTAAAATTAATCGTATATATAGTATGTATATAATTCAAAAAAATGATACTGATTTTGAAATGGTTCAATCTGTAGATGGTAATACTTATGTATGTAGAGAAAATTAAATAAATATGTTTAAAAGGGTATTTTGAAATGAATCTTGCAAATTATTTCAAAATATCTTCTTTTTTGAATGAAAAAATTGCAAGGAAAATGGTTTCTTGAATCTTTTATAAAATAAATTGCAATTTAATGATAAAATTATGCAAAATTATGTTGTATTTTAGGAAAATATATCATATAATTAGTTTAAATGAATGACAGACGCATATAAAAATCATTTTTCACATTAATTAAACAAAAAATAAAAATATACATATTATTGGAGGAGGAAATACAATGGAATTATTAAATAATTTAGTAGGAATTGTAAACGAACTTTTATGGTCTAAAGTACTTATAATAATGTTAATTACATTAGGACTTTATTTTACTTTTAGGACGAAGTTTGTACAGTTTAGATTTTTCGGTGAAATGTTCAGACTTTTAGGAGACGGAGCAAAGGGAGAGAAAAAAGAGGGAGCTGTTTCATCATTCCAAGCTTTCTGTATATCGACTGCATCTCGTGTAGGAACAGGAAATATAGCAGGTATCGCAATGGCAGTTGTTGCTGGAGGACCTGGTTCAGTATTTTGGATGTGGCTTATAGCACTTATTGGTTCGGCATCAAGTTTTGTTGAATCTACACTAGCACAAATATTCAAGATAAAAGATGGTGAAGGATTTAGAGGAGGACCTGCATATTATATGGAGCAAGGTCTTAAAAGTAAAGGTATGGGAGTAGCATTCTCAATACTTATAACAATATGTTTCGGGTTTATATTCAATGCAGTTCAATCAAATACAATAACAGCAGCATTTAATAATGCTTTTGGTATGAATAGATTAGTTATAGGTTTAATACTTGCTGCATTAACAGGAGTAATAATATTCGGTGGTGTACATAGAGTTGCAAAGGTATCTGAAATAATAGTACCAATATTTGCAGTATTATATATACTAGTTTCTTTATTTGTTGTAGTAATAAACATAGGAGAAATACCAGGAATAATAAAGGCAATATTTGAAAGTGCTTTTGGGCTTAGAGAAATGGCTGTAGGTTCAATGAGTGGTATGATATTAGTTGGTATAAAAAGAGGATTATTTTCAAATGAAGCAGGTATGGGGTCAGCTCCAAATGCTGCTGCAACTGCAGACGTAACTCATCCAGTTAAACAAGGTTTAATACAAACATTAGGTGTATTTACAGATACAATAGTAATTTGTTCATGTACAGCATTTATGATACTTTTATACTCTGACTATGCAACTGCTGGTTTAGAGGGAATAGAATTAACACAAGCTGCACTTTCATCTCAAATAGGACCAATAGGAAATGTATTTATAGCGATTTGTATATTATTATTTGCTTTCAGTTCAATAGTTGGAAACTACTACTATGGAGAATCTAACATAGAGTTTATGAGTAAAAATAAAACTATATTAAATGTATTTAGAGCAATGGTTGTTGGTATGGTACTATTTGGATCTGTTGCAAAAGTACAATTAGTATGGGATTTAGCAGACGTATTTATGGGAATCATGGCAGTAATAAACTTAGTTGCTATAGCTCTACTTGGTAAATATGCATTTATAGCTTTAAAAGATTATTCAGATCAAAAGAATGCTGGAATAAAAGAACCTGTATTTGATGCTTCAAATATAGCAGGATTAGAGAATGTAGAGTGCTGGAAAGAAGAAAGAGAAGAAAAAGTAGTTTAAATAAATATTAGATAATTAAAATATTCCCAATAGTATATTTACAATATACTATTGGGGATATTTTTTATTTGTAAATATAATTTATCATTTACATAACTTTTTTTGTTAATATATTACTATAGTTTTTATACTTTATTCCATAATTTTATATATTTCTACAAATTTAATTTATACTCACAATGAAAATCAATACACATTATAGTCTAGTATGAATAAAAATCTAAAAAATATCACGCTAGATTCAAATTAATAAAATTTGATAGAATGAAAGGAGATTGTTATTATTTGAGATATAATTCTTAAAAATAATAACAATTTGTAAAGCATGAAGAATTAACCTTAGAAACCATCTAGTTAAGTGAAGAAATATTAAAAATTAACTAGAGGGTCTTTTTAATTGTAAGAAAATTATTATATTTTTTAATGAATTAAATTATATAAGGACTTGTAATTTTGGGGTGTGTGAGATATTATAATATTTGACATATTTTTACAATATATGACATTGTTTTAATATTATATAAATATGAAATGAAAATTTATTAAATCTTTGGGGGATATAATATGAATACAAATAAAAAAATTATAGCTATTTTATTTACATGTTTATTAGTGATTTTCTCAAATATAGAGATATTTTCACTTGAAAAAGATAAGAATATTAAAGTGGGTTTATATTCATATGCTCCATATTATTATAAAGACAAGAATAACAATATTACTGGGTATTATCATGAATTTTTAGATATTTTATGTAAAGATGCAAATATAACATATGAATATGTAAATGTTGATATTGATAGTGGCTTAGAAAAATTAAAAAGTAAGGAAATAGATATATTATTAGGATTACATTATAGTGAAGAAAGATTTAAAGAACTGATTTATTCAGAAAATTATATATCCTTAGATAATAAAAAAATGTATATAAAAGATATGAATATTTCATATGGAAATCTAAAATATTTAAATGAAAAGAAACTTGCATATATTAAAGGAGATTTAGGTGATAGTTGGATAAGTAACGCACTTAAATCTAAAAATGTTAACATAGATTTAATAGGAGGAAAAAATCTTGATGAATGTATTAATATGTTTAAAAGGGGAGAAGTTGAGCTAATATCTTTACCACAAGGTAATAATTCATTGACAAATTATAATAAAATATTTAAATATTCAGCTGGTATGACTTATATAGTTGGAAATGAAAATAGTAGACATATAATAAAAAAATTTGATAAGGTTATAAATACTAAATACAAATCACAATATAACAATAAATTATTGAATTTATATAATAAGTATTTCAGAAAAGAAATTATAGCAATGCACTTGGCTATTTTATGTTGTATATTTTTATTAATTGCAATTATTTCGTATAAGATTATATATCCATTTGTTAAAAAGAGAGTAACTAGAAGAAAAGTAATATTAAATAAGAAAAATGATAATTTTATATTATATTATCAGCCAATAGTAAACTCTAATAATAATGAGGTAGTTGGATTTGAGAGTTTATTAAGACTTAAATATAAAAATAATAAAATATTACCTCCATCATGTTTTATTAAAGATATAAAAGTATCTGATATGTTTGTGGAAATGAATCTGTGGATTCTAGAAAGAGTAATTTACGATTATAAAGTGATAAGTAATTATAATTGTTATAAAAATAAAGATTTTTACATATCTATTAATTTATCATTTGAAGAATTGGAAAATGAATACTTTGTAAATAAAATAATAGAAATAGCAAATGAAAATAAAATTAAACCAGGAAGTATTTGTTTAGAAATTGTAGAAAAGATTGGTATTAAAGATTTAAAAAATATAAAAACTACAATAAAAAATTTAAAAAATAATGGATTTAAAATTGCTATAGATGATTTTGGTATAGAATATGCAAATTTAAATATATTAGAAATAATAG
>NZ_JWHR01000093.1 GCF_000808015.1 Terrisporobacter othiniensis | reverse complement strand
TAAAATAAATATTTTCGACTTTTTTTATTTTAAATTTTATTAATAATACAAAAAATGAATAAATTAAAATAAATATATCAGTTATCAAATTTATAAAAATAATTATTACTTAATAAAAATAAGGAACTGTTACAAATATCACTTTTGTAACAGCTCCTTATTTTTTATTTTTTATTTTTTATTTTTTTCCATATATTGCTTCCAGTCTCCATTTTTAACTGGAACTAATTTATCATCTTTATTATAATCTGCTGATTCATTGTATTCATAGTAATATGCTTTTATAACAGTTCCTTCTGCAATCTTTACATTTACAACTTTTCTGTTATATTCATTTTCACTTTCCTTACCTTTTTCATAAGCTTCTAACTCATCAAGTTCTTTTAATACAGATTCAAAATCATTAAATGACATTAATTCTCCAACAACTTCTCCCTCTCCTGGAACTACTGCTGGGTATCCTTTATTTTCTATATGGAATAAATCTCCGCTTATTGTTCCTTTTACATTTTCTTTAACTTTACCATCTAGATAAGTTTTATAGTTGAACATATCACTTCTTAAGCTTCCATATACAAATACTCTTTCAACTTTCATATTTTCCATATATGAGTTCCAGTCACCATTTTTTACTTCTATTAATTTATCATCTTTGTTATAATCTGCTGATGGGTTGTACTCATAGTAATATGCTTTTTCTACACTACCATCTTCCAACTTAACATCTACAACTTTTCTATTATATTCATTTTCTTTTTCTTCACCTTCTACATAAGCTTCTAATTCATCTAAATCTTTTAATGTAGATTCGAAATCTTTAAATGTCATTAACTCTCCTATTACTTCTCCATCTCCTGGAACTACTGCTGGATATCCTTTATTATCTAAATGGAATAAATCGCCTTTAATTGTAGCCTTTTTATTTTCTTCAACTTTTCCGTTTAAATATACATCATAGTTAAACATATCGCTTCTTAAGCTTCCATAAACAAATACTTTATTAATGCTTTCAACTTCTTCTTTAGGAGTACTACATCCAGTCAAAGTTAGTAAAAATGTCAATAATAAAGTTCCTAATAAAATTTTCTTCATTATTTTTCCTCCAAGTTTATTTTTATTTGCATGTACTAGTTTACTTATACTAAACATTTAGTATTTTTATGTATTTGTTTTGTTTTTCTAAACATTAGGTTAAATATAACTATACAATAATCTCTACATTAAAATAACAAATTATACTCTATATGTCAATATATTCAAACTTAAAATTTATAAATAAGACGATAAAATATTTATGCATTAAAATAACTCTACCTTAATATTTTAAATATACTGAGGTAGAGTTATTTATTTTGCTATTTTTAGTTTCTGTATTACTTATTATTTTTTACTTATAGATTTAAATGAAGCAGTTTGTTCTTTAATTCCTTTTTCTGCTGCAAATCTTTCTATACTTGAAGCACCGAAGAAGCCATCAATTCCTTCAATGTTTTCTATTATGTAAGCAGCATCTTGTGGCTCTGCAATTGGTCCACCATGGCAAATAACCATTATATCTGGATTTACTTCTTTTCCTGCTTTCATTATAGCTTTTATTTTTTCAACACAATCATCTAATGTAAGAGCAGTTTTTGCTCCTATTGTACCTTTTGTTGTTAATCCCATATGTGCTACTAATATGTCTGCCCCTGCTTTTGCCATTGCTTTTGCTTGATTTGGATCAAATACATAAGGAGTTGTTAGCATATCTAACTCATGAGCTTTTCTTATCATTTCAACTTCTAAGTCGTATCCCATTCCCGTCTCTTCTAAGTTTTGTCTGAATACGCCATCAATTAATCCTACTGTTGGGAAGTTTTGAACTCCACTAAATCCTTGCTCTTTAAGTTGTTTTAGAAATACGTCCATTACTCTAAATGGATCTGTGCCACATACACCAGCTAAAACAGGCGTATCTTTTACAACTGGTAGTACTTCTGCACCCATCTCTACTACAATTTGGTTTGCATCTCCATAGGATAATAATCCCGCCAGTGAGCCGCGCCCTGCCATTCTATATCTACCTGAGTTATAGATTATTAACATATCTGCGCCCCCAGCTTCACTACTCTTAGCTGTAATACCTGTTCCAGCACCAACTCCTACAAGTATTTTACCTTGCTTAACATCTTCTTTAAATTTATTTATTATTTCTTGTCTTGTCATTTTATTCATCTAAGATTCCCCCTAACTATTAATTATTTTTCCATTAAATCTATTAAGTTTTGTGCTGCTCTTTGAGCAAATTCTATATCATTAATGTTACAATTCATCTCTTGGATTGTAACAACATCTTTATTTGTTAATTCTTTTAAAGTATCAAATAATTTTTTATCTTCTTCCTCTCCATAAAAAGGTTGGTCTTTGGCATCAATTCCCGAAACTCCTTTTAAAGGTAACATAAGTATAGTTTGTCCCTTTGACATATTTAATTTTTCAGCAATCTTTCTACCTATTAATTCATTTTCTTCTACAGTAGTTCTCATTAGTGTTACTGTAGGATTGTGTTTATATAAATTACGTCCTGTGAATTTTTCTGGCACTGTATCATAAGGTCCAAAGTTACACATATCTAAAGCACCTACTGATACTACTTGTGGTATATTATGTTTTGCAGCTGCTTCTAATCTATTAGGACCTGCATTTAGCACTCCACCAATAATTTCATCTGCCCATTCTGTTGTTGTAAGATCTAGAACCCCTTCTATAAATCCACCTTCTATAAGAGATTCCATTGTTCTTCCACCAACTCCTGTGGCATGAAATACTAAAACTTCATAACCTCTCTCTTCCATGTATTCTTTTGCTGCAGTTACACATGGAGTAGTTACACCAAACATAGTTGCTGCCACTAAAGGCTTTTTATCAAGAACTTTTTTGTTTTCAAATTTAACCATACCTACAATTGCAAACACAGCATTTGTAAATATTTTTGTTGAAATAGAATTAAGGCCTGCCACATCCACAATAGATGGCATCATAACAATATCACTTGTTCCCACATATTGAGATGTATTTCCCGAAGCCACTGTTGATACCATAAGTTTTGGTACACCAATAGGAAGAGCTCTCATTGCAGGAGTTACTAAAGAAGTTCCCCCTGACCCTCCAAAAGAAATAATTCCATCAAACTTTCCTTGTTCATAAAGCTTAGGTACTAACTTTTCCATACCTTTTGATAATACTTCTGTTGCCAATGCTCTATCTTTTTTGCTAACAATATCATTTATATTCCAACCTACCGCTTGTGCCACTTCTTCGTTGGATACGTCAGGTTCAAAAGTTGATTCAAAAACCCCTGTATGTATTGTTAAAGTACTTAGACCTAAACTTTCAATTAACTCTTTCACATATAAATATTCCTTGCCTTTAGTATCAAATGTACCAGCAATAGCAATAGTTTTCATGAATTAATCTCCCCTACAGATATATTTTATATAGTTGGTATAAATCAACTTATAATCTTTTGTTTTTTAATACTAACTATACCTTAATACTATTCTGTTTTACTTTTTAAGTAAACGTTTTTATGTTCTGTAATTTTGTGTTTATGTCGTATTGGGGAATATCCTTTATATTTTTTAAACATTTTGCTGAACTGTGAATAGTCATTATACCCAACCAATGATGCTACTGTTGATAGAGGAATATCTTTTTTATTTAAGATATCGACAGCTTTATTTATTCTAAACTTTACTAAATATTCTGGAAAAGAGCATCCAACTTCTTTTTTAAATAAACTACTTAAGTAACTTCTAGACACATGAGCTACTTTTGCCAAATCTAAAAATGATATTTCATTCATATAATTTTCAGCAACATATTTTTTAACGAATTCAACATAATCATAATGTTTTGTAATTCCGTCAAGCATTTTCACCATTAAATCATCTTCATCCACATTGGAAGTTGTTTTAAAATCTTTTATAGTTTTCGTAAGCGATTTTTCTAATGGAATTCTTTCAAAAGCAGAACCGCCAATATATCCCATTAAATCTTCATTACTATACATATATTGAATATCTATTGGTGTTTTAACAGGGCCACCATAAATTAATTTAATTACGTTTGGATTTAGTTCATTGCATAGTTTAAAAATTTTTTCCATTTTACTTTTTACACTTTCCAAAGAAAATACTTTCTTTGCCCCCAATAATCCCCCTTCAGTTAGTCCCAAATGAACACAAATAGTATCAGCTCCAGCCTCTATCATTTGCTTAGCTTGAATTTCATCAAAAACAAAAGCTACAGTAAATAAACCTTTCTTATGTGCTTTTCTTATTAAATCTACTTCTAATAAATAACTAAATCCTGATTCCTCTAATGCTTCCCTGAGCTTCCCATCAATAAGTCCAATAGTTGGATAGTTATTGACTCCAGAAAATCCTTTTCTTATTATTTCATCTATGTAAATATCAATATCTTTTGTGGGATCTGTTGCATTTACACCAAAAATGATAGGTATATCTTTTACTAAAGGAATAATTTCTCTTGATGCAAATTCCATAACCATGTCATTGCTGTTAGAGTATGGTAAAAAACCTGCTAATGACCCTCTTCCCATTTGACGAAATTTTCCTGAATTAAGCATTAAAAGGAAGTCTGCACCAGCCCTTTCTGAATACTTTGCTGTCATACCAGAACCTGTTGCTACTCCCAAAATATGGTTTCCTTTCTCTACCTGAGCTCTAAGTCTTTCTAATATTTTTCGCCTATCCATAATTTTCCCCCCTTATGCTTCCCTTTAAAATATTACTATGTAATTAAAGCCCCTAGTTATTTTTTTATAAATACTAGAGACTTTATATATTTTCAGATTTACTTTCTCTCATTTTAGTGATTCTTTTAATGAATTACTTTAATTAAAGCATATATGTAAATAGTAGTGATTAATATAGTAAATCACAATAAAAAAAATTCGCTTCGCTTAAGTGACGTGGCTGCGAAACACTTTAAGCCACTGCGTGGGCGCTATGAAATTTTAAGTAACGACCTTGATAAAAAACTAACTTTTTACATCTTAATATTTGTAATATTACTTCGTTTCACAAATTTCCCACAGATTTGAGAGCAATATAATTTCCTTATATGTAAAAAGTACCCACTAAAACAGATATTTTAGCGGGCACCCAATTTACAAATTATTCATTTTTCATTACATAACTATTTCTTTTACATTACCATCTCTATACATTATTTCGCCTTTTCCTATTGCTCCAACAGGACATACTAAGCTACATAAATGACATCCAACACATTTATCTTTATTTAAAGTTATTTCTCTAGTTTCTTCATCATATGTATAAGCTTGATGTCCTCCATCAAAACAAGAAACGTAACATCTTCCACATCCTATACATCTATCTTTATCTATTTCTGGATAAATAACAAATGTACGATCTATGTCTTCAGCAGGTATTATGTTGTTATTTGCAAGTCCTACTAAATCTTGTAATTTATCTATTCCTCTTTCTTCCATAAAATATGATAATCCACTTATCATATCTTCAACTATTCTATATCCATATTGCATTACAGCAGTTGTAACTTGTAAATGGCTTGCTCCTAATAATATAAATTCTAATGCATCTTTCCAAGTTTCTATACCACCTATACCACTTATAGGAACATCTTTTAATCTTTCATCTGTTCTCATTTGTTGTATAAATCTTAGAGCTACTGGTTTTACAGCTTTTCCTGAATAACCAGATATTGAAGATTTACCATTTACTATTGGAAGTCCTACCATTTTTTCAAAATCTACACCAGTTATTGATTTTATAGTGTTTATAGCAGATATTCCTGCTGCACCACCTTCTATAGAAGCTACTGCTGGAACTACCATATCTCCAATGTTTGGAGTCATTTTTGCTAATATTGGTAATTTAGATCCTCTAGCTACTGCTTGACAGTATTTTTTAACTAATTCTGGGTTTTGACCAACATCTGAACCCATAGCATGACTAGTCATTTGAGGACATGAGAAGTTACACTCTATCATATCTGCACCAGCTTCTGTAACTAATCTAGCTAGTTCTTCCCACTCTTTTTCGTTTTCACCCATTATAGACGCAACTATAACTTTATTTGGATAATTAGTTTTTAATTTTTTTAAAGCCTCTAAACTTTCTTCCAGTGGATGTTCAGAAATTTGTTCCATATTTTTAAATCCAACAAATTCAGTACTTTCTTTTCTTAAAGCGTCAAATCTTGGAGAGCAATCTGTAGGTATAAAGAAACCAAGAGTTTTAAATACAACTCCTCCCCATCCAGTTTCCAAAGCTTTCGCACACATTTCATAACAGTTATCTACAGGTGAAGAAGATAAAAAAAACGGATTTTCACACTTAACACCACAAAATTCTATTGATAAATCTTTTTTAAACATTAATTTGCCCACCTTTCTTTTATTTAAGGGATATTAATTATAATTTTTTATTAGCACTTTACTGAACTTTTTTCATTTACAAAGTCTATTACTTTCTTAGCCACTTCTTTACCGCTCTTTATAGCATAAACTACAGTTTTTTCACTTGAAACCACATCACCTGCTGCAAATATTCCTTTTGAAGAATCTAGTAATTCATCCACATTTTCTTCACTTTCTTGACTTATTGCTAATATATATTGATCACATTTCATTGTTATAGTTGTATCATTTCCTAAACTTTCAAATGTTGCTTTTTCAACTTTTGAATTACCTTCTATGCTAACTGGTTTAAATTTAACATACATGTTTACTCCAGCTTCTTTTGTTTCAACTTTTTCATCTATATATGCTGGCATTTCATTTTCAGTTCTTCTATATAATATATTAACGTTATCTGCACCTCTTAATTTTGCAGTTCTAGCAACGTCCATAGCCACGTCTCCACCACCAACTACTATAACATTTTTACCAACATATACATTTTGTGGTTCTTCTTTAACTTTTCTTAAGTAATCAACACCGATCTCAACATTTTCTAAATTTATTCCGTCTATATTTAAAGTCTTACCTTTGTGTAGTCCACATGCCCATATAACAGCATCAAAACCTTCTTTTAATAAATCTTCTGGTTTTTCTACTTTTACATTATTTTTAAATACAACACCTAATTCTTTTATTTGATTTATTTCATGAGCTACTAATTCCCCAGATAATCTATCACTTGGTATTCCATAAGTTAAATAACCGCCTAATTTTTCATCTCTTTCATAAACAGTTACATCATAACCTTCTTTTAATAACTCAACTGCTGCTGCAAGACCAGCTGGTCCAGATCCAACAACGCCAACCTTTTTATCAACATGTTTTCTTTCTCTTAACATTGGAACATTTAAAGTTTTATCTAATTCCATTAAATATTCTTGAAGCATTTTTATTTTTATAGGTGTTTTTAGACTTACTCTACTACAAGCACCTTCACAATAAGCTTTTGATGGACATACTTTACTACAAACTCCACCTAAAACATTGTTTTCTTTTATTGTTTCTATAGCTCCTTTTGGGTTTTCAAATCTTAATGATCTTATAAATTTTGCTGGGTCTGTTCCTGCTGGGCATGCTTTAGAACAAGGTGCATCATGACATAATAGGCATCTAGATGCCTCTTCACGTATTACTAACTCAAAATTCTTATCAGTTTTTTTGTTTTGATCCATTTTCATTTTCCTTTCTTAACTATTTTTTATTTTAGGCCTAATAAGGCTTAATGAACTTTTTTAATTTTCACTCAGAAACTTTCACATTTTTTATTACTTGTTTTTTATCTAATTGGTAAAATACATAAGATAATAGTGCTACAATAGCGCATCCTACTACCCAAGATAGTTTCATATTAGCAAGTGGCATTTTTAAATATAGAGATTCAAATGTATTAAGATTCCAGCCACATAAGCTGTTATAAGCATATATAGCATCTAAAATTCCATATACAAAACTAGCGTACATAGTGCATCTAGCTGCAAATAAACATCTTTTGTCATTAACTTTAGGTACAAATACATAGAATAAAATTAAAATTATTAAGGCTGGTGATAAAGAGTCTAGTAATGGTCCTACATAAGCCAAAATATTATCTAATCCTATGGCTCCAACCAAAGTACTACTTACACAAACAACTATTACAGCTGTTTTGTATGATATTTTTTTATTAGATACGTCTTCGAAAAATTCTGCTGCAGCTGCTGTTATTCCTACAGCTGTTGTTAATGATGCTATAGCTAAAGCTACACAATATAAAACTCCTCCTGATCCACCTAGTAAAAGAAATGCAACCTTTGTATACAACTTAACATATGTTAAATCTCCTGTTGGTCCCATTGCACCTCCAGTTGTTGCTCCAATAACCATATGTCCTAAATGGCTTAATGTAAGCATTCCAATACCACATATACCAACTTTTATAATATTGCTATTCATATTTTTTTCTGTTACGCCTTTTGCTCTTAGATTATTTAATATGACTATTCCAAAGACTAAAGCACATAGTATATCACCTGTGGCATATCCACCTGTAAATCCATAAGAAAAGGCTGAACCTTCATAAGATTTAGGGGCCCATGTTTTTGATATAGGATCTAGCAAACCTTTTCCAATGATGCATACAACTATAATCAATAATACTGGGAATAGAATCTTACCTATTTTGTCCATAGTGTCTGATCTACCTGCTAAAAACCAATATGTTACTAAATAGAAAATTATAGAAAATATAATTATTGGCAATTTACTACTTGTTTCAAACCCTGTTGCTTGAACTATACCATCCCATGATGATGCACTCATTCTTGGAACCACATATAATGGCCCTAGCATCAATATAGTAATTGTTGTAAAGATAGAACCAAATTTCGGCATAATTTTTTTTGTTAATGTATTATAAGTTCCCTCTCCTCTAACAAGAGCCACATAAGCTAACATTGGCATTAGTAATGCTGTAATAAGTACTCCTATAAAAGCTATAAATACAGAACTACCACTTTCTTTTCCCCAGTTCATTGGCCATGTCATACTTGATGACCCAAAATGCATGGAAAAAAGTGCAGCTCCCATTAAAAATAATTCCTTTGCTGGCAAACTATCTTTAATTTCTTTACTCTGCTTTTCCATAATACCCCCTCTTTCAAATGTGATTTTATGTAATTTATGTAATTTATGTAAACGGTTACATAAGGTTTATACTTAATTTATAATTCCATTTCTTACCATTGTCAACAAAAAAGTAATATTTTTGTTATTTTTTTATTTATATAACAAAAAAATGTACCGCATAAAAATATTTAATAATATTTTTATGTGGTAACTTCTTAAAATAGTTCACTCTCATATTCCTTATGGTAATTAACTTTCATCATAAATTTTTAATTTATTTATAGGGCAAACAAAAATGCATAACCCACATCCTATGCATTTTTCTTGATCAATCTTTATATCATTATCATTCACTGTATCTATTGCATTCTCTAAACAATGCTCTACACATAAGTTACAACCCTCTTCGCATTTTTTATTATCTGATTTACATGTCATCGGCTCTAGCGCTAATTCATCTAATGGTTTAATTTTTTCCAATGCCTTACCACATATTTCACTTATGGAATTAATTTTTTTCTCTTTAAACCACTTTTCTAGATCATTTACTATTTTTTTAATTATACTATCTCCATTTAACATAAGGGCTGTGCCAATTTGTACTGCAGATGCTCCTAACATAATATACTCTATTACATGCTCATAATTTCCTATTCCACCTATACCACAAACAGGTATATCTACAGATTGTGCAATAGATGCTACACTAGCTAATGCAATTGGTCTAATAGGTTCTCCAGAATATCCCCCATAAGTTGGTAACAACGGAATCTCTTTGTCTATATCTACACCCAAAATACATCTTATGGTATTTATAGCACTTATTGCACTTGCACCTGCCTTTTTTGCAGCTTTTGATACTTCACTTATATTATTAACATGCTGAGATAATTTCACCATTACTGGTATTTTTATATTTTTTGATACATCATTTACCACATTAAAAACAAACTCACTATCAGAACAAGGTATTTCTACACCTTCTCCTAATGGACTTGATAAGGATATTTCTATACCGTCTGCACCATATTTTTCTAGCTTCTTTGCCAAATATGTAATTTCTGATGGAGAGTGGCCTGATATGCTTGCTATAACAATTCCTCCATCACTTTTAGCTATTTTTAGTTCCTCTTTCCATCTTTCCAGTTGAAAACGACTATAAAATCTTATATTTTGTAATCCTTTTCCATTAAATGCTATTTGTTCTCCTGTTTTAGAGTATGGATCACTCACTATAGTTTCTGTAATTACAGCCCCTGCGCCAGCTCTTAGATTATTTCTTAATTTTTTACCATTACCATTCCAAGGACCGGCTGAAATTATTACTGGATTTTTTAAATTCAATCCCATGAAGTTAGTCTCTAACATAATTAAAATATCTCCCCTATTCTCCTACCATAACCACATGATTTGCGTATTTTAATCTTTGTTTCTAGTAATATTTCTTGAGTAAAACTATCTTCAGATTCAAGGTTATTAATTATATCAATCAATAATCTAGCACCTAGTACTCCTTGCTTATGTAGAGGATTTATTACTGTTGTTAATTTTGATTCAATCATCCTTGAAAGATTTATATTATCAAACCCTATAACAGCTATATCCTCTGGTACTTTTACATTATTATCCCTTAACGCCGCCATTGCAGCAAAAGCGAAAATATCATCTGTAGCAAAAATTGCCCTTGGTGGATTTTTCAATTTAAGTAACTTCTTAGTAAGTAAATAACCCTCATCCAAAGATACTTTCGAATGTAAAATATAATCTTTTTCCATTTTAATATTATTATTCTTCAAAGCTCTCTTAAAACCTTCTAACCTCAAGGCATTTTCTCTTTTTTCTTTCGGCCCGTTAATAATAGCAATTTTATCATATCCAATATCTATCAAATGCTTAGTTGCTTTATAGCTTGCTTTTTCATAATCAATTTTAACTGTATCAATTTCTTTACAAGCGTTACTTTCTCCTATTGACACTATAGGTATTCCTTTTGACTTTATAGAAAGTAGCTTCTGTCTACTTATTGAACTTGAGATAATTATTAGGCCATCAGTATTTCTTTTAATTAAACTATTTATACTGTCTTCTTCTTTTTGAGCGTCACATGAACCGTCACAAATAACAGTTATGTAACCGCTTTCCGTCATAATGTCCTCTATTCCTTTTATAATTTCCATATAGCTTGGATTCAAAATATCTGGAACAATAATTCCAATAGTTTCTGCTTTACCTATGTTCATCCCCCTAGCAAACCAGTTTGGTGTATAGTTACACTCATCGATAATAGCTTGAACTTTTTCTCTAGTAGCTTTAGCAACTGTTTCTGGATGATTTTGTACTCTAGATACTGTTGCTACTGATACACCTGCTTTCTCTGCAATCTGACGTATATCCATATATTCCCTTTCCCCAACCATTTGTATTATATTTATTTTTTATTTATTATGGTTTTTATTTCAACTATATTTTATCACATATTTAATAACTTTCATCTTAATATTATTGTTTCAATATTCACTCATTCCATTTTGGAATTGTTAAATTTTTATAAAATAGTTGACTTTCTAACTTTTCAGCCTTATAAAAATAGTATAGAAGATATGTAAACGTTTACATACTTTCTTAATATTATAAAATTTAATTATTGGAGGTAGGTTTGTATGTTTAAATGTAGTACTGAAAGAATGAGAGATAAAATTGAAACTTTTTCAAAATTCGGGGATGCAGGACATGGCGGAATAACAAGATACTCTTTATCTCCCGAAGCTATTAAAGCTAGAGATGAATTTGTAAAAAGAATGGAAGCTATTGGTGCAACTATAGAAACTGATGATATGGCTAATATGTATGCCACTTTACCAGGAACAGATCCCAACGCAAAAAGAATTGTAATGGGCTCTCACTGTGACTCTGTAAAAAACGGTGGTAACTATGATGGTATCTTAGGTGTTATGGGTGCTATGGAAGTTTTAGAAACTGTAGCTACTGAAAAAATACCTCATAAACATCCTCTTACTGCTATGATATGGACAAATGAAGAAGGTTCATTATACCCACCTGCAATGATGAGTTCAGGAATAGTGTGTAACGATGTACTTCCTGCAGAAATAGCTAAAAACTTCAAATATGAAAATATGATGAGCTCAAAAAGTGTATTAGATAAAACAACTACTTTCGGCTCTCAATTAGAAAAATTTAAATATAAAGGACAAAAAGAAAATCGTTTAAATACTGATAAATATAAATGCATGTTTGAACTTCATATAGAACAAGGTCCAATACTTGAAGATGCTGGCAATGATGTTGGTGTTGTTACTTGTGTACTTGGAATGTTCAACTGCCGTATAAAATTCTATGGTCAATCAGACCATGCTGGTACAACTCCTATGCATAAACGTCAAGACGCTTTATATGCTGCATCTCAAGCTCTTTGCTACTTACACGATGAAATAGACAAATTAGGAAATAAAGAGTTAGTTTATACTACAGGTGAAATAGTTTGTCACCCATGTGTACATACAGTTATACCTGATTTTGTGGAATTCTCTATAGACGTTCGTCATGAAGATCAAAAATTATTAGATAAAGTATATGAAATAGTAAGAAGTTTAGAAAATAAAGAATGGGCTAAATGCAAATGTGAAGTTGAATTAGCTTGGAACAGAGACACTGTTTACTATGACAAAGAATTAGTAGGATATGTTAAAAAATCAGCTGAAGAATTAAATATTCCTCATCAATATATTAATTCAGGTGCTGGACATGATGCTCAGTTCGTTTCTTACATGATGCCAACAACTATGATTTTCGTAGTTTCTAAAGATGGTCATTCACATTGTGAACAAGAATACTCTACTCCAGAGCAATGTGCAAACGGAGCTACAGTTCTTCTAAATGCTGTTTTAAAAGCTGATTTAACTGACTAATACTATAATCCACAATTAATAATATTTTTTTATTTGAGGAGGAAATTATGAGTAAATTTGATAAGGTAATAAAAAATGGTACTATTGTAACAGCTTCTGATACTTACAAAGGCGATATAGGTATAAAAGATGGAATAATAACTGAAATAGGTCAAAACTTAGATTGTGAAAATATAATAGATGCTACTGATAAATTAATAATACCTGGTGGTATAGATGCCCATACTCACTTAGATATGCCTTTTGGTGGAACTTTCTCAAGTGACGATTTTGAAACTGGTTCAAAAGCAGCTGCTATAGGTGGTACTACATCTGTAATAGACTACTGTGTTCAACCTGGTGATGGAACTTTAGCTGATGGTCTAAAAATATGGAAAGAAAAAGGATCTAAATCTTGCATAGATTATGGTCTTCATATAGCTGTTACTCATGCTGATAAGGAAACTTTAGAAGAAATGCCTAGTATGGTAGATGAAGGTGTTACAAGCTTTAAAGTTTACATGGTTTATGACGGAATGAGAGTTAACGATGCTGCATTTATGAATATATTAGAAAAATCAAAAGAATGTGGTGCTTTAGTAGCTGTTCACTGCGAAAACTATCATGTAATAAATCATAGAGTTGAAAAACTTCTAGCAGAAGGTAAAACAGAGCCTAAATATCATGCAGTTTCAAGACCAGCTAATTGTGAAGGTGAAGCAGCAAACAGAGCTATAACTCTTGCTAAATTAACTGATGCTCCTTTATTTATAGTTCACA
The DNA here is from genome assembly GCF_000808015.1 of Terrisporobacter othiniensis. Lineage (GTDB taxonomy): Bacteria > Bacillota > Clostridia > Peptostreptococcales > Peptostreptococcaceae > Terrisporobacter > Terrisporobacter muris. The sequence goes on along the minus strand of NZ_JWHR01000093.1, from coordinate 41,736 downwards.
ACAGCTGTAAAGAGTCTATATCAAAAATAAAAGAAGCTCGTGAAGCTGGACTTCCAATTATGGGAGAAACTTGTCCTCAATACTTAATGTTATCAGATGATAATTATGAAGAACCTAATTTCAATGGTGCTAAATATGTAATGTCTCCTCCACTTCGTAATAAATCTAATTGGGATTACATATGGCAACAATTAAAAGATGGTACTATACAAACAGTAGCAACTGACCACTGTCCATTCTTCTTTGAACAAAAGAAATTAGGAAAAGACAATTTTGCTAAAATACCAAATGGTGGCCCTGGTATAGAAACAAGAATGCCAATAATGCTTTCTGAAGGACCAAAACATGGCTTATCTTTAAATAAAGTTGTTGAAGTAACTGCTACAAATGTGGCTAAAGTATTTGGTATGTATCCTAAAAAAGGTACTATAGCTATAGGAAGTGACGCTGACTTAGTATTATATGATCCTAACAAAGAAGTAACTTTAACTAAATCTATATTACATGAAAACGTTGATTATACTGCTTTTGAAGGAATTAAGTTAAATGGTTACCCTGTTATGACTTTATCTAGAGGTGATGTTATTGCTAAAGATGGTGAATATATAGGAACTGCTAATCGTGGTCAATTCATCAAACGTAATAAATCACAACTTCTTTAATATAAGGTTTATTAGGTGAATGATATGAAAAAAATGAGTTATCTTTGCGCACTGGGAATAACTACTGCCATACTTTGTGGTATATGGACATGGTTTGCTGGATATGTAGGACTTTTCGGTTGGGCTGGTTTTGCTGGATGTACTACTTACTTTGCATGTGGTCACCATGGTGTGGAAGGTCTTAAAAAAACTATTATCCCAAATATGGCTGGTGTTCTTTGTGGTGTTACTATATTCTTCTTAACTGATTTAGTTCCCATATTAGGTACTCTAGGTATATGGTGTGCCATAGTCACTTTTATAATGTGTATAATAGGTAAATCAAAATGGTTTGATTTTATCCCTGGTACTTTTATGGGATGTTTCTCAACATTTGCTGCTGGCGGAAACTGGATGATATTAGTTCCTTCTTTATTAATGGGTGCCTTACTTGGTATTTCTTGTGATAAAAGTGGTGATTGGTTTTTTAATACTTTAACAAAAAATAATTCCAGTGATAATAGCTCTAACAATGTAGAAGTTTAATGCAAGTATCTTCTCTTTGTATATAAAAACAACTCTATTTTAGGTTGTAGTTCTAAAGTGGAGTTGTTTTATATTGATATATTATGTTAAATATACTTAAATCCCTATTATGACTTATTTTTACTACTTGTTAATAAATATTTATACCTTAACCTTAATTTATATTTATTAACAATGTATATATAAGTTTAATAGTTTATATAAATCCCTAAAATTAAATTAATTGCCTGTAATACAGACAAAAGAAAGGAGTATCTCAAAATGATTTTTTATCATTAAAAGAGATACTCTCTTCTTTTCTATTTCTAAATTAAATATTTATGTTATCTACATATCACTATGTAGGTTACTATTTGAGCCACGCGTGGGCAAGCTGCTTAAAAAAATACATTCTTTATTAATGATATATCTATCAGATCTCCCCCAGATAAGATCAACAACCTTCCGCTCATATATCTGCTACATTTAATACTTAAGACTTGGATAATATTATACTTTGTTCTGTTACGCAAACTCATCCATTTCTCAGTAGCTTCATATGTAATTTTTGTTCCTTAGAACTAGACTTTATCCTAGGCTTCCTTCAGGTTCTAACTCACTATGAATACCCTTCCCCTTATCTAGTAGTTCCAATATCAATACTTCAATGGACTTTCTCAATCAAGTTGTTGCCCCTACTGGTCACAAAAAAAGATGAACTCACATAGAGCTCATCCTTTCCTTTTTTGTGGAACTATCTTTTTATTTTGAGATAGCCCCTTCTTCTATTTACTTATATATTATTTTCTATTCAGTTACTTTACAATACATAAAGTATTTATATCCAAGTGGTGAAGTATACATACCTTCTAACTTATCTGATATTATATATAAATCAGTGTAGTAATATAGTGGTATTATTGGCATATCTTTAGCTAATATATCTTCAGCCTCATGCATTTTTGCATATCTTTCTTTTGAATCAGTTGTAGCTTTTATTTCAGATACTAATTTATCGTATTCTTTGTTTGACCATTGAGCGTTATTATTTCCTCCACCAGTTATCCACATATCTATGAAAGATATTGGATCATTGTAGTCACCTAACCAACCATCACGAGCAACTTGGAAATCTCCTTGTTTTCTTGTTTCTAAGAATACGTTCCAGTCTTGAGATGATATAGTAGAATTCACTCCAAGATTTTCTTTCCACATATTTTGAACTGCTTCCATTATTGGCTCATGTCCTGGATTACACATAAGCTCTATACTTGGAAGACCTTTACCATTTTCATATCCAGCTTCTTTAAGAAGTTTCTTTGCTTTTTCAACATTTCCTTTATAATCTTTTACATCATACCATTTTTTAGCATTTTCGTGGAACTCAGTTTTTCCATCTGCATCAGTTAAACCAGTAGCAACAAATGAATCTGCAGGTATTTGACCACCTTTAGCTACTTTTTCAACTATATAATCTCTATCTATTGCTAAAGATAAAGCTTCTCTTACTTTTACATTATCTAATCCTTCTTTATTAACATTTATAGATAAGAAGTAAGTTCCAAGTTGTTTCTCTATTTCTAAACCTTTATCTTTCATTGCGTCTATTTCTTCACTTGGTAAATCATCACCAAATAATATTTCACCATTTTTAAATGCTGATAATATTGTGTTTTTATCTTCCATAAGTACGAAGTTAATAGTATCTGGTCCTAATTTATCTAAGTCATAGTAATTTTCATTTTTTACATATGTCATTTTAGCTTGATGTTCCCATTCTTTTAATACATAAGGTCCATTTCCTATATAAGTTTTTGGATCTGTTGACCAAGTATCTGCATTAGCTTCTACTACATCTTTTCTAACTGGGAATGTAGCTGGGAAAGCACATACTTCTAAGAAATATGGTGTAGGAGTTGCTAATGTAACTTCTACAGTTTTTTCGTCTAATGCTTTTATTCCTAATTCTTCTGGTTTTTTCTTTCCAGCCATTATTTCGTTAGCATTTTTAACCATGTCTATCATGTAGTTATAATCTGCACCAGTTTTTGGGTTAACTAATCTTTGCCATGAATATACGAAGTCTTCTGCTTTTACGGGCTCACCATCTGACCATTTTGCATCGTCACGAAGTGTGAAAGTATAAACAGTTTCATCTTTATTAACTTCATATTTTGCTGCTTGACCTTCTACTATTTTGTTGTCCTTATCTAGTTTCATTAATCCTTCAAAAGCATGGTTTATTAGTGTGGCTCCGTCTACTGCACTGTTTTTTGCTGGGTCTATTGTTGCTGGTTCTGGACCAACATTTACATTAATTTCAACCCCTCCCGATGAGTCGCCACCTGTAGAGCTACATCCAACTAAAGCTGTACTAATTGCTAAAGTTGATGCTAATAAGACTGCTAATTTTTTCTTAAATTTCATATTCCTCCCCCTATTCAAAAAAATCTCTATATATAATACTCTTAGTAATATATATCTTATATTTTTCCAATATTATGACAAGCTACAAAGTGGCCTTTGTCATACTCTTTTAATATTGGTGCTGAATTTTTACATTCATCAGTTGCATGTGGACATCTAGTTCTAAAAGTGCATCCACTTGGTGGATTTAAAGGACTTGGTATATCTCCTTTAAGTACTATACGTTTTCTTTCTCTGCTTGATTTTGGGTCTGCAATTGGAATGGCTGATAATAATGTTTTTGTATAAGGATGCATAGGGTTTTTATATAGTTCATTGCTTGATGTAAGTTCCACCAAATGACCTAAGTACATTACTCCAATTCTATTACTAATATGTTTTACTACGGATAAATCATGTGCTATAAACAAGTATGTAAATCCTCTTTCTTTTTGTAAATCTTCCAACATATTAACTATTTGTGCTTGTATTGAAACGTCAAGTGCTGATATAGGCTCGTCACAAACTATAAATTCTGGCTCTACAGCTAAAGCTCTAGCTATACCTATTCTTTGTCTTTGACCTCCTGAGAATTCATGCGGAAATCTATTGGCATGCTCTTTATTTAATCCTACAGTCTCCAACAAACCATAAATTTTTTCTTGTCTTTCTTGTCTGTTTTTATATAATTTGTGTATATCTAAAGGCTCTCCAATTATATCCCCAACTGTCATTCTAGGGTCTAAAGAAGCATATGGATCTTGAAATATTATTTGCATTCTTCTTCTATAAGAATGCATATTTACATTAGTGATATCTTCACCATCATATATAATTTTTCCCTCTGTTGGCTCATGAAGTCTAAGTATGGTTCTTCCCAAAGTAGTTTTACCACATCCACTTTCTCCAACTAATCCTAAAGTCTCACCCTTTTTTATATGAAGAGTTACATCATCCACAGCTTTTACAAAATTTGATTTAAGAAATCCCTCTTTTACTGGAAAGTATTTTTTTAATCCTGTAATTTCAACTAAATTAGTGTTTGCATTTTCCATGGTTTACTCCTCCCCTTCCAATTCTTCTTTCACTAATAACCAACAACTAACTTCATGATTTTCGTCAATTGTATAAACAGGAGGTACATTTTCCATGCATACTTTCATACAATGCTCACATCTTGGTGCAAAAGAACATCCTTTAGGTGGATTGATTAAATCCACAGGGTTACCTTCTATAGGTATTAATCTTTCGTGGGTTTCATTATTTATTTTAGGTATAGATTTTAATAATCCATGAGTATATGGATGTTTTGGATTATAAAAAATATCATCTATACTTCCTCTTTCTATAATATTTCCTGCATACATTACGGCAACTTTGTCACATATTTCTGATATAACTCCCAAATCATGAGTAATAAATATGATAGACATATTAATTTTTTCTTTTAATTCTTTTAATAATTCTATTATTTGAGCTTGTATAGTAACATCTAGAGCAGTTGTGGGTTCGTCTGCTATTAGTAGTTTAGGATTACAAGCTAGAGCCATAGCTATCATAGCACGTTGTCTCATTCCCCCAGAAAACTCGTGAGGATATTGTTTTAGTCTTTTTTGGGGCTGATTAATCCCAACAAGTTCAAATAATTCTATTATTCTTTTTCTTCTTCCTTCTTTATCTAAATCTGTATGTTTTTTTAAACTCTCATCAATTTGACTTCCAACGGTAAATATAGGATTAAGAGATGTCATAGGATCTTGGAATATCATCCCCACATCTTTTCCTCTTAGTTTTAGCATTTCAGATTCTGGCATATTAGTTATTTCTTTATTTTCAAAATTAATACTTCCACCTATTACTTTACCTGGTTCTGGAATAATTCCCATAAGTGCATAAGAAGCGACCGATTTCCCACTTCCTGACTCTCCAACTATTCCCATGGCTTCACCATATTTTAAATCATAAGATATTTTACGAACTGCTTTTACCTCTCCTGCATAAGTAAAAAAAGATACTTCCAATTCATCAACATTTAATAATACATCTTTTTTATTATTTGTAATCTCCATATAATTGTCCCCCTTATTTCTTTAATCTTGGGTCAAGGGCATCTCTTAGACCATCACCAAATAAGTTAAATGCAAGTATAATAATACTTATTGCTACAGCTGGAAACATTAATCTATATGGATAAGATGCAATTCCATCTAATGCATCTGAAGCCAATGAACCTAATGATGCTAATGGCTTGCTTACACCTATTCCTAAGAAACTCAAAAACGCCTCAGTAAATATTGCTGAAGGTATTTGTAACATGGTAGTAACTACTAGCTGACCTACACAGTTTGGAAGCAAATGTTTAAGTATTAATCTTTTATTATTAGCACCAAGTGCTCTAGCTGCACTAACGTACTCCATTTCTTTAAGTTGTAAAACTTGACCACGAACTATTCTTGCCATACCTACCCAGTACAGCAAACCATAAACTATGAACATGGCTATTATACCTGGCCCTAGAGTTTGAAGAGGGCCAAAAACACCACCAGAGTCAAAAGCCTTCGTCAGAGGTTCTTGCAATACTATTCTTAATAAAATAATGATTAGCATATCTGGTAAAGAGTAGATTATCTCAACTATTCTCATCATGACTATATCTACTTTCCCACCAATAAGACCAGAAATAGATCCATAAATTGAACCTATAACCAATACTATAAGAGCAGAACCTATACCTATTAATAAAGATATTCTTGCTCCTACCATAGTTCTTACTAACAAATCTCTTCCCAATTTATCTGTTCCAAAAGGGTGAGCCATGCAAGGTGTTAAGTTTTCATGTCCCCTTACTTGCTGGTCATATGTATAAGGACTTAAATAAGGCCCTATAAACGCAAATATAATAAATAGTACAATTACTATTAAAGAAATCATTGCTATTTTGTTATTTTTTAATCTTCTCCATGCATCTTTCCAGTAACTAGTATTCTCGCCCATAGAAATTAAGCTTTTTTGTTCTTGTTTTGAAACTGGCATAAAGTCTTCTGGAGATAATTTTAACTGAGTGGTAAAATGCTTACTTTTTTCTAAAATCATAATATTTATCCCCCTTATCTAATCATCTAACTTAATTCTAGGATCTACCAGTTTGTATAAGATATCACAAAGCAAGTTCATTAATATTACAAATGAAGCCAAAAATACAGTTGTACCCATTATAATATTATAATCTCTTGCATCTATTGCCTTAATAAAATATCTTCCAAGACCTGGAATATTAAATACTTTTTCTACAACAAATCCTCCTACAAGGGTGAATGCTACTAGAGGTCCTAAATATGTTATAACTGGTATTAATGAATTTTTTAGGGCATGCTTAAATGTAACTACAAACTCAGACATTCCCTTAGCCCTTGCCGTTCTAATATAATCCTGACCTAAAGCGTCAAGCATACTTGAACGCATTAATCTGGTTATATAGCACATAGGATAAAATCCCAAAGTAAATACAGGCAAAATGTAGCTCGAAGGTCCACTGAGTCCATATGTTGGTAGAATGTTTAATTGAATTGCAAACAACAACATAGATGCTGTTGCTATTACAAAGGACGGCACTGCAATACCAAGAGTTGATATTACACGAATTACACTATCCTGCCACTTCTCTCTTTTTAATGCTGACAAACATCCAAGTGGTATACCAAGCACTATTGCAAATATAATTGCCATGGCACCAATCTTAGCAGATATAGGAAATGACTGTTTTATTATTGTTAGAACTGGCACGTTTCGTTGTAGTTTATAACTAATTCCCAAATCTCCATGCAACAATTGCTTAAGATATATTGTGTATTGCTCAAATACTGGTTTGTCCAAACCATACTTTTCATTTAATGCTTGCTGGGCTATCTCATTTGCTTTTTCAGAAGCAAAGGGGCTTCCTGGTACTAATTTCATCAAAAAGAATGTAATAGTAGCTGCAACAAAAATAGTAAAAATAGCCATCAAAACACGTTTAAAAATAAACTTTACCGTGTCCACTGTTTCCCCCTCCTCATTTAACTTTTAATATAATTACCCACTTGAAACTTCGAAAAATAATATTTTGTATATTATTTATGTATTATATTTAGTTAGTTACTTACATATTAATTTACGGTTAATTTAATGTCAATGCGAGGATTTTTACAGATTTTTACCATTATCTACCAAATATCTTATTATTCTTCTATTTATAACAAATACCAACATTTTTCTCTGCTAAAAAATATATTTTTTTGTATTTTTATAATATTCCTTTATGGAATTTGTATTTAAGAATACATAACTCAGTATGCAACATTCTTTTTATGATGTTTTTTATACTTACCAGTTCATATAATGAAATAAATTTTCTTTCTTCCTTATAAAAAGCCCTGAATATTAATTATTGTACTCATATACAAAAATTAACCTCCATGACTTACATATTTTAAAGGTAAATACACTTTAAAATTACTTTCCTTTCCTAACATACTATCTACTTCTATCTTTCCATTATGAGCTTTAACTATTGATTTTACAATAGCCAAATCAATTACAGCCCACATGTATTTATTTAAAAACAACAATCCAACTAATACTATTACTAATATTAAAAATGTATTATCCTCATCTTTATTCATACTTTTTTATTTTTACTATTCACATTCTTATTTATTATTTTATTGTTGAGATCAAAGGCCTTATATCCTTCTTCATTAATTATTTTAATCAAATCGTTTATTGGTATTTTATCTTCATTATAATCAATCTTTACTGTACCTTTATTGTGTGATGCTTCAACTTTTATAACACCATCCTTTTCTAAAAGCACGTCTTCAATAAGATTTTCACAATTTACACATACCATGTCCTCAACCTTAAGTATTACTTTTTTAATGTTATCTTTCAAAGTATCTTCTCCCTTCTTTTTGTCTACTTATTAATATAAAAAGAAGTTGTGGAGATTTTATGGAGAAAACAAAAAACACCTAATCATTTAGGTACTTTATGTTACTAATATTTAGATTTCGACTTACTTAACATAAGTATGCTCTCTTATTTAAATGTAATGGTATCCACTGATATAATAACATACTTTTATTCGAGAAAAACATAAGGTCATACATTAATCTATTTTGATATAATAACATTAAATTTTATGCCGTATTTTACATCATCAATCCGAAATATATTTTGCTTTCTAAATGTTTTATTATAATTATATAAAATTTATAATATATTTTTCTATTTAGTGCAAATTATATAAAAGCTACTTAATGAAAAAAGGAGGTTTTTATGATGACTAATTCTATTAATAAAAAGAATTTTTCAACTGCTTGGTTAATAGTAATTGCTTGTGTACTTATCCAAGCCATACCATTTGGTGTAGCTTCCAATATTCAACCACAATTTGTTAGTTATGTTGTGGAAGAATTTGGATTTACCCTTGCAGGTTTTTCCTTAATATTCACAATAGGTACAGTTGCATCTGCTGTTGCATCACCTTTTATAGGTGCTTTATTCAATAAGGTAAACACTAAAGTAATGTATGTTGTCGGATGCATACTTTCTGGTGGAGGATTCTATCTATTCTCCATGTGTAGAGAGTTATGGCAATTTTATCTTGTTTCTGCTTTAGTTCAAATTGGTACATCTGTCATATCTGCAATAGGTGTTCCTCTTTTGATAAACAGCTGGTTTGATGATGTTACAAAAGGTAAAGCTATGGGTATAGCATTTGCTGGTAGTGGTCTTGGTAATATATTTTTACAACAATTAGTTACATCATCACTTGCAGCCAATGGTCCAAGTAGAACCTATATGATGTTTGGTATACTATCATTAATAGTTGGTTTACCTGTTTCCATTTTCTTATTAAGAATGCCTAGAGATGGAAGTGAAATTGTAAGGGGTAAAAATTCAACAGTACCATCAGATACTCCATCTAACAAAATGGGATACTCTTTCAAAGAGGCTACAAAACTTAGCTATTTCTGGGTATTTGGACTAGGGCTATTCTTCTTAGGTATGTATGTATCAGCTTTAGCCGTTCAATTTCCAGCTTATCTAAAGACTAATGTTGGTATGAGTCCAGTTCTAGTTGGAACCGTAGGATCAGTATTTGCCATATTCTGTTTATTAGGAAACTTAATTGGTGGAGCAATATTTGATAAACTAGGTATAACTAAATCACTTTTTGTTGCCTTTGGATTATCAGCATTTGCATGTTTATCTTTAATGTTTGCTAAAGAAATGCCAATGCTTGCATTTGCTTTTGCCATATTAAAAGGTTTATCAGTATTTGCTTATATGATTGGGCCATCTATTTTAACAGGTTCATTCTTCGGTCAAAAAGAATATGGTGCCATACTAGGTGTAATTCAAATATTCTTTGCTGTAGGTTTTGCAGCAGGTTCATCAGTATTTGGAGTATTCGTTGATAAATTTGGATATAGAGTTGCATGGATTTCTGTATTTGCATTTATAATTATATGTTATTTAGCATTAATAGCATCATCTAAAGGTATGGATAAATTGAATAGTAGTAGATATGATGATGATAATATAGACAAAGCTGGTTAAATCATTTCATATAAAAAGAGTTACTTATAATAATATAATTAACTCTTTTTTTATTAATCTCCCTATTTTTTCTAATTTTTCATACATAATAATCACATAAGTTCTCTATAATATGGAATTATAATTTATATGTAGGAGGTGCCTTTTTGAAGAAATTTATTTTCATTTTACTTATATCATCTTTATATTTTTCTTTATGTTCCTTTTCAAAAACTAAAGATTTGGACAATACTACAATAAGTTGGTTTTTTATACCCAACGATAAATCTGAAACTCCTCAGGTTGATGATAAATTAAACTTTAAACTAAGTGATTACAATGCCATTTACTCAAAATTTATTTGTGCTAATAATCTTAATTTCTCTCCATTTTTATTTCTAGGAATCTCTTTGTCCATTGGTAGGTAAGGAATTCCTCCAAATTTATTATCATATAATGATACTTCTTCTCTCACTGCTTTAATATGTAAAACTTCTTTTAATGTTTTGCTTTTTATCCTATCTACTATTTCTTTAACTTCTTCAAAACTTGCTGATTTCATTTTTATAACTACTCCTTTTATATCACCTAATATAAGCTTTTTCTTTAATTATAATATAGTTATCTGTTTTTTAAATAGTATAAAGCTGTATTTTTAAATATATATTGACTCACCTCTAGTTTACTACTTTTCTTCTTACTAAAAAAGGCCATCCCACTAAAATAGTAAGATTGACCTTATATATTACATAAATATATTTAATATCATTAACTCTACAAATCCTACAGCCCATACTATCGTACTTGCTATAGAATAACCTCTTAATTGTTCCTTAACCTCAGTAACTCCTAAAGTTCTGTTAACAACCCAGAAATAAGAATCGTTAAAGTGAGAGAATACAAGTGAACCCATACAAGCTGATAATACTGCAAGTTCTGGAGATAATCCAAGAGTAGCCATCATTGGTGCTGTTACAGACGCTGCTGTTGTCATAGCAACTGTACCACTACCTTGTATAAGTCTTACTATTGATGATATTGCAAATGGTATTATTACAGCTGGTAGGGCAGTATTTGCTATAAGTCCTGCTATGTAGTCTCCTGCACCAGAATCTCTTATTATCATTCCTAATGCTCCACCTGCACCAGTAACTAACATAATTACACCTGCAGATTTTATACCTTTTTCCATAGTATTTGTAATTTCTTTTTTGTCTTGGTCTTTACCAAGTCCATATATTGCTATTATCAAACCTAAACCAACAGCTATAACTGGTGCTCCCAAGAAGTTTATTACTTCTATTGCTCCACCTGTTAATCCCATTTGTGTAGTAACTGTTTTCATTAATATTAATATTATTGGTACAAATATTGGCATAAATGACATAACTGCTGATGGTAATACTTCTTCTGTTCCTATTAAAGTTGCTGCAGCTTCATCATAAGCAATTGATCCTAAATCTTCGCTAGTTAAATAGCTTTCACCATCTTCACTTGGTACTTTATATTGTTTTTTCCCTATATACTTAGCATAAAGAAGTCCAACTAATGTCATTGGTATAGCACAAACAATCCCTAATAATAATGTAGTCCCCACGTTTGCTCCATATATTCCTGCAACTCCTACAGGTCCTGGAGTAGGTGGTACTAATGTATGAGTTATAACTAAACCTAGTGCTAGTGATAAACCTAAAGATATAACTGATTTTTTAGTATTTCTTGATATTGATTTTGCAAGTGGTGATAAAATTACAAATCCTGAATCACAGAAAATTGGTATTGATACTAAAAATCCTGTAATAGCTAGAGCTAATTCTTCTCTACCTTTACCTAACTTTTCAACAAATATTTGAGCCATCTTTTTTGCTGCTCCAGATACTTCAAATATTTCACCCATCATTACACCAAATCCTATAATTATACCTATACTTCCAAGCGTATTACCAAATCCAGTTGTTATACTGTTTACTACATCTCCAGCTGGCATTCCACCAACTAATCCTGTTATTGATGCACTTATTATCATTGCTAAGAATGGATGCACCTTAGTTTTTAACATCATAAATATTAATAATGTTATTCCAAGGCCTAGACCTATTAATATTTGTGGTCCTGATACAACTAATTCGTTATTCATTGCGATTCCCCCAAGTTAATAAATTTTAATTTATGATTACTATATAAATAATACTTATCATTTTTTAAACAATGTATCTAAAAATTCGTATCCTCAATTGCTAATAACGTTAATTTAGATACATTGTTTTCAATATGGATAAAGTGAAACTTACTTATTATTAAAGTTTGGAGCATACTCTCCTGCAAGTCTTATTGCTTCTACTAAACTTACTTCGTTGGCTATGTTTTTCCATGCTATATCAAAAGCTGTTCCATGATCAACTGATGTTCTCAAGAACGGCATATTATTAGTTAATGATATAGTTCTGTGGAAGTCTACAGTTTTTGTAGCTATATGTCCTTGGTCATGATATAGAGAAAGTACTGCATCGAATTTTCCTTGTAGCCCAAAGAAGAACACTGAATCTGCACCTATTGGTCCTACTACATCTATTCCTTCTTTTCTTGCTCTTTCTATAGCTGGTTCTATTTCTCTTTCTTCATCACCAAATAGTCCATGCTCTCCACAGTGAGGATTTAGCCCTGCAACTGCCATTTTAGGATTTTCTATTCCAAGCTGTCTTAAAGCTTCTTTTGATCTTACTATAAATTCATACATATTTTCCTCAGTTACTAAATCACAAGCTTTTCTAAGTGATACGTGTCTGCTTAAGAAAAATACTCTTAAATCTCTAACTTGGAACATAGTTAAAGGATTATATGTTTTTGTTAAATCTTCTAGCACTTCTGTATGTCCTATATACGGTACATTTCCCGCTTTAAATGATTCTTTGTTAAGTGGTGTAGTTGCTATAGCTTTAACTTTACTATTCATAGCATAATCTACTGATTTAGCTAAATATTCAAAAGCAGCCTTTCCACACATTCCACTAACTTCACCTGGAACAAACTTGTCCATATCTATATTATCTATATTTACTAAGTTTAATGTTTTATTGTTATATACTCCATCTTTTGGATCTTCTATAACATTTATTGTCATTTCAACTTCACAAACTTCTATAGCTTTTTCTAATATTTCTTTATTTCCAAATACAACTATGTTCGCATAAGTGTTTGTTTCTTCTTTTGCTATTGATTTAACTACTATTTCTGGTCCTATTCCTGCTGGATCTCCTAAAGGTACTCCTATATATGCTTTATTCATAATTCTTCCTCCAAATTTAACTTCTTTCTTTATATTTATTTAAGCAACGGATATATCTGAAGCGGTAGCAAAGATATATCGTTGGCGTCATGAGCGTAGCGAATTTTAAGCAACGTGAATTGCTGAGCTTGCCGAAGCAATTACGTTGGCGCCATATTTTTACTACTTAACGTAATATTGTGTAGATACTTTTGTTGCCAAGTAATCTATACAAAGTGATAATGTTTTCTTATCACCTATAAGGCCACCTTTTGTGATTGCTGGCATATTAGGATATTTTCCTCCTATAAATCTGCCGTAAACAGCCAGCGGTATGATCTCATCTTTTATATCTATACCTTCCACACCTAGTCTTTTCATAACTTCCATAGTTACATCACCACCACTAGTGTATAGTGCTCCTATGGATGAATTTGATAATTCTAGGGCTAGCTCTGTTATCTTTGCTAAACCTTTATTTATTTTAACTGATATGGCTTCTTCATCCATTCCCAGTTTTTCTGATAGCTCACTCAAATTTAAAACTTCATCTTCCCTAGTTGTTGTAGTTATTCCAACAATATTAGATTGGTTAAGTTTTAATTTTCCTTCTATTATATGTAATACTCTTTCAACTTCTTGGTCTATTTGCTCATCATCAATAAGTTTTAATGGATTCACCTTCACAAGAGCTGGTGATTTTGTTGCAACTAAGTTTTCTATTTGACCTATAGTAGTTTTACTAACACTTCCTATGGCAAAAAAAACTTTCTTACCTTGTCCCACATGAGAAGATCCATATTTAGTATTCATCAAACATTTAGTAAATGGTCCAGGATCAACTGGTATAACATTTAATTTTGTTAAAGCAGATGCTTTTGCTATTGTTTCTATTTCATCATTAGTTACTGCATCTATAACAATTATTCTATTTCCTTCATCCACTAATAAGTTAATTTTTCTACTTAAAAATTCTTCTCCTCTTAATACATCACTAATTTGTATATCAGATACTTTAAATTTAGTTTGACTTTGTATAATTTCCTTAACACTTGAATTGGTAACTGGGCATTTTGGGTCTTTTGCCACTAAAGTATTTTGTAGTGGAACTGAATCTACTAATAAAAATCCACCTATAGAAATTCTCCCCGAGTCAGGATAAGATGCCACAACTACAGCAATTGAATTTTTATCTTGGTCTAAGATTGCATCTATTTCTGCTCCTATGTTTCCTCTTAAAGTTGAGTCTATTCTTTTTGTGTATACTGGTTGTAAATGCTTAACTCTTTGTACTTCTTCGCTTACTCTTGCATAAGCTTCTTCTTTAGTAATACCTCTACTATCAGTGCTTATAGCTACTACATCACAACGACTCATATTTTCATCATTTAGAAGAGCTGAATCTATAAATGTGGAACATTTAAAGCCTTCCTTTGCTAATAAAACACTTGTTGCATTTGCGCCTGTAAGATCATCGGCTATTACATATAATTTCATATGTCTCCCCCATCTTTAAACTAATTTAATGTTTACACCTTCATCTTCCATTTTCTTTATCAATTCTTCATCTAACCCTTCATTAGCAATGACTATTTCAAAATTTTTTAAGCTTCTGATTTTAGTAAAACTTCTTTTGTTGAATTTTGAATTGTCAGTTACAAGGACTCTATGCATGGCAGCTTCTATCATGGCTTGTTTCACCTTGGCTTTGTTTGGAACAAAAGTTGATAGTTCTAAGTTTTGATTTATAGCACTTGCCCCCACAAAGCATATATCTGCATTTATATTATTTAAGAAATCTATAGTATAAGTATCTAAACAACTTCCTGTGTTTCTTTGAATTCTTCCACCTGTACAATAAACTTCTAAATTTTCATACTTCATTAAATAGGCAGCAATTAATATATCTGTTGTAATTACTTTTAAATTATTTTTATCAACTAGCTGTTTTGCTATTTCCATGCAAGTTGTACCTGCGTCTAAAATAACTATGGAATTATCATTTACTAGCTTCACTGCTTCTTTTGCAATTCTTACTTTTTCTTCCATATAGCATTTTTCTTTGTCTTCGTAGTCAACTTCTTTTACCATGGAACTATCTATTACAGCTCCCCCAAATACCCTGGTGATTAGACCATCTTTTTCCATCTTATCTAGATCTCTTCTTATGGTCATGGTTGCCACTTCACAAATATCAGCTAATTCATTTACTGTAGCATTTTTATTTTTAACTATATAATCATATATTTTTTTGTGTCTATCTAATTGGAACATTATCATACCTTCTTTTCATGTTTATTTTGAAGTTCATTTATGTTCGTCTATGTTTACATTATTCCATAAACCCTCATTTTTTGCAAGCATTTTTGTTTATTTATGTTCGTTTATTTAATAACAAACAAATTCAAACACATTTGAACATGATTTATTATACCTTAATCACATAAACTTATCAAAATTTCCATAATTATTTGATTTCATTGTTTATTTTCTCACAAAAAAAAGCACTATCTATAGATAATGCCTTTTAACATTACTTTTTTTATTTTAATCACTCTTTTATATATTATTTTTCAGTGCAAACATCTAAAATATCCGAATATTCTCCAAAGCATATCTGACCGTTCAATTCTTTAAAAGCTCTTACTTTATAATAATATTTTTTACCCCTTCTCAAATTCTTATCTCTGAAAGAAGTTTTTCCATTATCTGTAAGAGTAGCTATTCTTTCATAATTTCCATTTTCACTAATTGCTCTATACACTTCATATCCAGAAGATCTGTATACAGTTTGCCAATCTAATTCTATAGAAGAGTTAGATACACAATTAGCATTTAGAAATTTTACTACAGCTGGACAAGTTGTAGTATCTAGTATATCAGATGGGCAACCTAAACATGTTTTATCTCCTACTTTTTTAAACGCTCTAATTTTGTAGTAATAATTAGTTCCACAATCCAAATCCTTATCTACATAGCATGTAGTTTTTCCACATACTCCCTCAATTTTTCTATATATCCCATTCTTCATAGTTGATCTGTAAATTCTATATCCAGTAGCACATTTTACACTACTCCACTGTAGTTTTATACATGTGGAAGTTTTTTTTGCTACCTGTACATTTGTGACTTTATCAGGCTTACAGTCTGTAGTAATACTTTGATTTACTTTATTTGTTTGTGCAAATGAGTAAGTTATACTTCCTAAGTTACTTATTATTAGTGTTAAGGTTAAAAATACTACCATGGTATTTCTAAATTTTTTTACCATTAATTTCCCTCCTATTTGTTCTTATGTAATAATCGCTATTATCTTCTATAATTTACCCTCTATTTTAATAAAAAATTCACTTCGCTTGAGCGACGTGTCGGCGAAACATTTTGCCGGCACTTCAGACAACGATCTTACTCAAAATTATACTTTTTTACAAACTTTTAAAATTATCTACTTTTCTGCTATTTTTTTATCAACATAATAAAGCTCACATTTCCGATAATATATATAAATCAGAAAAATAGGAGGCAAAATGAAAGTAAATGACAATATATATATGCTAAAAATTCCAACGAAAATGCATCCGGATAAATTTACTTATCCTGTAGTAATTATGAATAAAGGAAAAATGCTTTTAGTTGACAGTGCATATCCAGGAGAGTTTGAAACTATCAAAACTGCCTTTTATAAGGAAGGACTTGATATAAGATATTTAAGCTATATACTTTTAACACATAAAGGTTTTGACAATTTAGGTTGTACAAAAGATATTGTAAATGCTATACCAGATGTTATAGTTATGGCTCCTTCACTTGATAATAAATTTTTAGTTCATATAAAATTAAATGATAATGATATTACTCCTCATTTTGACAATATCAAAGTGATATCCACACCTGGTCATACACCTAGTCATGTTAGTTTATATATAAAAGACGAAGAGCTTTTAATTGCAGGCAATTTATTAAATATACAACTTAATTTATTGGAACTTACTAATAAAGGGTTAAATTTTGATAATGAAACTTACCTTAATTCTGTAAAAAAGGTCTCACAACTACCTATAAGTAAAGTTATTTCCTATCATGGTGGTATGTTGGAAGGTACAATAAGTGCTGGGATTAAGTCTTTGATTTGTTAATTTAGTTGGCATAAAAAATAGCTTTATTAGTTAATATAAAATTAATAGAGCTATTTTTTAGTACTATTGTAAGAAATAGTAAAATAACTACATTCGCCTTACTACTTGACTATGTTACCTATCTCCAGTATCATAAATTTTCTATCTCAACTGTTCTAATGTCCAGTTTGATTTTATTGAATTATTTAATTGAGATGTCTTAATTATATTATCGTCTTCATCTTTATCACCTGTAGCTATGGAATTTATATGGTCTATTGTAGGTACCAGTTACCAATAAGCCATGTAGGTCTCGTCCATTTTCCCGTTTCTATGATATGGAAATTCTTTTGGAAAGTATGTGGAGAAAACTTTTAGAATACCTGACTTTAATAATTTGTCTCCACTATACCTATCAATAAATCTATGTCTTATAAAGATTCTTAGTTTTTGTCTATCACTATAACTTCTTTTTTCTATTTTTTATATTCAAATTTGTACTGATTATTTATGATTTCTAAAGCTTTTTCTTTGTTGTTGTTTAAAAGTAGTTTTGAGGCCTTTTTTATTATTTCTATTTTTTCGTTTTTAGTCATCTTTTGTTTACACATCCTTTACTATTATATTATATGCTAAATCGTCAACTCAAGTTCAACACTTTATGTTTATGCTACAGCAAAGGCCTCCACAAGTGTTTTGTAACCAATACACTTACGAGGTCTTTAATTAAATTACTAGGAATATTTCTAAATGTATTGAAACAGTGAGAGTTAAATTCCTTGTAAGTAAAAAAGAACTGCCTCTTTATACAATTAAAACGTATATTGAGACAGTCCATTATATATATTAACTAATATGTTTTTTATACAAAATTTTATCCAAGTGACACATCTAAAATCATCATTATTACAAAACCTAGCGCAAATCCAATTGTTCCTATATTAGAGTGTTCTCCTGCAGATGATTCTGGAATCAATTCTTCTACTACGACATAAATCATAGCACCAGCAGCAAAAGATAAAAGATATGGCATTAATGGTTCAATAGTTGATGAAAATAGAATTGTCAATAATGCAGCAATAGGTTCCACTACTCCAGACAATGCTCCATATAAAAATGATTTTGATTTGCTAAAGCCTTCACTTCTAAGTGGCATTGAAATTATAGCACCTTCTGGAAAGTTTTGAATTGCAATCCCTATAGAAAGTGCGAAAGCTCCAGCTATTGTTATAACGCTATCTTGCCCCATAATCCCTGCAAAAACTACTCCAACTGCCATTCCTTCTGGTATATTATGAAGAACAACTGCCAATACAAGCATTGTTGTTTTTTTTATTTTTTCACTTTTTAATCCTTCTTGTTTGTCATTATTAGAATGTATATGAGGTATTATAATATCTAATAAAAGCATAAATACTATGCCTATAGAAATTCCTAAAGCTGCTGGTATAAATGATAATTTTCCCATATTGCTACTCATATTAAGAGATGGAATAATTAAAGACCATACTGATGCGGCTATCATTACACCAGATGCGAACCCCAGTAAACCTTTATTAACTAATTCATTAATTTCTTTTTTCATTATGAAAACACAAGCAGCTCCCAGTATTGTTCCAAAAAAAGGTATTAAAACTCCAATCAATATATTCATGTTTCTTAACTCCCCCTGACTTATCATAAACTAAGTGTAGTATTCTTTAATAACTAGATAAGCATATTTACATATTCTGTATTAAAATCTACAATATTAAACAATTTTTCATTACTTAAAAATCTTTATAAGTTCTCTAAGCTAATATCAAATATTTGTTCATATCTTTCTTCTAAATTGTACCATCCAGAGATATAAGGTGTTATAACAACATTTTTTCAAATTCTAAAGTCTATGATTACTAAGTAGTTGTTTTGGATTGACTACGTCAAGTCCCCCCCCAGATAGAGGCTCACTTTCTATTGTATCACATAAGGCCTCTGTATCTACAGATGTTCCTCTTCCCACATTTAACAATATACTTCCTTTTTTCATTTTTCTTATTCTATTTGCATCAAATAGTATTTGAATATCTTTTGTTTACACCTCCTTTACTATTACATTATATGAAAAAATGAAAGCATTTCATATGAATTCTTGTTCTAATCTATTTTTGGGATTTGTTTTGACTTTTAGAGATTTATGTATAAATAAAATAATAACCTAAATTTTAATCTCTTATTTTCATACTATTAAGATTTATTAAACTTTTGGTGGATATTCCTTTACCTATAGTTGAAAAGACATTATGTTTCTCATCATTCCACTATCTTCACTTGGGACCTCATCTATGTTTTCTTTTACCAGTGAATTTATCATATCTTTTGATTTAGGTCCTTGTACTACATACATATGATATTTAGATGTAATATCACTATACTCTATATTTACATCACCTTTATGCTTATTCATCCATGAGATTAGATATGGCGCAAACAAAGTAGATACATAAGGATCTTTTGAAAGTGTGTATTCTCCAATGGGAAAATACACACTTTTTACAATACTACCTAGTCATGGCTGTCATCATTTCTGTTACTTATCTATTTTATATTCAATTACATCTTTTCATGGAATGTTCTATTAATTACATCCATTTGTTGTTCTTTAGTTAACTTAATAAAGTTTACAGCATATCCAGATACTCTAATTGTAAGTTGTGGATACTGCTCTGGATGTTCCATTGCATGAAGTAGAGTTTCTCTAACAAGTACATTTACGTTTAAGTGATGAGCATCTTGTGAGAAATATCCATCCATCAAACTACTTAAATTTCTTATTCTTTCTTCTTCTGTTTTTCCTAAAGCATTTGGTATGATAGAAAATGTATTTGATATTCCATCTATTGAGTGATTATATGGAAGTTTGGCAACAGTTGCTAGTGATGCCAGTGAACCACTCTTATCTCTACCATGCATTGGATTAGCTCCTGGTGCAAATGGTTCTCCTGCTTTTCTACCATCTGGAGTTGCACCAGTTTTCTTACCATAAACCACATTTGAAGTTATAGTAAGAACAGATTGAGTATGGATAGCATTTCTGTAAGTTTTATTCCTTCTTATTTTATTCATCATGCTTTCTACTAAATAAACTGCTATACTATCTACTCTATCATCGTTATTACCATAAGTAGGGAAGTCACCTTCCACTTCAAAATCAACAGCTATACCTTGCTCATTTCTTATCGGTTTAACTTTTGCATATTTAATAGCCGATAAACTATCTGCACAAACAGAAAGTCCAGCTATACCACACGCCATTGTTCTAACTATATCTCTATCATGTAAAGCCATTTGTAAACGTTCATAGCAATATTTATCATGCATATAGTGTATTACATTTAATGTATTTACATAAAGTTTTGCTAACCAATCTGTATAATGTTCAAACTTTTCTAAAACTTCATCGTAATCTAAGTATTCGCCTTCTATTTTTCCAAATTTAGGTGCTACCTGTGTTCCCAGTTTTTCATCTACACCATCATTTATAGCATAAAGCAGTGTTTTGGCTAAGTTTACTCTAGCGCCAAAGAACTGCATTTGTTTACCAACACCCATAGCTGATACACAGCAAGCTATGGCGTAGTCATCTCCGTAGTAGTTTGTCATCATGTCGTCATTTTCATATTGAACTGAACTTGTATCTATAGAAACTTTTGAACAGAAATCTTTGAATCCTTGTGGTAATCTAGTGGACCATAAAACTGTTAAGTTTGGTTCTGGAGATGGCCCCAGTGTATAAAGTGTATTTAACATTCTAAAAGAGTTTTTAGTTACAAGTGTTCTTCCATCAAGACCCATACCGCCTATACTTTCTGTTACCCATGTTGGATCCCCTGAGAATAATTCATTGTAATCTGGTGTTCTAAGAAATTTAACAAGTCTTAATTTCATAACAAAGTGATCTATCATCTCTTGTGCCTCTTCTTCTGTTATTAATCCTGATTTTAAATCTCTTTCAATATAAATATCTAAGAAAGTAGAAGTTTTACCAAGAGACATAGCTGCACCATTTTGGTCTTTTATTGCTCCTAAAAATCCAAAATATACCCATTGAATAGCTTCTTTTGCATTCATTGCTGGCACAGAAATATCAAATCCATAAATTTCAGCCATCTCTTTTAATTGTTCCAATGCTCTTATTTGTTCAGATAGTTCTTCTCTTAATCTTATCACATCTTCTGACATTTCTTCATCGTCTAATTCATCTTTTTCAACTATTTTATTTTCAATTAGTCTATCCACACCATATAGAGCAACTCTTCTATAATCTCCTATTATTCTTCCTCTACCATAAGCATCTGGAAGACCTGTAATAATACCTGCTTTTCTTGCCAGTCTCATGTCTTTTGTATAAGCATCAAAAACACCTTGGTTATGAGTTTTTCTGTATTTAGAAAATATTTCTATTATCTCTTCATCCAACTCATATCCATATGCTTTACAAGATGATTCCACCATTCTTATACCACCAAAAGGCATTACTGCTCTTTTAAATGGCTCATCTGTTTGAAAACCTACTATAGTTTCTAAATCTTTGTTTAAATATCCTGCTTTATAAGCATTTATTCCAGATACAGTATGAGTATCCACATCTAATACTCCACCATTTTCTCTTTCTTTTTCATTTAATTCCATTACTTGTGACCATAATTTTTTAGTATTTTCTGTGGCTCCAGCTAGGAATTTATCATCACCTTCATATGGAGTGTAATTACTTTGTATAAAATCCCTAACATCTATTTTATCCTGCCAAATTCCATCTTTAAAGTCTCTCCAAGCATTTACTTCCATTTTTAGCGTATCCTTTCGTCATTGTATTATAAAGACAATATTTATCTAAGTATTATTTTCTCTAATAATATATATCCCCAAATTTTTATATTATTATTTGCAGTTGAAAATTATAATGTCTTCACAAAACATATAAATTATAATTTTTTAATATTAAAAAAGAGTGCTCCACTATTTTTAGTGAAACACCCTTATATATTCTTTCATAAATAAAAATTTACTTTTATTTATACTATATTCTCATTAACTTCCATAAGCTTATCTACTTCCCTATTGTTCTCTAAGTTAATAACCCTATCACAAACTCGAGCTACAAGATCCTTATCATGACTAATAACAATAAGCCCAATTCCATTATCCTTACAGTACTTAATCACCACCTGCCAAATTTGAGCCTGAGTTATGGCATCTAGCATTGTGGTCATCTCATCTGCAATCAGAAATTTCGTCTGTGGACTAAGTGCTCTAAGAACACAAAACCTTTGCAGCTCTCCACCAGAAAGTTCACTTGGCCATCTTTTTAGCCATTCTTTTTTAATTCCCATGGCTTCTATCATTTCATCACTTACTTCATAAGCTTCATTTAAAATTTTTATCATCTTCCATTTTGGATTTACTGATTTTTCTGGATGTTGAAAAATTAATTGCACTGGGTTAAATCCTGACTTCTCACTTTCACACCCTTCCAAAGAAACTCTTCCTTTATCAGGTTTTATATATCCTGCCAGGATTTTAGCAAAAGTAGTTTTTCCAAATCCGCTAGGTGCAACTATTCCAACGATTTCACTACTATCCACAGATAAATTTATATCTTTTAATATATATTTATCTCCTCTATATTTAAAGTTAATATTTTCAGCCTTAAGTAGCATATAAACATCTCACCTTTCCATCTCTTATTTCTTTCATTTCAGGTTTTATGTTTTCACAATCAGGTGTTCTTTTTTCACATCTATCATAAAATAAACATCCCACAGGTAGTTCACTAGCCAGCGGTTGACTTCCTTTTATTGATTGGAATTTATTATTAGGTAGTGCATTAAATAGTGCTTTTGTATATGGATGTCTTAAATTTTCTCCACCATTTTTAAAGTCTTCTGCTTTTGCAATTTCCAAAGTAGTACCCCCATAGAATATTGCCACCCTGTCTGCAATTTTTAGTGCTGCAGATATATCATGAGTAATTATAAGCAATGCACATCCACTGTCAGCCAAATCTCTAAAATCTTTCAATGCTTCGTTCAAAGACTTTTCATCAAGACCTGGTGTTGGTTCGTCTGCTATTATTACTTCGCAATCAGAAACTAGCGCACTAGAAAGTAGCACCTTTCTTGCCATTCCACCTGATAGCTGGAAAGGATAATATTTTTCCACTTTTTCTTCTAAATTATATTTGCTAAAAACATTTCTAAGTATGCTATTACTTTTCTTTTTATCTTTTATAGAAATTTTAACTTGTTTTCCAACCTCCATTAATGGATCTAAGTAGTTAACTGATTGAGGAATAAACACAATTTCCTTTCCTCTAAGTTTTTCTTTTCTTTTTTCATCTAAGGGCTCATTCTTGTAAGTTATATCTCCCTTTGTAACCGCATTGCTAGGTAGTATTCCAAGTAAGGAGTGAGCAAGCAAACTTTTACCTGAGCCACTAGATCCCACAACTGCCAATATTTCACCTTTGTATAAATCAATATCTAAATTATTTATAGCTTTTGAATCTATTCTTTTTAATCCTTTTGTGTACTGACTAAAACATATCTCCAAATTTCTAACACTTAAAATTGGTTCCTTATTCATGACTACCTCCTAGTTATACGCTGTTTTAGAATCAATTAATTTTCCTATTTTTTTACCCATATTATCTACCATCATAGAAACTAAAACTAAAGATATACCTGGGAAAAATGCTAACCACCATTTTCCACTAGTCAAATATTTCATAGCTTCTGATAAAATAATTCCTATAGCTGGTTCATGAGATTGTAGACCAAATCCTAAGAAAGTTACTGAGGCTTCATGTAAGATAGCATGAGGGAAAATTAATACTATTCCAACTAAAAGCTGTGGTATTACATGAGGTAAAATATGATTTTTAGCTATATATAAATTTGATTTTCCAAAGTTTCTTGCTATTTTTGTATAATCAGATTCTTTTACTTGCATAACTTCTGCTCTAATTATTCTAGTAAGTGACGTCCAGTGAGTTAATGATACCCCAAGAACTATTCCCTTTAGTCCTCCACCCGCTGCCATGGAAATTAATATTATTATTAAAGTGTGAGGTACTGATAAGACTAAATCTATAAACCAAGTTATAACTGAATCTACTTTTTTTCCACAAGTAGGCCCTATGATACCTAGTATCACAGCAATAATTCCACTTATAATAGAAGATAAAACTCCTATTTTCATACTTATGCTTAGTCCTTTTAATGTTCTAAAAAACATATCCCTTCCTATCCAGTCCGTTCCAAATATGTGAGTCATTGAAGGTGCTTGACTTTTATTAATTAAATCAATACTAAACTTTTCTGGATCAATAACACTCCCTGCAATAAGTATTGCTATAAAAAATACTATAAATATTACTAGGGAAAGTATTGTTTTCTCTCTAATTCCAAATTCAAATGGGGAAGATTTTCTTTTCACAGTGCTATTTAATTCACTCATTATGCCGCTTCCCCTCCTTTAATCCTTGGATCTATTATTCTATATAGTAAATCCGCAATCACATTTCCACTATAAACAAATATACAACTGATTATTACTATTCCCATAAGTAAAGGTAAGTCTCCCTTAAGTCCTGCTGATACTGTTGCTTGACCTAATCCTGGATAAGAAAATACCTGCTCTGCAAATATTGTTCCTGCAAACAATTCACTAAATGATAAAAACTGTAGTGTTATGGCAGGAAGTGAAACATTTTTTATTACATGGTTAAAAATTATACTTCTTTTGCTTTCTCCACGCGCTTTTGCAAATAAAACATAGTCGCTATTCATAACTTCTATAACTTTTTCTCTAGTATGTAAGCAAATATTAGAAACACCTATAAGGCTTAAAGTGAATGCAGGAAGAATTATATGGCTGACTAAATCCGTAAAGGTCACATCAGCTGAACTTACACCTATTGGTACTCCCAGGGCTACTGGGAACCATCCAAGAGAAACAGAAAATACCATAATAAATAAAATACCTAGCCAAAATGTTGGTGTTGATATAACTATATAGCAGTATCCACGTATTATTTTATCTATTACTTTATTTTCATTAGTACCACTGATTATTCCCATTACAAAACCTAATAAGCCGGAAATAACCCAGGCTATCATCATTAAATATAGAGATGCTTTAAACTTTTGACCTATAACTTCTAGAACTGGTCTTCTATAAATTAATGAAGTTCCCCAGTCTCCTTGAATAATTGATTTGAACCAACACATAAATCTTTCCACTGGTGGTTGGTTTAATCCCCAATGTTCTGCAATTAATTCTCTTTGTGCTGCACTTACTTTTGTACTAGCCCCCACATAAGCTGTTACTGGGTCTATTGGAGATAGCTCCATCAACACAAAAGTAACTATGCAGAGAGCCACTAATAATGTTATTAATCTTATAATTTTTTTTGATAGGAAAACTCCTATATTTTTACTATTTTTCATCCAATAAACTCCCCTTTTGCAATCTTCGCATTTATAAATTCCATTCTTTCCTTGAACAAATACCAATGTATTTATTCAAGGAAAGAATGGAATTTTCACATATATTCTAATGTGAGGACATCCTAAAAGAATGTCCTCTACTTACATTATATAGATTATTTTGTCTTATTTCCACGACCATTCTGTAACATTATCAAAAATTCTTCCACCATGAGGTTGAACAACTGGATTTCCTATATCAAATCCTTCACTTACTATATAAACATGATTTGCATTTACTAACCAACAGTATGGAGCATCACCTATAGCTGAAGCACCAGTTTTTCCATCCCATTGAGCTTTTTGCCAGTATGGTAGAGCTTCTTCTTCATTTTCACTCTCTAAAGCTTTGTCTATGTATTTATTTACAGTTTTATTATCATAGAATCCTGCATTATCCCACTCAACTGGTGTATTTGCAGCTCCACCATAGTATAAGTTATAAAGTTCTGATGGATCTCCTGACCCAAATCCAAATAATACAGCTTCTTTGTGTATATCTTCCACTATTGTATCCCAAGTTCTTTCTTCTAAAGTTACTTCTATTCCTAATTCTTTAGCTACTTTTTGGAATTCCAATCCCATTGCTTGTCTATAGTTTCCAGCAGTATATAATAATTTGAAAGATGCTTTAGTTCCATCTTTTTCTAATATTCCATCATTATCACTATCTTTCCATCCACCATCTTCTAATATTTTCTTAGCAGCATCAACATCATTGTATTTTGACTCATCAAGTACTGTTTCTTCATTTAACCAAGGCATTTTTTCAAGTCCAGTTGTAGATACTGTTCCATATCCATTAAGAACTCCATCAACCATTCCTTGTCTATCAACAGCAGTATTTAATGCTTTTCTTATTGCTTCATCGCTTGTAACATTATTTCCTATTTCATTTCCACTTTCAGTTTTTTTGCCAGTATTTGCAACCATTGGGAATTCCACACCATAAGTTTCTATACTTGGTATGTCTAAAATTTCAGTTCCCTCAACTTTTTCTTTAGCAAGGTCTCCATTTATAGTTGCCATATCAACATCACCTGATTTTACAGCAGCATATGCTGCATCAGTTTCTAAAAATACCATAGTTAATTTTTTTATACTTGGTTTATCTCCATAGTAATCTTCATTAGCTTCTGCTATAACTTGTTGTCCTTTTGCCCAGTCTACAAATTTGTATGGTCCAGATCCTATTGGGTTATCTTTGAATGCATCATCATAAGCATGTTTAGGAACTATACCACAAGCACCTAATTTTTCTATAAATGTAGACATTGGTCTTTTAAGTTTAAATTCTACTGTAGTATCATCTTTAGCTTCTATTTTGTCAATCATTGTTAAGTCAACTTCTGTTGAACTGTCTTTAGTTGTTTGATATGTAAATGCAACATCCTCTGCAGTTAAAGTTTTTCCGTCAGTAAACTTAGCATCATCTCTTATTGTAACTGTCCAAGTTAATTTATCATCAGATATTTTATAATCCTTTGCTAAATCATTTTCCCATCCAAGTTCTTTATCTCTTTTCATTAATGTTGAGAAAAACAGCTTAGTTATAGATCCATGTCCGCCAGTTATTGCATCAAACCCAGCTTCAGGTTCTGCTCCAACAGCAACTACTAACTCATTATTTTCTTTTCTTTGTTCAACTCCAGATTTTTTTGAAGAATCAGAGCCCTCATTTGAAGTATTAGAACATCCTGCTAGAGTTCCTACTAATAATACCATTGATAATAGCTTAGCAATATTTTTCTTTAATTTCATTTTTCTTTAGCCCCCTCATATTATATTTCCCTATAATTTGTCATGTTTCCCTATAATTTTTAATTTTTAACAAAAAAAGCCACGAAAGTATATTCACCTTCATGGCTTTTTTGTGATCTTCATAGATCCATTTCATATTCAAATTATGATAAAATTGTAACATTACTTTTATTCATTAGCAATATATTTTTAAATTTTTCCATATTATTTTTTTAAAAATTAAATTCTAAGTAACAACTTTAGCGAAATTTTATATCTTATATGTACTTATTAATTTCTCTGTATGAATATCCACAATATACTTTTGCTTTTTTCTTAAGTCAAATTTTTTATCCATAAATACTGCTACTATCACATAAACTAAAAATGTAATTCTAAAAATACTAAACAAAGAAACTATTGTAACACCAAAGTATAATAAATTTAAGCTTCTCTTTTTATATTTAATATTTATATAATTTCCTATTAATATATGCGTGTCCCTGAAAATAAAATAGTATGATAAATATTCCAAACAAGTAAGTATTGTTTTTAAATAAACATTGGTCATATTCACATTACTAATCCTTAACAAGTTAACTAAAATAATATATCCCAATCCATAATAAAAATACTCTTTTTTTATACACATAAAGTTTCCATAGCTTCTTATGGATCTCATCATAAAGTATTTTCTCTTTGCATTTTCATTTAAAATTCTAAGTCTTTTTCCACACATTATAGATAGGAAATATATACAAGATACCATTCCAAATGGGAATATGGCTATAAGTAAATAATAAATAACCTCTAAATTAATCTTAATAAATGGCAATAAATTTTCTAATCTATCTAGTATTGCTGGATTATTTTTAACATAATCTATGTATCCTTGGAATTCTTGCATAAAGCTATATCCTATAATATTTTTAGCATAAATATCTACTAATACCATAAATATAATGCCAATTATAGCCCCTAAATACAAATCATCAAAAATCTCTGATGATTTTAATATTAAATAACCACATAATAATCCTAACAGAAAACTTTGGCTAACTAATATGGCCGCTGCAAAGTTACCAAGAACAAATAAAATTAAAACAACGCTATTTATTCCACACATTAATGTATATTTGAATTCACACCTAAAATAAATTAATGCAAATATTATTGGTACCCCAAAATCTAAATATAAGCCATACCCTAATCCTGTAGATAAAGCTATCATTGTAATAATAATAAAAGCCGATGATAATATAGCAGCTTCTGTTAATTTTTTCACTGAACTATTCAATTTTATGCCTCCAAAAACTTTTAAATTAAATCTAGTATATCACTTTTTGTCAAATTTATCTCTTAATAAGAGAAGGTCATTTAAATTACCTCAACTTCAATTTATTATAATATATTGTGCACCCTAGAACTCATGTTATCTGTTATAATAGAAGATATAGGTTTAGGTTAGGGGGATTTTTTATGACTTTTGAACAATTAAAGTCTTTTTTAGCCATAGTAAAGTATAATCATTTTACCCTAGCATCACAAGAATTATATATATCTCAATCCTCAATATCAAAACATATAAAATCATTGGAAAAAGAACTTGGAGTTGAGCTATTTAATAGACAGCATAGAAGTATAAAACTCACTGATGCAGGAGAAGAGTTCTATAAGTTCGCACACAAATCTATGGCAGATTATAAAAATATTTTATTAGATATGAAAAAATATTCTTGTGAAGAAAGCAGTTCTATCTCCATTGGAGTAATAGATACCATGGTGGAATATGGTGTGGCATCTCTTATTGGAGACTTTCAAATGGAATATCCTAATATTCAAGTAGATTTAATCGAAAGGTCTAATAGTAAAATTATTGAATACATTAATGAATCCATGTTAAATCTAGGATTTATTAATTCCCATTATGAGCATAAAAATATTTTAAGTCTTCACAAAATAATTGATGATGAATTGGTCCTTGTAACATCTAAAAAGCACCCTTTGGCTGGAAGATCTTCTGTAGATATTTTCGATACAGCTAAGGAAAAATATATTTGCGTCAATGGAGATTATTATTTACATAATGTATTTTTAAATACTTGGGGCAATCTTAATTATTTTCCAAACACTTTGTATATAGACTCTCAAACGAAAACACTTTTAGCTTTAGTTTGTGAAAATATAGGTATAACACTACTTCCTTATAATGTAGCTTTATCTTACAAAAAAAATATTGATAATAGCATACATATTTGCCATTTGCAAAACTCTTTCTCAGCAAATATTTTCTTATCACAATTAAAAAATAGACGACTTAGTAAAAATGAAACTCTTTTTAAAGATTTTGCTATTAGATGGTTTGAAAAAAATAAGATATCACATAAATTATTAGAAAATAAATAACCTTTCAAAAAAAAACAAGTAGAACTTATCATTCTTCTTGTTTTTTTACTTTAATTATATATTCAAATTTAATTCTTTTAATAATCTACTTACTATCCATTTCAATATTTACATTTAATTTTTCATACTTTTATTTTATACCTAAACTCTTTTAATCCATATTATTCAAAATCTCTTTTGCAACAAGTTTATCATCAAATTCAACTATTTCGTCTTTAATTATTTGATAATTTTCATGACCTTTACCTGCTATAAGTACTATATCTCCTTCTTTTGCTCTTTGAATTGCCTCTTTAATAGCATCTTTTCTATCTACTGTAACAATGTAGTTTTCTTTATTTTTATCTATCCCTATTAATATATCTTTTATTATTTCACTTGGGTCCTCATACCTTGGATTGTCTGAGGTTATTATAGCTAAATCTGAATATTTTTGAGCTATTCTTCCCATAAGAGGTCTTTTTTCTTTTTCTCTATTTCCACCACATCCAAAAACTGTAATTATTCTGCCTCTTGCAAATGCTTTTATACTTTTTAAAACATTGTCCAGGGCATCAGGCGTATGAGCATAATCCACAAATACATGAATATTTTTATTATTATCCACCCTTTCAAACCTACCATTTACACCTTTTAATTTACTTATTCGATTCACAATTTCATTTATATCCATACCTAATACATAACAAGCGCAAATAACTGCTAAACAATTATAAACTGTAAACTGTCCCACCATATTTAAAGTTACTTTAGTTTCAAAATTATTTGGTCCAAGTAATGTAAATACTGTTTTGTCTTCATAAAGCTTTACATTCTTAGCCGTAAATGTAGATTCATAATTTATTCCATAGGTGTAATATGGCACTTCTAATTCTTTAATACTGTCTAATATTATTCTTCCATTCACATCATCTATATTAATAATATTTGCACTTGTGGTCATGTGAAATAAAGATTCTTTTGCTTTTCTATAATTTTCAAAGGTTTTATGAAAGTCTAAATGATCTTCTGTTAAGTTTGTAAATATACCTATTTTATATTTTAAATTTTCCACTCTTTTTAAAGCTAAAGCATGTGATGAAACTTCCATAGTACAATATTTACAATTATTTTTAACCATATTATTTAGACTTTTTTGAATTTCAATATTATTGGGAGTTGTATTTTTATTTAAATAATTATCTCTC
The DNA here is from genome assembly GCF_000808015.1 of Terrisporobacter othiniensis. GTDB lineage: Bacteria > Bacillota > Clostridia > Peptostreptococcales > Peptostreptococcaceae > Terrisporobacter > Terrisporobacter muris. The sequence continues at coordinate 10,341 of NZ_JWHR01000093.1, read as the reverse complement.
CCATCAAATATACCTGTAGTTCCAATAAAACCACATTTATCATCTTGGCTAAGTATATCTTTTAAAAAAGTCGCCACACTAGTCTTTCCATTGGTACCCGTTACTCCTATTAATTCTATTTTTTCACTTGGGTCTTCATAAAAATTTCTTCCTAGAATAGTCATAACTTCATTTGTGCTTTTTACTTTTATATAAGTAAATCCATCGTCTTTTTGGACATCTTCTTCAATTATAAATGCAACTGCACCTTTAGCCTTTGCACTTTCAATAAATTTATGTCCATTAACATTAGCACCATTAATACAAATTAATAAATCCCCTTCTTTTACATTTCTTGAATCGTATTCTAACCCTTTTATTTCTACATCCTTAGGACCTAATAATAAAATTTTTTCTATATCTTTTAAAATATGTTCTAATTTCATGAAATCACCCTTCAATCTTTATTTTCCTCTTGATAGGATTTAAGCCTTTTTAAAACATCTTCATTCTCCCTAAAAAAATTAATTAGCTCCTCAATTTTTATCAACGTTTCAACATTTATTGTGTGTTCTATAGTCTCTGTTTCCTCATGAATAGACTCTTTTATTCCAATAATAGTTAAAAATTTTTTTATGGTATTATGTCTATTTAAAAGTCTTTCTCCAACACTTTCTCCCAAAGATGTTAATTCAATGTTATCGTATTTTTTATAAATTAACATATTTTTATCATTTAGTTTTTTTATCATTTTTGTTACTGAGGGTGGTTTAATATTGAGTTTTTTAGAGATATCCTTAACTTGTACTTTATCATTTTCAAGATTTAATCTGTAAATCATCTCAATATAATCCTCTTCGCTAGGTGTTAATTTATTATTTTTCATATACTCATTAAAAGTGTAGTAATCTTCTCTTTTACTCACAAAACCCCCTCCTATAATTTTATATTTTTAATAAGTTTTAAATATTACTACCTTTTTCGAACACTTTTAGTCATATGTGCATAATCTAAATTAAGAATGTTAGCCTAAGCTAAAACTCACTACGCTCGTATCGTCAACGACATGCTTTTGCTCAGCTTCATGCAAGTCCGTTGCTTAAAACAAACCTTATTTGTGAAGTTTGTCACTTATCTTGAGCTATATGCTGAGGATCATCTTAGGTAATGACTCTGCTAATTTTTAGATATCAATTAATTGGGGGTGCAATATGAAAAAACTTACAGACATCAAGGTGAAAAATACTGTTAAGGTTGAGAGTTTACTTTCTACGGGAAACTTAAAAGAAAGAATGCTTGCTTTAGGTTTAACTGAAGGAGCTGAGATAGATGTTCTTAGAAAGGGTCCAAAAAACAATTTAACAGTTTACAACATTAGGGGTAGTAAGATTGCTTTACGCCAAGAAGAAAGTAATTTAATCTTAGTATCATATATTTAATAATTATTTATTTTAGGGGGATAACATTATGGGTTTGACACAACAATCTACTAAAATAAAATCTTTAGAAGACATTTTTCATATAGAAAAAAAAGATAATGAATTTATGATTGCTTTAGCTGGTAATCCAAACACAGGAAAAAGTACAGTTTTTAATTATTTAACTGGTTTAAAACAACATACAGGTAATTGGCCTGGTAAAACTGTTTGTACTGCTAGGGGGGATTTTTCTTATAGAGATATTAATTACAGCCTTATAGATTTGCCTGGCACTTATTCTTTATTTCCTCTGTCACAAGAGGAAATAGTTGCTCGTGACTTTATTTGTTTTGGAAGTCCTGATGCTGTTATTGTTGTTTGTGATAGCACTTGTATAGAGAGAAATTTAAATCTTCTTTTTCAAGTAATGGAACTGACAGACAATGTGGTTTTATGTTTGAATTTACTTGATGAAGCAAATAAAAAAGGTATTAAAATTGATAAGAATAAGCTTGAAGATAAACTTGGTATTCCTGTTGTTTTGACTGCTGCCAGAAGTGGACTAGGTATGGAAGACCTTAAAGAAACTTTAAATAAAGTTGTAAAAAATGAATATAAGTTTGAAAATAAACCTGTATACTACGATGAAGAAATTGAAAGTATAGTTGGCTCCATTAAAGAAGATTTGATAAATATAATCCCTGCAATTAATCCTAGATGGTTGGGTCTTAGATTGATTGATGGCGATGAAAGTATTTTAACGTCTTTAAATGATTATACAGAAAATGATATTTTGAATGAATTAAATAATGTTAAAAGTAAAATGCCCGATGTTTTTGATAAAAGTAAAATAAGAAGTCACTTTACCAAGACAACTTATGACTATGCAAAGGCTATAAGTGATGAAGTTGTGACAATTACTAATAAAAACGCCATAGATAGAGATGAAAAGATTGATAAAGTTGTCTCCTCTAAAATCTTAGGCATTCCACTTATGTTATTACTACTTTGTGGAATACTTTGGATTACCATTGAAGGTGCCAACGTACCTTCAGCCATGCTTTCTGATCTTCTATTTTCTATCGAACCAAAAATTTATACTTTGTTAAATAGCATTGGTTTTCCCCTATGGTTAAATGAAATGTTAACTTATGGAATGTATAGAACTTTAGCTTGGGTTGTATCTGTCATGCTACCACCTATGGCTATTTTCTTCCCTTTATTTACCTTACTAGAAGATTTAGGATATCTTCCTAGAGTAGCCTTTAATTTAGACCATTTATTCAAGAAGGCATGTTGTCATGGAAAGCAATGTTTGACTATGTGTATGGGGTTTGGTTGCAATGCTGCAGGAGTTATTGGTTGTAGAATAATCGACTCTCCAAGGGAGCGATTGATAGCCATACTTACTAATAACTTTGTTCCTTGTAATGGACGATTTCCTACCTTAATAGCCATATCAAGTATATTCTTCAGCTCAGTTATTAGTAGCAATTTTTTATCTAGTAGTGTCACTGCCCTTTCCATTACTTTATTAATAATTGTAGGTGTACTTACTACTTTACTAGTTTCTTTTCTGTTGTCTAAGACTTTGTTGAAAGGAATTCCATCAACTTTTACTTTAGAACTTCCACCATACAGACCACCTCAAGTAGGAAGATTGATCTACACTTCGATTATGGATAGAACTTTGTTTGTTCTAAGAAGAGCTGTTACTGTAGCTATTCCAGCAGGAATTATCATATGGATTTTTGCCAATATTTACATTGGAGATATGAGTATATTGTCTCATGCCGCCAAAGCTTTAGATCCTTTAGGTAAAGTAATAGGACTTGATGGTTTTATTTTATTGGCATTCATACTAGGTTTTCCTGCCAACGAAATCGTAGTACCTATTTTGATTATGAGTTATATGGCTACGGGTAAAATGATTGAATTTGATGAACTATCAGCCCTTGGTGAGCTTCTTAGAAACAATGGCTGGACTTATTTAACAGCCTTGAATATGATGTTATTTAGCTTACTTCACTGGCCATGCGCTACCACTCTACTAACTATAAAGAAGGAAACAAATAGTACAAAGTGGACTGTATTAGGATTTTTAATTCCTACAGCTATAGCTTTTATTGTATGTTTTATTACTACAACTATTTATAATATTATTGTTTAAGGTTAAAAAAAGCATGGAGCTATTTAGAATACTACTCCATGCTTTTATTATACTTCCCTAGGAATCATAATTTCAAATTCAGTTTTATAGTTTTCTCTAGGTTCTACAATACTTATGCTTCCACCATGAGCATCTATTATTTTTTTACTAATAGCTAGTCCTAAACCTGAACCTTTTTTTGTGCGTGATTTTTCTCCTACTACAAAAGGTTCAAATATATTTTTACTTATTTCCTCAGGAATACCGTATCCATTGTCAGCAATATTGATTTTTACTTTATCATAATCTTTTTCTAATTTAAACAGTATAGCTAGGTTTTTATCATTATGTTTCAATGAGTTGTTAATAATATTTTCAAATACTCGCTTTAGTTGAAATCTATCTATATTACAGTAAATAGGCTCATCAGGAATATCAGCATCTACTTCAACATCTCTTATATCCAGTTCCTCATACTTTCCTGCAAGATAAACTCTTACATATTCGCATATATCAATTCTTTCAAATACAAGTTTATAATCTGGATGTTCTAATTTACTATATTCATAGAAAGTATTAATCAATTCATCCAAATCATCAGCTTTCCTATATATGGTCATAAGGTATTGATTTTTTTCTTCTTCTGAAACCAGATCATCACAAATAGCCTTTGAATATCCTTTTATAACAGTTATTGGAGTTTTTAAATCATGAGAAATATCTGCAAGCATTTTTTGTTTTTCTTCTTCCAAGCTTTTACTCTTAATTTCACTATTGTATAGCTTTCTTGACATATCATTAAAACTAATGCAAATATCACAAAACTCTTGTGGTCCCTCACATTCTAAATAGTTTTCACGCTCTCCATTTTTAAATTTTATAATGGCTTCATTCAAAATATTTATAGGTCTTTTTACTTTGTGATTTAACCAAAAAATGAATACTATTATTAAAATAATATAAATGAATATAAATATTATAAATGCAGCTATATAGGTTAACTCAATTTTACTATAAAGTTCATTACTAAGAGAAGGAGTATATATTAAAAGTGTCATCTTCTCATTATATTTATCTTTGAAGTAATATTTTCTAATATCATATCCCTTTAAATAGGTTCCTGTTAAATATTTAAATTCATCTTTGGTAAAAGTTTTTTTATTATCACCTGTATTTGTATATATTAAATTTAATTTTTCATCTACAACATAAATCTGATTATGTATATGATTCTCTTCATCATAATAAGTTATGGATACTGATATATTTTCCTTGCCTTTATCATTTTTATATTTTTGAATATCAATATAAGGATTATCATAATAATCATGTATATATTTCAGCTCTTCATCTGTAAATTTTTTATTAACTTTGTTAGGATCACTTTCATAGATAACTTTATTATCCTTATCTAAAATCTGAATAAAGCTATCTTTTCCTGCTAATTTTTTTATACGTGACTTATTAATTTTGCCAGATTCCTTATCACGAATTAAACTCGCATAATCTACTAATTCTTTAACCATCGGTTCACTAACAATATTTTTTATTTCATAATTTACACCTTTCAATATGCATATAATAGAAATTACAATAATACCTGTAAAAAAAATATAGTTTCTAACTAAAATTGTATAAAATCTACTTTTATTTTTTTTCAATTTTATAACCAATCCCCCTTACAGTTTTAATATACTCAGGATTTTTCGAATCATCTTCCACTTTTTCACGAAGCCTAGAAACATGAACCATCATAGTATTATTATCACTTTCAATATAATCCCCATTAATTGCTTCACACATCTGTAATTTGGTATATACTTTCCCTGGAGTTTTCATAAGAAGAGCCAAAATTTTATACTCTGTAGGAGTTACAATAACTTCTTCTCCTCTTTTAAATAAAGCTAATTTTTGTGTATCTAAAGTCAAGTCTCCTACTATTAATTGTGTTTCTTCTTTTTCTACAATAGTTTTATTAAAATGATAAAATCTTCTTAAATTAGAATTAACTCTTGCCACTATTTCCATTGGATTAAAAGGCTTTGTTATATAATCATCTGCACCTAAATTTAACCCTAGAATTTTATCATCATCTTCATTTTTAGCAGATAAAATAATTATTGGTATAGTATATTTTGATCTAATTTGCATAGTTAACTCATAACCATCCATTTTAGGCATCATAATATCCATAACTACTAAATCTACCTTTATATTTTCTATTATATTTAAAGCATCTATTCCGTTTTGTGCAGACATAACTCTATGTCCATCACTTTCAAGATAAATTTTTAGTAGCTTTATTATATCTATATCATCTTCTACAACAAGTATATTATAAGTCAAAATTTTCACCTCTTCTTTTTCTCGTAACTTTAACATAGTGATTTCCTTTAATATTTAAAATGTGAGTACCTGCAATAAATATACCACTTATTAATACTAATAAGTAAAAACTTATTCCTCTACTTACAAGCATGGCTGAACTTAAAATTTGAGCTGGGAATAAAGTTTTGTAAATAACCATAAATCCACTTTCACTAACTCCTACAGCTCCAGGTAACGGTAAAGCAGATACACTAATATATAAAACTGCTTGTAACATAACTACTGTAGTTAAAGAATACCCACTTAAGCCAAATGCTTTATATATCCAAAATGGTACGCTATGAAGAGCCACTATTTGTACTGTTGTGGTCATCAAAACTTTCAAAACTGTAAGTTTATTTTCCTTGAAATACTTAGCACTTTCTTTGTATTCTTTTACCTGCTCTGTTGCCATCTCTTTAAATTTATCTACTTTTTTATATTTAATCTTTCCTAAAATAAAACAAATAAAATCGATAAACTTTCCTATAAATCTTTTTGAAAAAATTGCTGTTAATATAAGTAGCATAACTAATGTATTTAAAATAATTCCTAATAAAACTAAATATTTTATACTCCCTAATGTATTAACTAGTAATTTATGCTCAGCTATATATCCAACTATAGCCATAGTTACTGTTACAAATTGAAAACTAGCAAGGTCCATAAGCAGTGCCAAAGATGAATGTGATACTTGAATTCCATCTTTATGCATATAATAAACTTGCATTGGCTGTCCTCCTGATGCAGAAGGTGTTACAGAACTAAAAAATAATCCTACAATTGCATATTTTATCGATGTAAAAAAATTAATATCATACTCCATAAGTTTTAAATTTCTACCTATATTTATACCTTCACAAATAATAAAAGTACAACTACAAACTATACCTATAGTAGTATAACTTATATTAAGAGAAGAGATTGTATTTATAATTTCTTCTATATTATTATTTTTAAAAATTATATAAAAGGTTAATAAAATTAACCCAATAAATAGTCCACCATTTTTTAACATATTCTTTGGCGAAACTTTTTTATTCATAATAATCCTCCATAATTAAAAATTTATAGCCTTCTTTCTTCCATATTGGAATTGCTTTTTCTAAGGCCTTTATAGTTCTTGATGGTGCCTCGTTTTCGCCACGTCCATCATGTAAACATATTATACTACCATCTTTACTTCTTCTTAATAATTTATCACATATAATATCAGCTGTTGTATTACCTTCCCAATCTTGTGCCATAACATCCCACAATATTTTAGTTAGGTTGTGCCTTTTTACTTCATAATTTGTAAATATATTGCAATGCCCCCAAGGAGGTCTATAATACTTCACATCAACACCAAGTTCCTTCATTGTTTTTACACTTTGTTCAAAATCATAAGAAGTGTATGCTTTACTTTGAAATAATGCATTTTTATGTTCAAAAGAATGAAGAGCTATACAGTGACCTTCTTCTTTCATTCTATTTACTATTATAGGATTTTTCTTAGCAAAAGTTGCTACCATAAAAAAAGTTGCCTTTATATTATGTTTTTTTAACAAATCCAAAAGACAAGATGTGTACTTTTCATCTGGACCATCATCAAAAGTTAAATAAAGTACTTTTTCATTTAACTTATTTTTCTTTGTTAATTTATGTTGAAGTTTATATAGATAAGTTGGCACAATACTATAGCACAGCAATATTATTGCCAATATTATCATAATTTTTAATAACATGCATTTAACCCTCCATAATAGTAATTAAGTGGTGATGCACTTTGTAATTTTTCTTTTTCAAGTAGTATATTTTCTTTCATACTTTCTAAAAGCAGTTCATTATTTAGCAAAGATGTTACATCTTCATAAATATCCACACCTTTAGTCCATACTACTTTACCAATACAACTATCTTGTATATATTTAGCATTTCCTATTTCCTGATATAAAAATGGTCTAATAACATATAATGGCGTTTCACTAAAAAGAGCTTCAAATAATGTTATTCCACCAGATTTTGAAATTATCAAATCTGCTTTTTTCATATATTTATCAACTTTATCAGTATAACCTATTGCCTCTATATTAGGGTACTTATTTTTTATAAGTTCTAGTAGTTTTTTATTTTTTCCGGCAATAAAGGTTATTTTTACATTATCATCTTTTGAAAGACTTTCTAAAAAATCCAAAGAACATGGAATAAGGCCTAAACCTCCACCAATTACTAATACTTCTTTTTTATCTTTTATTTTTCCAATTATTTTTTCTTCCTTAAATTTTTGTCTTATAGGAATTCCACTAATTACTATCTTATCACTTTCCACACTTTTGCACAAAAGTGATTTTTTTGTTATCTCACTACCTACAAAATACATATCTGTTTTTTCACTAATCCATTCCTCATTTACAGATATATCTGTAATATAAGTATAAAGAGGAATATTAGAATTTCTCATTTTTTTGTATGCAGAAAAATATTGAGAGCATGCAGGAAAAGTAGAAACTACTAAGTCCACATCATTGTTTTTTAATAATAAATCTATTTTTTTTGTCACTGATTTTTTAAGTGGTACACTAGTTCTTTTTGCTACAACTTTATTAAAACAATTATAAATTAAAGAAAACTTATCAACCATAAAATTGAAACAATCGTATATTAGTTTACTAAGTTTTGGAAATATATACTCTATCATGTCGATTATAATTACTGTTGCCTCTGGTTTATCTTTTAATATTTCTTCTTTAACAGCCTGTGCTGCTGAGTAGTGACCCATTCCAAATGCCCCTGTAAATATTAATACCTTCATTTTAATTACCTCGCAATCTTTTAACTAAGCATAGTATACATTAATTATTTTCCTGGTGCCTTTACATTTTCGTAAGATTAAGTAATATAATAGGCATTTTAACTTACATTTTCGTCACATTTACTTTTTCTTAATTTAAGTAATCAAAAAAGTCATATTAAAATAACATTTTTAATATGACTTTCAATCAACTTTAGCAACGTCCCAATATCTTGACAAGATATTCGAAGCTAATTTTTTATTTAATTATAATAATACAGCCATTAAAACTATAGCTGAAACAATTTGTAAAAGTCCTACAAATAGTCCATACAATGATGCATTTTTTCCTTGTTTAATTAAATCTTTTATATTAACTCTAAGTCCTATAGCTGCTAGGGCTATTATTTCTAATACATGACTTATTTCTTTGCACATAGCTGATAAGCTATCTGGTATTATATGAGCGGAAAATAGGCCACACATTATGAAAAATCCTATTACATACCATGGTACTTTTATTTTTTTCTCCTCAACCTCTTCTATCTCTTCGTTTATTATTTCTTTATTATTTTTATTTTTTATATGACCAAAAGAAAAAACTACAAATACTAAGAATATAATACGTACTATTTTAAATATTGTAGAAAGATCCTTAACACCTTCATTTACCATAGCCCCACTGGCAACAACTTGTCCGACAGATTGTAATATACCACCTATCATGCCTGATGTATGTAGTAAATCATTATTATATATAAACTTAGCTATGGCAGGTAATACAAACATTAAAATAATTCCTGTAACATTTACTATTGTTATTGCTATACCTTTTTCATCATCCTTAGCATCTATTACTGGCGCTGTTGCTGCTATGGCAGAAGAACCACAAACGGCATTACCACTTGCCATTAAAAATCTAAAGTTTTCACCAAATCCTAATTTTTTTCCTATATATATAGTTCCTATAATAGTAACTGTCATTTGTAATATAATAAAAACAACTCCGCTAAACCCTATTTCTGAAATTGTACTTATACTAAGAGTTGCTCCAAGTAAAACTATCGAATATGATAATAAATCAGACTCAGAATATTTGTATCCACTTTGAAAAACTTTTTGATTTAAAAATATATTACCAACAAACATACCTAAAAAAATGGCTATAGAAGCAGCCCCTAAGGATGGTACAAATTTTCCTAAAAACATACTAATAATTGCCACCATAATTGCTACCAAAAGACCAGGTAGTATATCTTTTATTTTAGTCATAATATTTCTTCCCATTGTTGTCTTATTTTTCCTTTCTTATCTTTTTATTGTTTTATCTCCAAAAATAGTATAATATGTTTAAAATAATAAGTAAAATAACTATTTTTTATGATAATAATAAGTAAAATTAATGGTTATAATAATAGAGTTAAAGTTATACTTATTATATTGACTTATATCATTAATAATAGGAGGAAGTATATTTTGATTGAAGAATTAAAAACTTTTATATCTGTAGTTGAATTTAAAAACTTTACTAAGGCTGCCAAATACCTTAATTTATCTCAGCCAAGTGTTAGTAACCATATTAAAAACTTAGAAAGGTATTTTGATACAAAAATTATTGATAGATCCATTAAGCAGAAAAATATATATATTACAGA
>NZ_JWHR01000092.1 GCF_000808015.1 Terrisporobacter othiniensis | reverse complement strand
TTTACCAATTTAATAATATTTGTAAATATTATTGATATAATTATAAATATCAAATTAAATATAACATAAAAAATTGGAGGAATCATTATGAATAAGAAAAAACTCCCAGTAATTATAGTTATTGTTATATTATTTTCTCTTTTTATGATAATTACAAATAAAAAAGAAGATAAATATTCAAGTACATATTATAATTTAGGAACTATAAATGAAATAACCTTATATGATATTACAAAAAAAGATGGAGATAGAATATTAAAAGAATGTGAAGCAATTTTAAAAGATATAGATAATAAAATGAGTTCTCAGATAACTTCCAGTGAAATATCTAAAATAAATAACAAGGCCGGAGATGCTTATGTAAAAGTATCTTCTGATACTTATTACGTTATAAAGGAATCTATAAACTTTTCTAGCCTGTCTAACGACACTTTCGACATTAGTGTAGGTCCTATAATTGATTTGTGGGCAATAGGCACAGAAAACGCAAAAATACCTGCTGAAAAAGAAATTAAAGATAAGCTATCTTTAGTTAATTACAAAGATATACTTTTAGATGACGATAATAACTCTGTAAAACTAGCTAAAAAAAATATGAAAATTGATTTAGGTGGTATTGCTAAAGGTTATGCCGCAGACAAAATATATGAATATTTAAAAGAAGAAAAATTAGAAAGAGCTTTAATAAACTTAGGTGGTAATATTTATGTTCTTGGAAACAAAGAAAACAATCAACCTTTCTCTATAGGAATTCAAGACCCAACTAAACCTCGTGGTAATTCCATTGGAAATGTTAAAGTTTCAAATAAATCTGTTGTTACGTCTGGAATTTATGAAAGATATTTAGAAAAAAATAATAAAATTTATCATCATATGCTGGATCCACACACTGGATACCCTTTTAACAATAATTTAAGTAGTGTTACTATTGTTTCTGATAAATCAATTATTTGCGACGCCTTATCTACTACAACCTTCGGTCTAGGTGTTGAAAATGGTCTAAATTTAGTTGAAAGTTTAGATGGTGTTGATGCTATTTTTATTACAAAGGATAAAAAAATATACCTAAGTAATAATTTGAAAAATAAATTCAATTTAACTGATAATAATTTTACTATTGTTAGTAAATAATAATCCTCATAAAAAATTTGCTTTGCTTGAACCAACTATCTTGTTCATATAAGCAAAGCAAAATTTTTACTTTACGCATATTAGATTTTTCATTTCTTCAAACTTTTTATCTCCTATTCCATTTACATTTTTAATTTCTTCAATAGATTTAAACTCTCCATTCTCACTTCTATGGTTTACTATTTTATTTGCTGTAGCTTCTCCTACTCCAGGTAGTTTATCAAGTTCTTCTATGGTAGCGGTATTTATATTTATTTGAGATGTTTTTGATGATTCAGCTTGATTAAAATTCCCCTCGCTTACAACCTCAGATGCGCTATCTTTAACTACCTCTCCTATTCTAGGGACTATATAATGCATTTCATCCTGTAATTTAATAGCCATATTTATACCATTTAAATCTGCTTTTTTAGTTGTTCCACCAACTTTTTCTACAGCTTTAGCAAGTCTATCGCCCTCATTTAAAGTCACTATTCCAGGTTTATTTACTGCACCACTAACATATACTGTTATTTTTTTATCAGTAATATTATTTTCTTCTTTTTTAATTTCTTGTTCTTCCATACTTTCATCTGATGATTTTTCTTCTTCTGTTAAAACATATATATCATCTTTAGATTCAAGTTTATCCTTGATAACTAGCCCTATTGGGCATATGAATAATATTAATATAAAAATAATTATTTTCTTCTTATTCACTATTTTTATCCCTCCTCAATTTAATTATTAACAAAAATATGATATACTAAAATACAAGATTAAAATTGGGAGGTTACCTATGAAAAAGTTTTTATCTTTTTTACTAGTATTTATTCTTTCTATAACAACTTTTTCAGGTCCAATTTCTGCATTTGCTGATAACAAGGATCTATCTATTTCTTCACCTAATTCAGTAGTATTAGACTACGAAACAGGTAAAGTACTTTACGAGAAGAATGGGAATAAAAAAATATATCCAGCATCAACAACAAAAATATGGACTGCTTATTTAGTTATAAAAAATGTAAAAAATTTGGATGATCCTGTTGAGATTCATAAGGATCCTTCTGTAGATGGTTCAAGTATGTATTTAGAAAAAGGGGAAATATTTACAGTTAGGGAATTATTACAAGGATTACTAATACATTCATCAAACGATGCTGCTGAAGTATTAGCTGAATATGTATCAAAATCTACGAAAACTTTTGCAGACTTAATGAACAAAGAAGCAAAGGCAATAGGAGCAAAAAATACTCATTTTAATAATCCTCATGGATTACCCGACAAAGAGCATTATACAACAGCTTATGATATGGCTTTAATGGCAAGGGAAGCTATGAGTAATGAGCTTATTAGAGAGATAGTTAGCACAAAATCAATAACGTTTGAAATGAATGATACACCTACTAGTAAACGTTTTATAAAAAGAACTTTCTTTAATACAAATAAGTTTTTAACTTCAACTGAAAAAATTCAATACAAAGGAAAGTCTGTAGATATAAAATACGATATAGTAGATGGAATAAAAACAGGTTATACTGATGATGCTGGAAGATGCTTATTGTCAAGTGCTGTGAAAAACGGTATGAGAGTTATCTCTGCAGTATTCAAAGATTTTGGTACAGATGTATATGTAGATTCTAGAACCCTTATAGATTATGCATTTGATAATTATTATAACCAAACAATAATCAACAAATCTGATTATACTAGGAGTAAAAGAGTTCTATTTACAAAAGAAAAAGAGCTACTTTATGAACCTGAATTCAACTATAAAATCGTTTTAGAAAAAGGTAGTAAGGCTTCTGAGAATTATACTGCTAAAGTTAATTTAGACTATAACCTCCCTGTTAAAAAAGGTGATAAAGTAGGTACTCTAGATGTATATAACGAAAAAACTTTAGAAAAAACTATAAATTTAGTGGCAAAAAATAACTTAAATAGTGTCTTTGGATTTATTACAGAAAACACTATTGTAAAATATTCACTTAAAGTTGCTTTAGCTTTAATTACTTTATTTATTATTTTTATAATTTCTAGAATAATAAAGAAAAGACAAATCAGAAAAAGAAAATCGAATACTTTCCGTAGAAAATAAAAAAATAAGATGGATAATCCATCTTATTTTTTATTTTAAATTTTTCTTTATACCTTTGTTTAATATATTTTCATAATCAATGAAGTCATATATTTCTTTATCAAAAACTTTTGAAAAACTATTTAATTCTTCTAGAGATAAATCTTCTATGGTTTTATTGTTATCTTCACAATAAATTACGATTTGCCCTACAATCCCATGAGCATCTCTAAAAGGTACATTTTTATTTACTAAGTAATCTGCTACCTCTGTAGCGTTTAAGAATCCACCTTTAACAGCTTTTTTCATATTATCTTCTTTAAGCTTTAATGTAGCTATCATTCTTTCCATTATTTGAAGACACATAGAAAGTGTATTTACACTATCAAAAAAACCTTCTTTGTCTTCTTGCATATCTTTATTATAAGCTAGCGGTAGTCCCTTCATAACAGTTAATAATGAAATTAAATTTCCATATACTCTTCCTGTTTTTCCTCTTATTAATTCTGCACCATCTGGATTTTTCTTTTGTGGCATTATTGAACTACCAGTAGAATATAAATCATCTAATTCAATAAATTTAAACTCTTGAGAGCTCCAAATTATTAGTTCTTCACTAAGTCTACTTAGATGCATCATTATTATAGAAAAGTCACTCATAAGCTCCAATAAATAATCTCTGTCGCTTACACCATCCATAAAATTATCCATAGGCTTTTTGAATCCTAATTTTTCACAAGTAACATTTCTATCAATATTATGAGTAGTTCCAGCCAAAGCCCCACATCCTAAAGGAGATTCATCTAAAATTTCCAAAGCATTATTTAATCTCTTACTATCTCTATCCAACATACTATAGTATGCCATAAGATGATGTTTAAAAGTAACTACTTGAGCTCTTTGCAAATGAGTATAACCTGGCATAATAATAGGATTATTATCCGCTACTTCCTTAAGAGTATCTTTTAGATTTTCCACATAAGAAATAATTTCTTTACACTTTTCCTTTGCAAATAATCTCATGTCTACAGCTACCTGATCATTTCTACTTCTTCCAGTATGTAGTTTTTTACCCACATCTCCTACTCTTTTAATTAAGTTAATCTCTATGAAACTATGAATATCTTCATAATTTCCAATAAGAGACAAGTTCCCATCTTCAATATCTTTTTCTATAGATTTCAAACCTTCAATTATTATTTTACCTTCTTCTTCAGTTAACAAATTAACTTTCACTTGCATATAAACATGGGCTAAACTTCCCTCAATATCTTTTTTGTATAAGATTGAATCAAAGCCAAATGATTTATTAAATTCCTCCATTAACTTATTTTCTTCACTTCTAAAACGTCCTCCCCAAAGTTTCATTCATTTTCCCCCTTTAATACATGAAATTTCACATTAGTTTATATTTCTTATAATAGTATCATAAGTCTTATCTACGCACTAACAACTTTTTGTAAAACTAAACTATTAATAGCTTTTGCTACTCCACTCTCTCCATTTCTACTAGTAACATGATTAGCAATTTTTTTCACTTCTTCCTCTGCATTTCCCATTGCTACACCAGTTCCTGCAAATTCTATCATAGACAAATCATTGTAGTTATCTCCAAATGCTATAATACTTTCTCTATCTATTCCTAATAAATCCGATAGATACTCTATAGCCTTTCCTTTATGACTACCTTCGCTCATTATTTCTAAATTATTTTTCCATGATGATGTAATTTCTATTTTTTTTATGGATGTTAAATCAACTCTAGCTTGATCTAATAATTCTGTTTTTTCCATTTCCATAATATTAAACTTTAACACACTGCTATTTTTAATATCTTCTCTTAAATCTTTTTTAAATATTATTTCAGTCTTATCAGAGAAATTTTTTGCAATAAATTCTTTCATAAATATCATTTCTTCTTCAGTTTCATATTTTTGAAGTATTTTCTCATCTGTATAAATCTGATATCTAAGGTTATATCCATCTATAATATCCATTATTTTCAAACATATATCTCTATCTATAAAATTTGAATATAAAACTTTATTTGTGATTGGATGCTTAATTATAGATCCATTAGAGGATATTATAGGCATTACCTCCTCTAGAAAGTTTACATGATCTTTAGCTGAGTCATGAAATCTTCCTGTTGCAAAAACTACTTTAATCCCCATTTTTTCTGCTTCTTTCAAAGCATTCTTATTTTCATCTGTAATTTGATGATTTTCTCCTAAAACAGTTCCATCCATATCTGTCACTATTAATTTATAATTCTTCATAATAACTTTACCTCTTTTTTATTTAGTTATGTTATATTTTATCATATAAATAAAAAACCTTGAAATTAAAAAATATAGTATAAATATAAAATAATTTATACTATATTTTTATTAAGCTTAATTTGTTATTTCATCTTCATTTGTAACAACTTCTAGCTCTAATAAACCTAGCTTTTTAGCTAATAATTTCGTTGTACTTCCTTGTAATATAAGTGTAATTAATATAGTCATAAATACTATAGATGATATTATTTCACTCCCCGGAACTTTCATTGACGTAATTATTCCACAAAGAGCTGCTGGTATAACTCCCGTCTCTCTTACCCACATCATAAATAATATTTGCTTTTTATTCCACTTAGCCTTTCTGTCTACCAATGTACAAACTAGCACACATACAGGTCTTACTATAAATATCAACCCTAAAACAGATAATAGTGAAGGTATAAAATATTTAAATAATTCACTAAGTTGAACTTGGCTACCTAAGATTATAAATATACACATTCTACAAATTGTACCTACAGTTTCTACCACGTTACAATCAGCATCATAATGCTTTTGGCTAAGCCACATTTTAAAATTCTGTTTATTACCTGTAACCAAACCTACTATAAAACATGACATATATCCACTTCCACCTAAGTAAGTAGAAAGTTCATATGCTATTATTACTGATAAGATTGATATTATAGGTGTATAATCTTTAAATATCCCTTTTGGGCTATCATTAACTAAAAATAATAAAACTAATCCTGTAATTAAACCTACAATTACTCCAACGATAACCATAATACAAAGATTGTATATATTTTCTTCCATAGAAAAATGTCCACCCATAATTATAGACAATATGGCAACTGTCATTATAGCTCCTGTGGCATCATTTAGCGCTGATTCGCTAATTACAGTTTGTTTAACTTTTTTATCTATTTTAACTTGATTAAATATTGGTACAATTGTTGCTGGATCTGTAGATGCGATTATTGATCCTGCCAAAAGGCATGTCATAAAGCCAATTTGAAAATTAAACCCTACAATTTTAGCCATAAAAAAGGATGATATTACTACCCCTAAGGTCGATAAAAGAAATACTGATATTTTAACGTTTTTCAGCACCTTCAAACTTACTTCTTTTCCACCTAAATATAAAATAAATGCAGATCCAAATGTTAATATCAATTGATTTTCCAATTGAAATTGAGAAATATCAATAACTTTAAGAACTGATGGTCCCAATAAAATACCTACTATTAAAAACAGCACTACGTCTGGTATATTTATTAACTCACTCCCTTTACTGCATATAATCCCAGTAATTGCTATAGTGGCAAATAAAATTAATAACTTATTACATGCTATTGCATGAATGGATGTTTCCATACCCCCATCTCCTTTTTCATATCTCTTAACAAACTAATGCTTTTATATAGTATTAATTATAAATAAAAAATGACCATCTGTGATGGTCATTTTTGTTAAATTTATGTTATATTTTTTATTATTCAACAACTGCTATTACTTCTATTTCAACTTTAACGTCTTTTGGTAATCTAGCAACTTCAACACAAGCTCTAGCTGGTTTGTTTTCACCGAAGAATTCAGCATATATTTCATTTATTTGAGCAAATTCATTCATATCTTTTATGAATACTGTAGTTTTAACTACATCTGAGAAGTCAGCTCCAGCTTCTTTTAATATATTTTGTACATTTGTTAATGATTGTCTAGTTTGAGCTTGAACATCTCCTTCAACTATTTCCATTGTTTCTGGTACAAAAGGAACTTGTCCTGATACGAATAATAAATTTCCAGCTTTAACTGCTTGAGAGTATGGTCCTATTGCAGCTGGTGCATTGTTAGTATGTATAACTTGATGTTTCATGTTTTTTACCTCCTAAAAAATATAATGATTAAAAACATTTTCCTCTACTATTATACTACCCATAAAAAGAATTGTATATATTATTTTTATAATTATTTTGTTTAATAAAGAAAAATAGAGCTAATGATTTATTTTTAGCTCTATTTCTTCTTATAAGTCTATATAATATAAAGTAGATTTTATTTAACAACTATATTTACTAATTTTTTAGGAACAGCAATAACTTTTACTACATTTTTTCCTTCTATTGCAGCTTTAACTTTTGCATCTTCTAAAGCCATTTTTTCCATATCTTCTCTTGATATGTTAGCATCCATAGCTACTTTTGCTCTTAATTTCCCATTAACTTGAACTATTACTTCTACTTCATCTTGAACTAAAGCTTTTTCATCGTATTTAGGCCAGCTTATGTCAAATACGCTACCTTCTTTACCTATCATAGTCCATAATTCTTCACCTAAGTGAGGAGTAAATGGTGCAAGTATAGTTACTATTGTCTCAATACCTTCTCTGATTATTCCATCATTTCTAGTATCTAATTCTTTATATTTGTACATTTCATTTATTAATTCCATTAATGCCGCTATTGCAGTATTAAATCCAAATTTTTCACTTAAATCAGCAGTAACTTTCTTAAGTGTTGAATGTATTACAAGTCTCATTGCTTTATCTTCTTTAGTTACAGCTTTAACTTCTGCATTTGAATTAGCTATTTCAGCTAATTCATCAACTAATCTATAAACTCTGTTTAAGAATCTGAAGCATCCTTCAACACCTTGTTCTGACCAGTCTAAATCTCTTTCTGGTGGAGCTGCGAATAATACGAATAATCTAGCTGTATCTGCACCATATTTATTTATTATTTCTATTGGTGATACAGTGTTACCTTTAGATTTACTCATTTTACTTCCATCCATTAAAACCATACCTTGAGTAAGTAAGTTTTTAAATGGTTCATCAAAGTCTAACATACCCATTGATTTGAATGCTTTAACAAAGAATCTAGCATAAAGTAAATGCATTATAGCATGTTCTACCCCACCTATATATTGATCTACCGGCATCCATTTATTTACTAATTCCTTACTAAATGGTTCTTCAGTATTTTTAGGATCTATATATCTTAAGAAATACCAAGATGAATCTACAAATGTATCCATAGTATCAACTTCTCTTCTAGCTTCTTTTCCACAACATGGACAAGAAGTAGTTGCGAATTCTTTAGACGTAGTAAGTGGAGATTCTCCTTTTCCTGTGAATTCAACATCTGTAGGAAGTAATACTGGTAAATCTTTTTTATCTACTGGTACTATTCCACAATCATCACAGTAAACAACTGGTATTGGGCATCCCCAGTATCTTTGTCTAGATAATAACCAGTCTCTTAATCTATAGTTAGTACTCTTCTTACCTCTGTTGTCTTTAGCAAGTTTTTCAACTATTTTTTCAAAAGCTTCTGAAGCATCCATTCCATCGAATTCTTCTGAATTTATCATTTTATTATGTTCATCTATAACAGGTATTATATCTAAATTGTATTTTTCAGCAAATTCCTTATCTCTATCATCATGAGCTGGAACTGCCATTATTGCACCAGTACCATAATCAGCTAATACGTAGTTTGCTATCCAAACTGGTATCTTCTTACCGTTTACTGGATTTATAACATATTTACCTATGAACATACCTTCTTTTTCTACATCAGAAGCAGTTCTTTCTATTTCTGTCTTAGTGTGCATTTTGGCTATGAAAGCATTAACATCAGCTTCATATTCAGTTCCTACAACTAATTCTTGAACTAATTCACTTTCTGGAGCTAAAACCATGAAAGTAACACCATATGTAGTATCTGGTCTAGTAGTATAAACAGTCATAGATTTATCATTTCCATCTATATCAAATACTAACTCAGCACCATTAGATTTTCCAATCCAGTTTCTTTGCATTGTTTTAACTTTTTCTGGCCATCCATCTAAAGTATCTAAGTCATTTAATAATTCTTCAGCAAATGCAGTAGTTTTAAAGTACCATTGTTCTAAGTCTTTTTTTACAACTACGCTATCGCATCTATCGCAAAGTCCTCCAACAACTTGCTCATTAGCAAGAACTGTCTCACAAGACGGACACCAGTTAACGAAAGATTTTTTCTTATAAGCAAGACCTGCTTCTAAGAATTTTAAGAATATTTCTTGTGTAAATCTATAGTATTCTGGAGTAGAAGTCGCTACTTCTCTTTCCCAGTCATAACTTAATCCTAATAATTTTAATTGACCTTTCATGTCTTCTATGTTCGCCATAGTCCATTTATGTGGATGTACTCCATGTTTTATAGCAGCATTTTCAGCTGGTAAACCAAATGAATCCCACCCCATTGGATGAAGTACATTGTACCCTTCCATTTTCTTGAATCTAGCGACTACGTCACCTATAGAGTAGTTTCTAACATGTCCCATATGTATATTTCCAGATGGGTAAGGGAACATCTCTAAAGTATAGTAATTTGGTTTTGAAGAATCTGTTGTGTCAGTTTTATATTGATTATTTTCTACCCATGTTTTTTGCCACTTGTCTTCAATCTTTTTAAAATTGTAAACGCTCATGCTTTACCTCCTAAGTATTTTCTGTAATAATTTCCATAATTATTATTTTGTCCAAATCAAGAAATTTTAGAATTTCTTAATTATATAAAAAATCCCCGTCCTAAACTTTACGTTTAGGGACGAGGATATATTTTCGCGGTACCACCCTAATTAGTTTACAAAAGTAAACTCTCTTAGATAGTCTTTATGCCAACTACGGCCAAATAATTTTATGTTAGCAAGTTCAAAAACAGTTTATGTTAGTTCACAGCTACCACTAACTCTCTGAAATAAACAAAATTTCCTACTACTCTAACTTATTTGATTTAAAGCTTTATTTTTCTATAATATTAACATCTTTATACTAAAGTGTCAACATCAACATATGGAGCATCTTTCCATAACTTTTCTAAATTATAAAATCCTCTATTTTCTTCGTCAAATACGTGAACCATTATATCACCATAATCTAGTAATACCCAAGTTTGAGTTTCGTATCCTTCTTTTGATCTTGGTTCTATCCCGTACTTAGTTAATTCATCTTGTACATTATCTGCTATTGCTTTAACTTGTCTTGTAGACCCAGCAGTTGCTATAACAAAATAATCACATAGAGAAGATACCTTCCCTATATTTATTATTGATATATCTTGACCTAATTTATCATCAATTGCATCATAAACAATCTTTGCCATTTGTTCAACAGTCATGTTAGTCATATTCCGTCTCCTTTCAATTTTAAAACTACCTAGTTATTATATCACAAATATTCATATTATTACTATTATATATACAAAATAAAAATTTGCTACACTCATATCGACAACGAGATATTCTCGTAATTGATTCAGACAACCTTCTTGTTCAAAAATTCACTCTATACATAGCAAATATATATTTATATTATATTTCTTAATATATAATTTCTTGCGCTTACAGTCCTTGGATGTATTAATTGATTATTATCTATTACAAATTTTATAGTATTATTGAAAGATAAAATTAAAGCTTCTTCTAACTTTCCACTAAAAGTTAGCTCTCTCAATTCTTCTACTCTTGGAAATTTTCTTCCTTCTTCTATTAAATCTGCCATATATATTATTTTTTCTAAAAGAGACATGTTTTCTCTACCCGTAGTATGATACTTAATTGCATTTATAATTTCTTCATCATCAATATTAAATACTTCTTTTGCTACATAAGAACCTATAATGCTGTGGGATAATGCTATATTATTCACTTCTAGAGAATCTAACTCTATGTTAAACTTTCTTACACAATCTTCAATTTGTTCATCTGTAAAATATTTAGCACAATCATGCACAAGTCCAGCAATCTCTGCCTTTTCCTTATCACATTTATATATTTCACTTAATTTCACTGCACACTTCGATACATTTAGAGAGTGTTCTAACCTTCTCTCAGGTAGCATTTTTTTTAATACGTTTTCTATTTCTTTATAATTCATTTACTCAACTCCAAAATTGTATAGGCCTTTTTCTTTTATGTATGCTTCCACATTTTCAGGTATTAAATATCTAACAGATTTTCCTAAGTTCAATTGATCTCTTATATATGTGGATGATATATCCAAAGAAGGTACATATACATTTATAATTTTTGCATTATATTTATTTTCCAATTTTTCTATATAATCTTGAGCTCTAAGCAGACTTATCCCCGGTCTTGTTGCTGCTATAAAGGTGGCTAGTTTGAAATTTTCAGCTACATCTTTCCAAGCTTCTATATCACATATGGCATCTGCTCCTGTAATAAAAAATAATTCACAAGTTGGATAAGTCTTTTTTAACTCTCTCAAAGTATCTATAGTATAAGTCTTTCCAACTTTCTCAATTTCCATATCAGAAACCACAAAATTTTCATTCTTCACAGTAGCAAGCACTACCATTTCATAACGATCTTTTTTATCAGTTATATTCCAAAATTTATGAGGAGGATTACCAGAAGGTATGAAAATAACTTTATCTAAATTATATTTGCCTCTTATAAATTCCACCGTTGCTAGATGAGCATAATGTATAGGGTCAAATGTCCCTCCTAATATTCCTATTCTTAAATTATGAGCACTGTCCCTAAATTCTGCCATTTTCTCATTATTTTTCAATATAGATTCAATAACTATATCCTCAATCCTCATTATTATTCTCCTTTTTACTCCCTTTTTTCTATAACAATTAAGTTTATAATATAAAAATTCCTTTTTTAGTATATAATCATAAATATATATTTTTATTAACTAAATTATCTATATTTATACTTTAATTGTAAAATTTATTCACTATATTAATATATATAATAATTTCAATCATATAACAAGTGATTTTTAACATTTATTTAACTTTAAACATTAAATTTAATCTAAAGGAGACTGAATATGTCTGTAATAACAAAAATCGAAGCTCAAAAAAAAAACCAGGATAGAGTAAATATTTATGTTGATGAAAAATTTTTCATGGCAATTTATAAAGAATTAGTATTTACTTTTAACTTAAAAAAAGGTGACAATATAGAAGAAGATAATCTTAGACAAATTTTAAAAGATGAAATGTTTTTAAAAGGTAAAAATAAAGCTTTAAATATTTTATCTAAAGCTAGTCAGTCTGAGAAAAAAATAAGAGAAAAATTATTAGATGATTTTGAAGGAGATGTTGTAGATGATATAATTGATTTTTTAAAGAAATATAATTTTATTAATGACAATGAATTGGCTTCTAAAATTGTAAATACTAATATAAATCTAAACAAATATGGAAAAAATAAAATAAAACAAAATCTTTATAATAAAGGTATTGAAAAATCTGCCATTGACGAAGCAATCTCTGAAATTGATGTAGATGCTGAATTTGAAAATGCTCTTTATTTGGCAGAAAAAAGATATGAACGAGTAAAAAATGAAGTTCCTAAAAAAGCTTATGCCAAAGTTGCCAATCACCTTGCTTATAAAGGCTTTAATTATGATATAATTAAAAGCGTATTAAATAAAATTTTTAAAAGTGATTATAATGATGATTATTAAGATATAAGTCTATATTATACTTTAGGAGGTACTATGAAAACTGTTATTGCCATACTTTGTGTACTATTATCAATTTATAATATTAAACAATTATACAAAGAAGATAGATAAAGGGAGATTATTTAATAATCTCTTTTTTAAATAAAATATATTTTATAATATATTTTGTTAAAACTATAATTAGTAATTGTTATTTTAAAATAAATATATATAAGGAGAATTTATATGATAGATTTAGTTTTGCTAGGATGTGGTGGTAATGTACCTATGCCTAATAGAAACCTTTCCTCTTTATTTATTAATTATAAAGGGAAAAAAATTTTAATAGACTGTGGCGAAGGAACTCAAGTATCAATGAGAATGAAAAATTGTGGTTTTAAAGGTATCGATTTGATTTTAATAACTCATCTTCATGGTGATCATATAATAGGTCTTATTGGTCTTCTATCTACTATGGGTAATAGTGGCAAAACTGAAGATTTAACTATTATTGGTCCTAATGGAATTATAGAAGCTATGAAGGCTATAAAAGTTCTTGTTGAATATTTACCTTATAACCTACATATAGTAGAAAATCCACAAGAAACTTTTGTACTAGAAAATCATCCTGTTTTTAAGGATTTAGAAGTCTCAACTCTAGAATTAGATCATTCTACTGAATGTTTAGGATATAGTTTATATTTTAAAAGAACTCCTAAATTTAATATGGAAAAAGCTAAATTAAATAATGTTCCTCAAGCCCTATGGAGTAGACTACAAAAGACTGATTCTGTTTTTTATGATAGAAAAATGTACACTTCAGATATGGTTTTTGGTGATAATAGAAAAGGTATTAAAATTAGTTTTGTTACAGATACTAGATTTTTACTTACTATACCTGACTTCATAGCTGACAGTGATTTATTCGTCTGTGAAGCCATGTATGGAGACGACATGGACATTTCAAAGGCTGTAAAAAACAAACATATGACTTTTACAGAGGCTGCTAGCTTAGCATCTTTGGGAAATGTCAAAAAACTACTCTTGACACACTTTAGTCCTTCTTTAGAAAATCCTAATAAATACTTAGAAAATGCTACAAGAATATTTCCAAATACTATAGTCGGAGAAGATAGGTTATCCTTATCTTTAAATTACGAAGATTAAAAATAGTGCTCAATATAATGAGCACTATTTTTATTGAATATTTTCTAATTCTAATACCTTATTTATACAAGGTTCTATTTTATGTATACCATACCTTATAGTATTATTCACCTCATATAGTCCCTAATTATACTTCCTCACCTTCTATATACTCAAGTATATCCCCTGGCTGACACTCTAAAACTTTACATATTTCATTTAGAGTTGTAAACCTAACAGCCTTAGCTCTATTATTTTTCAATATGGATAAATTAGCATTAGTAATATCTATCTTATCCGCTAAATCTTTCAGAGACATTTTTCTTTTTGCCATCATTACATCCAAGTTAACTATTATAGCCATAATTATCTCCTATACAGTAAATTCATTTTCCTCTTTTATTGTAATAGCTTGATCAAAAGCATCTGCTATTACAAAACATAAAAGACCTGCTATAAAATATATACACATGCTTGGCGTTATAAAAACTCCTGGAGCCAAATCTACAAATCTCATTCCACTAACACCATAAATTATACTAAAAACATAGTCTATGCCTAAGTTTATAAGTAATAAACAACCTATTCTTTTAAACTGCTTTACATTTGACTTTATAAATATGTTAACTTTAGAGCTACTTACTATTTCTAATAACGAAATAATCATCATAAAATATGTAATCCCTATTACAAATGCTCCAATTCCATGAACTATCGTATTTGTATCTTTAATATTATTAAAAATATATGGAATACCCATAATCACTGTCATTAAGAGAATCAATCCTAGCATGAAAAATATTACTATTAATGAAGTACTCAATACACTTTTTGTTTTTGTTGCATTTTTTAACATAATTTACACTCCCTTTTATTTTTATATTATTATAATAACAGGTTGTATATCGTTTTTCAATAAATTAATATTGAATTTTAATATATTTTTATCATAAAAGATTAATACATTAAATTTTCAACAAAGAAAAAAGAAAGGCTTAATCATCTGCCTTTCCTTATTTTTACTGTTCATCTGATTTTATTGCAATCCATGCTTTATCATACATTTTTTTTACATCTAATGGGAAATCTTTGTAAATTTCACATATATTCATTATTTCTGTAGGCATATATGCATTTGGATTATTTCTAACACTTTCTGGTTGTTCTTTTCTTGCCTCTTTGTTAGGAGTTGTATATCCTATTTCATCAGCTATTCTAAGGGCACTTTTCTTATCACTTACAAAGTTTATAAACTTTTCAGCACCTTCCACATTTTTAGCATTTTTAGGTATACATAAACTATCAATCCAGAAATTTGCACCTTCTTCAGGAACTACATAAACTAAATTTGGGTATTCGTCTTGTAAATTTAAACCTTCACCAGACCATATCATATTTATATCTGTTTCTCCTGCTGGAATCATAGTAGTACCATTATCTACACCATATAAAGGCTTAACTAATTTTCTTTGTTCTAGTAGCAATTCTTTTGCTTCGTCTATTTCTTTTTGATTAGTTGAGTTTAAAGAATAACCTAATTTTTTTAGTGCTACACCTATAGTGTCTCTATATGTATCAAACATAAATATTCTATCTTTATACTTTTCATTCCATAGTATATCCCAACTATTCACTTCTTCTTTTACTACATCTTTATTATATATAAGCCCTACTGTTCCAAACATATATGGTACTGAGTATTTATTCCCTGGGTCTATTTCTAGGTCTAAGTATTCTTCATCCATTTGAGATATGTTAGGTATGTTATCCTTATTTATTTCTTGGATAAGCTTTTGATCTATCATCCTTGGCATCAAAGCATCTGATACTAAAACAACATCGTACTTACCTGCTCCACTTTTAATTTTCGAATACATAGCTTCCATATCATCAAAAGTTTCAATATTAACCTTAATATTATATTTTTGTTCAAATTCTTTTACTGTTTCATCGTCTATATTTTCTCCATAGTTATAGAAATTAATTTCTTGAGTGCTTTGTTTATTACTACATCCTACAAAAAAAATACCCATAATGACTATACAAATTGATAAGCTAAATAATTTAATTAGTTTCTTCATACTTCACTCCCTAACATTTTTTATTTTAATATTTAATATTCTTTTGGATTATACCATTATTTTTTTAATTAGTCTAATTTAATAAAACACACAATACCTCATAGTATAATTTATGATTTATTTGTATATCACATTCTACAATATAATCATTTTTTCATTTTTATATCTTTACACAAAAAAAGCGAACTTAATTTAAGCTCGCCTTTTAGCAACTATTATCTTCTTTGAGATCTCTTAGTTGGTTTTCCTTTTTTAGTCATACCTTCTTCTGTTACTTTTTTAACTGAAGCTTTTTGACCTGGGAATAATATTTTTGGTTCTTTTACATTCTTTCTATATAATGTAAATTTAAAACCTATAGCTTGAACGAACTCAGCTCTTAATGCTTTACATATAGCATTCGCTGCTTCTTTAGTATCTATCCCTGCTGTTTCAAGTATAGTTACTTTAACTAATTCTCTTGAGTCAAGCATTGCATCTAATTGCTCTAAGAAACTTTCTGTTACACCCTCTTTTCCTATTTGAGTTATAGGTTTTAAAGTGTTTGCTAAAGATCTTAAATATGCTCTTTGTCTTCCGTTTAACATATTGTCACCTCTTTTATATTAAATTTTAGTCATAGAATTCAAATTCTATATCGTATATCTTAACTGTATCTCCGTCTTCAATTCCCATATCTCTAAGTTTATCAAATACCCCCTCTGATTCCATAGTTTTTTGGAAGAATTGAATAGATTCCATATCTTCAAAGTTGACAGAGTACATAATTCTTCTAAGTGATTTACCTGTAACCACATATACTCCATCTTCTATTTCAACATTTAACCCTTCTTCTTCAGCTGAATCTAATTCTGGTACATATAATTCGTCTTCAGAAACAAGTTCTATATCTTCAGCATCTTTTAATATTTGAGAAACATAAGATATAACATCATCTACACCTTCTCTTGTAGCTGCAGACATTTTGAATACTTTATATCCTC
The DNA here is from genome assembly GCF_000808015.1 of Terrisporobacter othiniensis. Taxonomy (GTDB): domain Bacteria; phylum Bacillota; class Clostridia; order Peptostreptococcales; family Peptostreptococcaceae; genus Terrisporobacter; species Terrisporobacter muris. Next base: position 6,195 of record NZ_JWHR01000092.1, on the reverse strand, counting down.
TTTCTTCTAAAGTTACTTTGAACTCTTCAAAGACAGATTCATCTTCAAGTATATCTATTTTATTGGCTACTACAACTTGAGGCCTTGTAGCTAATTTTTCATTGTATAATTTAAGTTCATCATTTATATTATCAAAATCTTCTAAAGCATTTCTACCTTCTAGTCCTGAAATATCAACTATATGTATTAATACTTTAGTTCTTTCTACGTGTCTTAAGAAGTCATGACCAAGTCCAACTCCTTCAGCAGCACCTTCTATAAGTCCTGGTATATCAGCTAATACAAAACTATCTCCAAACTTAGTTTGAACCACACCAAGGTTTGGTGTTAATGTTGTAAAGTGATAGTTTGCTATTTTAGGTTTAGCAGCTGTAACTACTGATAAAAATGTAGATTTACCTACGTTAGGGAATCCTAATAATCCTACATCAGCTATCATTTTAAGCTCTAATATAACCCATCTTTCTTCACCATCAGTTCCTGATTTAGCAAAGTTAGGAGCTTGTCTTACTGCGTTGGCAAAATGTTGGTTTCCTTTTCCGCCTCTTCCACCTCTTGCAACTACAGCTCTATCTCCTTCTGCTTTTAAGTCAGCTATTATTTTATTAGTAGCTTCATCTCTTATTATTGTTCCAGCTGGTACTTTTAAAACTAAGTCTTCACCATTTTTTCCAGCTTGTCTTTTTTTACTTCCATCTCCACCTGGAGTAGCTACATATTTTCTTTGGTATTTAAAGTCCATTAGTGTTCTTAAGTCGTTATCAACTTCAAATATAACACTAGCGCCTCTTCCTCCGTCTCCACCATCTGGTCCACCTGCAGGAACATATTTTTCTCTTCTAAATGATACTGCACCGTTTCCACCATTCCCAGCTTTGACAAATATTCTTGCCTTATCTATAAACAAAAGTGGCACCTCCTATTAGAATTTGCATTCTATTCAAATTCTCATTATTTAAAAAGAAAAGGAGTGTAAATACACTCCTCTCCCTTTATTATTCAGCAACTTGTACTGGATATATACTTACTTTTTTTCTTTTTTTGTCTTTTCTTTCGAATTTAACAGTACCGTCTATTAATGCGAATAAAGTGTCATCTCCACCTTTACCTACATTAGTTCCTGGATGTATTTTAGTACCTCTTTGTCTTACTATTATACTACCAGCAGTAACTAGTTGTCCGTCATATCTTTTAACACCTAATCTTTTAGCGATTGAGTCTCTACCGTTTTTAGAAGACCCTACCCCTTTTTTAGATGCTAATAATTGTAAGTTCATGTTTAACATTTGGAGTCACCCCCTACTTTTTTAAGATTTTTATATTGTTTCGATAATCCTTTTGGATTGATTTCATTGTTAATTCAAAATGTTCTAGTAATAAATCAGTTTTTTCATTTAAACTTTCTTCGTGAACTAGACATTCAATAAAACCTTCTTGGCCTATTACAGAATCAAATTTTACTTTTGCTAATCTATCTAATGAATTGATAACTCCAATTGCATTAGAAGTCACTGCTGAACAAACAATATCTTGTCCTATTGGAGCAAAATCAGCATGTCCTTTTATTGTAAAACCTTTACGTCTGAAATCGTCTGTATAATGATATTTTATCTTTATCATTTCATTAACCTATTACTAAGCGTTTATTTTTTCAACAACTATCTTAGTGTATGGTTGACGATGACCTTGTTTTCTTCTGTAGTCTTTTTTAGCTTTATACTTGTAAACTACTATTTTCTTAGCTTTTCCTTGCTCTACTACTTTAGCAGTAACAGAAGCACCTTCTACAACTGGAGCTCCAACAACTAGTTCTCCTTCTGCATTAGTACAAGCTAATACTTCGTTTAAAGTTACTTCTTCACCAGCTTGTGCTTCTAACTTTTCAACGAATAATACATCACCTTCAGCAACTTTGTATTGCTTTCCACCTGTTTTAACTATAGCGTACATTAATATACACCTCCTCGGTCTAAGAACTCGCCATCAAGGTATTTCCAAAGGAAAATTTTCACCTTTTCTGTGCGGCATTACAGTTATAAATAATACTACTTATTGAACAAAATGTCAACTAGCTTACAAAAATAATTTTATATTTTTCATAAGCCACTTCTTTATTTTCTTTTAGTAAAATGTTCATTTCATATTTTTTACTTATTTTATTAATTAGGCCCATATAATTAACTTTAATTTTGTTAATTACTGAGGGGTTAAGTTCAACTGTTATATCATTATAGCATGTATGATATTTTATTCTACTTATTTCTTTTTCCAAATCATCCATAATATAGTTTATTGATTTTGTTGATGAATTTCCATTGCAAATACCACATTCATCTAAATAGTACTCACTTATTGAATTTCTTTCTCTTCGCCTTGCTACTTCCACAAGACCTAATCTTGTGAGTCCTAATACTTCAGATTTTCTTTTATCTTTTCCTAGATAATAGTTTAAAGATCTTAATAAGTTTTCCTTATTTTTCTTTTTAACCATATCAATAAAGTCAATTATGATTATTCCACCTATATCTCTAAGTTTTAACTGTCTAGCAATTTCTATACATGCTTCTTCATTAGTTTTATATACTGTGTCTTCTCTATTAGATATTCCAGTAAACTTCCCTGTATTAACATCTATTACAGTTAAAGCTTCTGTTTTTTCTATGATTAAATAACCACCACTTTTTAACCATACTTTTTTACCAAGTGCTTTATCTATTTGACTTTGTACTTTATATAAATCAAAAATATCTTGATTCTCTATTATTTTTAGTTTGTTTAAATAATCTTTATTAATAGTTTTTAAGATATTTTTTATTTCTTCGTATTTATTATTGTTATTTACTACAATTTCTGTAACATCTTCGTTTACATTATCTTTTATGTATTTAGTTGATGCATCTAACTCTTTGTATAGTAGTTTAGGTCCTATGCCTAACTTGAACTCTTTTGTAATAGAGTCATATTTTTCTTTTAATTCTATAAAATCTTTTTCTAATTCTTCTTCTCTACATCCAGCAGCTTCTGTTCTAATTATAATTCCACAATCTTTTCCCACAAGTTTTTTTACAATCTTTTTAAGTCTAAATCGTTCTTCTTCGTCTTGAAGCCTATTAGATATAGTTACTCTATCATTAGTTGGTATATAAACTAAATATCGACCTGATAGGCTCACTTCTAAATTTAACTTCGGTCCCTTTGTTCCCACTGCTTCTTTATTAATTTGAACCATAATATCCATACCAGATTTTATATTAGAATCTTTTTTTAGAGGAAGATAAGCTAGTTTTTCCATGCCTATATCTACAAAGCAGGCCTCTAAGCCTGCTTTTACATTTTTTACTATTCCTCTATATATGTTAGATACTAATTTATTTTTTTCATTTTCTTCTATTAATAATTCTACAAGTTTATCATCTTCAACTATGGCAGTTTTTTCTGATGATACTAAGGTTTCAATTATTATTTTTTTCATTATTATCCTCACTATAATGGAGTTACTAATTCTCCATCTACTATCTTATAAAGGTCTCTTCTTATTATTTCAACTTCTTTTGGATCCATATCTATATCTAATATTCCAAGTAGCACTGGTACAAATATATTAGTATTTAAGTTAGCTTTAGATCCTGTTGATATAATAGCTTCAAAAGTCGCTCTATTATCGTCTAATACAACTAGGTCAAAAGTTTTAATCATTGGTCTTATATCAACTTCTACCATCTTACCTTTTTTATTTTTCTTACTTATCATTATTGATTTACTTGTTATAAACTCAAATACTCTAGTTTTTACCAGTTCTTTGCTTAAAGGAGTTTCTAAATCTATGTTAAATAAATATTCTCCATATACTATTTCTTGTGCAAGAGCTGGCGTTTGTGGAGTTATTTCTTTTGCTTTTATAAATTCTAAACCTATTGGTAATTCTTCGTTTATTCTTTGTAAAAATTCTTCAACAGATATATCATCTTCTATTTCTATGTCTACATATTCTCCTTGACTTTCTGTTCCTAATGCTAAGGCATTAGCATAACTCATCTTTGGATGAGGGTTAAATCCTTGAGAATAAGATAAATTTATTTCTGCCCTTCTAAAAGCTCTTTGTAAAAGTCTTTGTAAGTCAAGATGAGATATAAATATCATATCATCTTCTTTTTTGTATTTAGCTCTAATCAACTTACTCATAATTAGCATAGCCCCCTTCCTAAATCAGTTGTATTTATCCCACAACCATTACATCTATGTCTACAGTCTGGTGTAACTGCATCTTCTTTCGCTTTATTATTTTCTCTTATTAGGAATTTCTTAGATACACCTACATCTATGTGGTCCCAAGCAAATACTTCATCGTAACTTCTTTCTCTGTGAGCATACCAACTTATATCTAATCCATTTTTCTCCATAGCTTCAGTCCATATATCTAAGTTAAAGTATTCTGACCATCCATCAAATTTAGCTCCAGCTTTGAAAGCGTCATAAATGACTTTACCTATTCTTCTATCACCTCTAGATATTACAGCTTCCATTAAGCTTGTTTTCGAATCATGATAGTTGTATCTTATATCTCTATTTTTTAGAGCTTTAACTAAATATTGTTGTTTTTCTCTTACTACATCACCTGTATCTTGTGGGTGCCATTGGAATGGAGTGAATGGCTTTGGAACAAATGTTGATGTACTTACTGTTACTCCGAATTTTCTTGATAGCTTTCCACCATGTACTTCTCTATAAGTATCTATAACATCGTAAGCTAAGTCTCTTATTCCATCTAAATCTTCATATCTTTCTGTTGGAAGACCAATCATGAAGTAAAGTTTTACGCTATGCCATCCCATTTCAAAAGCTTTTGTAGTAGCATTTTTTAAATCTTCTTCACTTACACCTTTGTTTATAACATCTCTCATTCTTTGAGTTCCTGCTTCTGGTGCAAATGTAAGACCTGATTTTCTAACTTGTTGTATTTTTTCCGCTATTTCCATTGTAAAGTTATCAAGTCTTAGTGATGGTAAAGATATACCTATATTTTTACTTGCATATTCTTCTATTAGAACATCTGTAAGTTCACTTAACTTAGAGTAATCACTAGTTGATAATGAAGATAATGATACTTCATCGTATCCAGTGCTCTTTATTAATTTATCTAAAGATGTTTTTAATGTCTCTATACTCTTTTCTCTTATAGGTCTATAAATCATCCCAGCTTGACAGAATCTGCATCCTCTAGTACATCCTCTGAACAATTCTAAAACTACTCTTTCATGAACAGTTTCTATATAAGGAACTATTAATGCTTCTGGATAAGGAACTTCATCCATATTTTTTATTATTCTTTTTCTTGGATGAGCTGGTACTCCTTCTCTATTTGGAACAGTTTCTTTTACTGTTTTATCTTCATTATATGTAACATCATAAAAACTTGGTATATAAACTCCTTCTATTTTTGATGCCATCATTAAAAAGTCTTCTCTAGTTGTTTTATTTTTCTTCCACTCTTTATATAGGTTTAACACTTCTAAGTTAACTTCTTCACCTTCACCAAGGATTACTATATCCACGAAGTCTGCCAAAGGTTCTGAATTGTAAGCACAAGGTCCTCCAACCATTATAAATGGATCGTCTAACTTTCTATCTTTTGCTAATACTTCAATTTTTCCTAAATCTAATATGTTTAATATATTTGTGTAAGAAAGTTCATATTGAAGAGTAAATGTAACAAAATCAAAGTTTGTTATAGGTTCTCTTGATTCTATTGCAAATAGAGGTATGTTTTTTTCTCTTAATATCTCCTCCATATCTATTGCTGGAGAGTAAACTCTTTCACAGTAAACATTTTCGTCACTGTTTAATACTCTATATAAGATTTGACTTCCCAAGTGACTCATCCCTACTTCGTATAAATCCGGGAAGCATTGTGCATATCTTATTAACCCCTCTTTGCTAGTATCTTTATGTATTGAATTTACTTCATTACCTAAATATCTAGCAGGCTTTTCTACTTTTTTTAAAATTTTTCTAAATTCTGCTTTATCCATCTAATATTGAAACCTCCGATAAACTAATTGTATTTCACATAAATTTTATTATACACTATAAAATATTTCGTATCAAAATTTTTTAATTTCAACCATATAATTACCTTATTACTTATATTATCGCGCTATTATTATTCATTATACTTATTTTAGAACAACTTTATCT
>NZ_JWHR01000091.1 GCF_000808015.1 Terrisporobacter othiniensis | reverse complement strand
CTCAATATATAGATTATTATAACAAAGAAAGAATACAGGCAAAATTAAACTACCTTTCTCCTGTAAAATACAAGAAAAAGGTAGCCTAGGTTGTTTTATATTGTTCCACATGAAGGGTGCAGTTCATTATAATTAGGGTGTTTTTTATGTAAAAATTACAAATGTTTATAAATTAATACAAAAATATTAATAAAATTGCAAAATAAGTATTGAAAACTATTATCATTTAATGTAGTATATAAATAGAAATTGATAATCTATATCAAATGAATATGAAAAACACTTTCGGAAAGAAAAGTGAAACAGGAGAAAAAAATGAAAAAAAGACATTTAATCATAATGTTAACTGGATTATCTTTAGTTTCTATATTTTTAGGAGCTAAGAATATAAATATAGTAGATATTTTAAGTGGAAATAAAGATGCCATACATCTTATGATAGTAAGTAGATTTCCAAGACTATTAAGTATATTAATGGCAGGAAGTGCTATGAGTATATGTGGATTAATAATGCAACAGATAAGTCAAAATAAATTTGTTTCTCCAACTACAGGAGCAACAATAGATTCGGCTCAGTTGGGAATAGTTATAGCAATGGTTCTAATACCAGGTGCAACAACAATGCAAAAGGCTATGGTATCATTTGTATTCGCCCTAGCTGGTACATTAATATTTATGACATTCTTAAGAAACTTAAAAGTTAAAAATGTAATATTTGTACCATTAGTTGGTATAATGTTTGGAAATATAATTGGATCAATAACAACTTATATAGGATATGAGTTTGAGATAATGCAAAATGTAGGTTCTTGGATGCAAGGAAACTTCTCAATGATATTAAAAGGTAATTATGAATTATTATATTTAGCAATACCACTTATGATTTTGGCATTTATATTTGCTCATAAATTTACAGTGGCAGGTATGGGAGAAGATTTTGCAACGAACTTAGGTCTTGATTATAAAAAAATAGTTAACCTTGGTCTTGTGATAGTTTCAATAGTTACAGTATGCGTAGTAATAACAGCAGGAGAAATCCCTTATATAGGATTAATTGTTCCTAATATAGTTTCTTTATATAAAGGTGATAATGTTCACGAAAATATATGGGACACTGCTTTATTTGGATCAATATTTGTTTTAGTATGTGATATAGCTGCTAGAGTGATAATTTATCCATATGAACTTTCTGTTGGACTTACAGTTGGAGTAATAGGAAGTGCAATATTCCTTTATCTAATATTTAGGAGGAAGTCATATGCAAGCTAATTTAGAAAATAAAAACTATATTAATAAAAATAAAAAAATAAGAAATAAAAAACAAAATTTAAATATCCCCATAGTAATCTTGTCAGCATTAATTTTAATTTCAGGTGCATTATTTTTAACACTTGAAATTAACTCTGGAAGTATGGAGTATGCTTTATCAAAAAGAATACCCAAATTAATAGCAATAGTAATTACAGGAGGATGTATTGGTTTCTCAACAATAATATTCCAAACTGTAACAGATAATAGAATATTAACACCGAGTGTTATGGGAATAGACTCTTTATATGTGGCAATACAGACAGTAATCATATTTGTATTTGGCTCAAGTAGCATGTTTGCATCAAATAAAAAAATAAATTTCTTATTATGTGTAGTATTTATGGTTATGGGTTCATTGGCACTATATAAATTAATATTTAAAAGAGAAAACTCTAATATAATGTTTGTGTTATTGGTGGGAATGATAACAGGAACATTCTTTAAAAGTTTATCATCATTTATGCAAATGGTAATAGATCCAAATGAATACTTAGTATTACAATCTAAATTGTTTGCAAGTTTCAATAATGTAAATGTAGATATATTACTTTTATCATTAGTAGTAATACTTTTAATAGTTCCATTTGTTGTTGATGATATTAAATACTTCGATGTTATGAGCTTAGGAAAAGATCAAGCCATTAATTTAGGAGTTGATTATGACAAATTAATGAGAAAATCATTAATAGTAATATCTGTTTTAATAGCTATATCAACAGCTTTAGTTGGACCAGTAACCTTTTTAGGGTTACTAGTTGCAAATGTTACTCGTGAAATGATGAAAACATATAAACATAGTTATTTAATAATTGTATCAATGCTTGTTAGTATATTTGCTTTAGTATTTGGTCAATTAATGATAGAAAGAGTATTACATTTAACTACACCAGTAAGTGTAATAATAGATATGATCGGTGGAATTTATTTTATGTATCTACTTTATAAGGAGAGCAGAATATGATAGAAGTAAGAAATTTAAGTAAACAATATAATGATAAAAAAGTGGTACATGATGTATCTCTTAAAATACAAAAAGGAAAGATAACTTCTTTTATAGGGCCAAATGGAGCTGGAAAAAGTACTGCTCTTTCTATGATAACAAGATTAATGAAAAGGGATAGTGGACAAGTTTTTATAGAAGGTAAAGAACTAGAAAGCTGGGACAAAAAAGAATTATCTCAAAAAATAGCAATACTAAAACAGTCTAACAATATAAATATTAGACTTACAATAAAAGAACTTGTAAGCTTTGGTAGATTTCCATATTGTGATGGCAAATTAAAAGATGAGGATATTAAGTATGTAGAAGAAGCAATAGAATATATGAGACTTACTGACATACAAGATAAATATTTAGATGAACTAAGTGGTGGACAAAAACAAAGAGCTTATATAGCAATGGTTATAGCTCAAGGAACGGAATATATATTCCTTGATGAACCACTTAATAATTTAGATATGAACAACTCGGTACAAATGATGAAAGTTCTTAGAAAGTTATGTGATGATTTAGGTAAAACAATAATACTTGTAATGCATGACATTAACTTTACATCTTGTTACTCGGACTATATTATCTGTTTAAAAAATGGAGTTATAGTAAAAGAGGGAACTGTAGATGAAGTAATTAATAAAGAAACTTTAGAAAACATATATGAAATGGACTTTAAAGTTGAAGAAATAGATGGAAATAAAATAAGTATATATTTCTAACATTACTTATTTAAGCGGCTAAGAGGGTTATATATTTTAGATAAAATAGTGGCTTAAAAATTTAAATATTATATGATAATGATTATCTATATTAAGAATAGGAGAGGGACAAAATGAACAAAAAAGTAGCAGGTATAGTTAGTATAGTATTAATAGCAATAATAGGTGTATTTTCAATAGGAATGAAAAAGGATAAAAATAATGGATCAAACAATGAAGCAACGACTACTGTAGCAGTGACTGATGCAAATGGAGAAAAAGTTGAATTAAGTAAAAATCCAGAGAAAATAGTAGTATTTGATTATGGTGTGGCAGATATATTAAAAAACTTAGGTGTAGATATAGTTGGACTACCTAAGAGTAGAACTTTACCAGAAGTATTATCAGTTTATGCAGATGATAAGTATGCAAATGTTGGTGATTTAAAAGAACCTGATTTTGAGGCAATAGAGGCTTTAAATCCAGACCTAATAATAATTGGTGGAAGACAAGCTGATCAAATAGATTCATTCAAAGAAATAGCACCAACAGTTTATTTAGCAGTAGATGGAGAAAATTACATGGATTCATTCTCAGCTGTCGTAACAGATCTTGGAAACTTATTTGATAAACAAGAAGAAGCTAAAAGTGCTTTAAGTAAAATAGAAACTAAGGTTGCAGATTTGAATAAAGTAGTAAGTGAAAAGGGATTATCAGCATCAGTTGTAATGGCTAATGAAGGTGGAATAAGCTTATTCTCACAAGCATCAAGATATGGAATAATATATAGTGATTTAGGATTCAAACAATTAGATAAAAACATAGAAGAATCTACTCATGGACAACAAATAACATTTGAATATTTCTTAGAAAATAATTCAGACTATGTATTTGTTGTAGATAGAGGAGCTGTTACTGGCAAAGGTGAAGCAGCTCAAACATTATTTGATAATGAAATAATGAATAAAACAGATGTGGCTAAAAATGACAATATAGTTTACTTAGATTCAGCTGTTTGGTATACAATGACTGGTGGTATAGAGTCAACAAATATAATGATTGACGAAATAGCAGATGCTATAAAATAATATATTCATCTAACTTTTAAAAATGTAAAATTATAATGAAAATAAACTATAAAGAGGCTATGAGATTTAAATAAATCTCATAGCCTCTTTATAGTTTATAAAAGCATGATAATAAAATTTTAACCTTATTATTTATAGAAAAAAGAAGGTATCTTGTCACAATTCTAAAATATCTATAATAATAGGTATTTTTTTGTATTGAAAAATATTACTTAAAAAAATAGGCAAAATAATAAGAAGACAGATTTTAAATATAAAGTGAGGTGTATATCATGGAAAATATATTAAGATATTATTTAATGCCCCATCCACCTTTAATAATTCCATCTGTGGGAAAGGGACAAGAGAGGGCAATACAAAATACTATTGATGCTTGTAATCAGGTAGGAGAAGAAATAAGTAATTTAAAACCAGAGACTATAGTACTTATAACTCCTCATGGAACTATGTTTTCAGATGCTCTTGCAATTTCAAATGAAGAACGTATAAGAGGAGATTTTAGCCAATTTAAAGATTTTGATACTTATATAGAAGGTAGAATTGATAAAGAGTTTAATGAAGAGTTGATTAATACTTGTAATGTAGAAAATATACCAGCAGTAGGAATAGACTCAGATATTCTTAGAAAATTTAATAGAGAATACGAATTGGATCATGGAGCTATGATACCTATGTATTTTATAAATAAGTATTATAAAGATTATAAAATTGTTCACGTTACGTATGCAACTCTTAGCGATATCGAGTTATATAAGTTTGGAATGGCAATAAGAAAAAGTGCTGAAAACTTAAATAAAAAGATAGTGCTTATAGCAAGTGGAGATTTGTCTCATAGATTAAGTGAAGATGGACCTTATGAATATTCACCAGAGGGTTCAAAATTTGATAAGTTATTATTATATAATTTAGAAAAAGGTAATGTGCTAAGTGTATTTAATATGGACAAATACATGGTAGAATGCGCAGGAGAATGTGGATTAAGATCCGTATTTATAATGCTTGGCGCTATGGAAGGAGAAGAAGTTAAGGGTAAATTATTATCTTATGAAGGTCCTTTTGGTGTGGGATATGGAGTTATGGCTTTTAATAATGAATTAAAGGCACAAAGTAATTTACAAGAGTTAATTAATATGAAGAAGGAACTTTACAATAAAAAAATTTCAAACAATAACTTATATGTAAAATTAGCAAGGGAAAGTTTAAATCATTATTATACTTATGGCCACTTTATGGCAAAACCAAGTGAATTACCAAAAGAACTTAGCAAAGAAAAAGGTGGAGTATTTGTATCTCTTAAAAAATTTGGAAACTTAAGAGGTTGTATAGGAACTTTTTTACCAACAACAGACTCAGTAGCAGAAGAGATAATAAAGAACTCAGTGGAAGCTGCTATACATGATCCGAGATTTCCAAGGGTCACAGAAAATGAATTGCTAGATATAGATATATCAGTAGATATACTAAGTAGACCACATAAATCTACAAAAGAAGAATTAGATCCTAAAAAATATGGAGTTATAGTTATGCAAGGCCATAAAAAGGGGTTGTTACTTCCTGACTTAGAAGGAGTGGATACTGTTGACTACCAACTTCAAATAGCTTGTGAAAAAGCAAATATAAATCCACTTGAAGAATATGAAATAGAAAGATTCCAGGTGACAAGATACAAAGAAGGTGAATAGATGGAAGAAAAACTAAGATTTTATAAAGATGAAGGAAATTATATAAAATGTCAGCTTTGTCCTCATAATTGTAGTTTGATAGAAGGAAAGTTTGGAGTATGTAATCTTAGGACGGTGAAAAATAATATTCCTATAGTTATAAATTATGGAGAAGTCACATCTGTAAATGTAGATCCAATAGAAAAAAAGCCTTTATATCATTTTAAACCAGGAAAGGATATTTTATCTATAGGAACTTTTGGATGTAATATGAGTTGTAGTTTTTGTCAGAATCATGAAATATCACAGAATAAACCACCAACAGAATTTATCGACATAGATAAACTAATAAGCCTAATAATAAATATTCCTAATAATGTAGGGATAGCATTTACTTATAATGAACCTTTTATGTGGTATGAATATATTTATGATGTAGCTAAAAAAATAAAAGAATATGATAAGAATATTAGTATAGTTTTAGTTACCAATGGATTTGTAAATAAAGAGCCTTTAGAACAGATTTTACCTTTTATAGATGCAATGAATATAGATTTAAAAGGGTTTACAAAACAATACTATAATGAAGTTTGTGGAGCTACAATAGATTCAGTCTTAGAAACTATAAAAATAGCTAGTAAACATACTCATGTAGAAATAACAACTTTAATGGTTAGTGATAAGAATGATTCAGTAGAAGAAATAGTAGAAATTGCAAAATTTTTAGCATCAATAGATAAAAATATTCCTCTTCATTTAAGCAGATACTTTCCAAAATATAAAATGAAAAATCCTCCAACCTTAGTAGAAAATATGATGAAAGCAAAAGAAGAAGCTATTAAGTATTTAAATTATGTGTATGTAGGAAATGTAGCAGGTGTAGATAATAATACATATTGCCCCAATTGCGGATATAATCTTATAACTAGAGATATTTATACAACAAATCCTCATATTAAAGGAGACAAGTGCCCTAATTGTAAAGAATATATAAATATTATATTTTAAAAGAAGTCCTCTTTTTAAGTTATTAATAAAGAGGACTTTTTACATGATAATAAAACTTCCTTATGAGAGGTATTTGATTATAACATAAAATATAATATAATTAATAAGAATACACTTACAATTGAGCAAATGATATTATAAATTGGGGAGATGAGGATGAAGATTACAATTAAAGACGTAGCAAGAGAAGCTAATGTTGCTGTTTCTACCGTGTCTAGAGTTCTTTCGGATAGTAGTAAAATTAGTGAAAAGACAAAAATAAAAGTTTGGGATGCAGTAAAGAAATTAAACTATGTTCCAAATGAAATGGCGAGAGGTCTAGCAAGCAAAAGAACTAATATATTAGCAGTAATTATACCACAATGGATTTGCGATTCCTTTTACCATCCTTTCTTTCTTCAAGTTTTTAGAGGTATAAGCAATTGTGCTAAAGATAGAGATTATTTTATTATGTATGCTTTTAAGGAAAACGATGACACTTGGATTAATAGATTCATAAAGAGTAATTTTGTAGAAGGTATTTTATTATTTCACGAAGAAGAGGATAAAATTACTACTCAGTTTTTAAAAGATATAGAATTTCCTTTTGTATCAGTAAGTTTACCTAAAAATTTGGAAGAGGCTTTATTCTTTGAAGATGATGAGAAAAAATCTATACATGAGGCAAATGGAAAATATCTAGGTCAATATGTAGCTAAGATAATGATGGATAAACTGGAAAGTAAAGATCCAGGGGAAAAATATTATATAATAAATACTAAGTTAATTGAAAAAGAATCTTTAGTAGAAAAAATGAAAAGTAAAGTCTTATATAATAGAAATATTTGAAATTAAATCAATAAATATATATAGTAAATAGGAGGGTTATTATGAAGAAATATTCGCTAGGAATTGATATAGGTGGAACTACAGTAAAATTTGGTTTATTTAATAGTGAAGGAGAATTACTGTATAAGTGGGAGATTGAAACTAGAAAAATAGAGAATGGAAAATATATTTTATCTGATATTGCACAGTCTATAAATGCTATTTTAGAAGAAAGAAATATATCTAAAGATGAAGTTTTAGGAGCTGGGGTTGGAGTACCAGGACCTGTAAAAGATGATGGAACAGTGTTAGGATGTGTAAATTTAGGATGGTCAGTATTTAATGTATCAAAAGCATTGGGAGAATTACTAAATATACCTGTAAAGGTGGCGAATGATGCCAATATTGCTGCACTTGGTGAAATGTATAAAGGTGGAGGAAAAGGTTACAGAACTATGATAATGGTTACTCTAGGAACTGGAGTTGGTGGTGGTGTTATTATAAATAACCACGTAATAGCTGGTGCTACTGGTGCTGGTGGAGAAATTGGTCATATAAATGTAAATCCACATGAGAAAGTAAGTTGTAACTGTGGAAGAAAAGGGTGCTTAGAACAATATGCATCAGCTACTGGAATAGCAAGGTTAGCTAAGGAAATCTTAGAAAGAGAAAGTTGCGACTCAAAATTAAGATATATTGAAAATATAACAGCTAAAGATGTATTTGACTTAGCAAAAGAGAATGATGAATTATCTATAAAAGTTATAGAAAAGTTTAGTTCTATTCTAGGGAGGGCGCTATCAAATATAGCTTGTATTTGTAACCCAGAAGTTTTTGTAATAGGTGGTGGAGTTTCAAAAGCAGGAGATATGTTGTTAAATAGCATAAAAAAGCATTACTTAGAAAATGTATTTTATGCTACTGCTGATACAGAATTTAAATTAGCAATATTAGGAAATGATGCAGGTATATTTGGAGGAGCAAAATTAGCAGGAGAAATTTAATATAAAGAAATTTAATTAGTATGTGAAAAATAAATCGCATACTAATTTTTTTTATGAATATTTAATATAAAGGAAAAAGGCTAAATGAATTATAAATATAAGGAGGTGGATAGTATGAAAGTTACCTTTGACAAATTAACAGATAAATATACAGAAGAAGTAATGGAAATTTATAATTATTATATTGAAAACACATATGCAGCTTATCCAAGAAGCAGATTACCTTCTAGATTTTTTGATAAATTAATAGAAGAAATAAATGGATATCCAGCTTATGTAGTAAAAAACAGAGATAAAGTAGTAGGTTTTTGTTTTTTAAATTCTTATAAAAGTTACAAGACATTTAAGGAAACCGCTGTAATTAATTGTTTTTTAGCTTATGAAGTAAAGGGATTAGGCATAGGAGATTACTGTTTAATAAAGTTAGAAGAAGATGCAAGACAGCTAGGTATAAAAAATATTTTAGCAATTATTCCTACAAAAAATAAAGTAGGAGTTAGATATTATCATACCAATGGATTTAGAACTTGTGGAACTATATCAGATATAGGAACAAAGTTTGGAGAAAGTTTTGGACTTGTAATAATGAAAAAAGTTTTGTTTGAGGATGATAGTGAAAATTAACATTTTAAATGATAATATAATTTATAAAGGATGTCTCAAAATGAGTTAATTCATTTTTGAGACATCTTTTTTTAATTTATAAGTAAATAATAATAAATTTCAAAATGTATACATTTTAACCTCTTAATTTGCTCAATATATAATTGATTACTAATTTAATAATAAATGAAAAGAGGTTAATCTATGACAAAAAAATTATTTTATAATGGTGATATTATTACATTAGAAGATGAACTTTATGCAGAAGCTGTATTAGTTCAAGATGGGAAAATTGCTAAAGTAGGCAAAAAAGATGAATTAATGAAAGACGCAGGAGATGCAGAAATGGTGGACTTACAAGGAAAAACATTGATACCATCATTTATTGACCCACATAGCCACTTTTTTGGTTATGCAAACTCTAAATTACAAGTAAATTTAGAAGATGCAGTTGATTTTAATGATATAGCTGATAGAATAAAAAAATTTATTGAAAAAAATAATGTTAAAAAAGGTGACTGGATAGTTGCTAATAATTTTGACTACAATACTTTAGCAGAAAAAACTTATCCAAGAATTGATTTTGTTGACCAAATTGCTCCAGACAATCCTCTTATAATTTCAAATAAATCAGGACATAATGGTGTATTCAACTCATTAGCAATGAAAGGTTTGGGGATAACAGATGATACTCCAGATCCAGAGGGAGGAATATTCTATAAAGAAAATGGTAAGTTAACTGGTTATGTAGAAGAAAATGCATATATTAATAATGTTCAAAGAGCTCCAATGCCTTCTACTGAAGATATTATGAAAGCTGTTATAGCAGCGCAAGATGATTATGCATCTTTTGGTATAACAACAATGCAAGAAGGTATGATTGTTCCGGCTCTTGCTGACTTTTTAGCATACATAGCCAATGCAAATATGTTAAAACTAGACTATATAGGATTTGTTGATATTAGAGAAAAAGATAAAATATTACCTAAAATGCAAGGATGTATAAAAGAATATAAAAACCATTTCAAAGTTGGAGGATTTAAGACTTTCTTAGATGGATCCCCACAAGGAAGAACAGCATATATGAGAACGGATTACTTAGGAGAAGAAAAAGGATATAGAGCTTATCCAGTTATGGGTGAAGAAGAATTAGAAAAAATTATAGAAACTGCATTAAAAGAAGATATGCAACTTTTAGCTCACTGCAATGGTGATGCAGCTGTAGCTCAATATTTAGAACAATATAAAATAGCTAAAGATAAGTTAAATGCAACAAATGATATAAGACCAGTAATTATACATGCCCAATTAATTGGTGTGGATCAATTGCCAGAAGTTAAAAAACTTGGTATGATACCATCATTCTTTATGGCTCATGTTTATCACTGGGGAGATATTCATGTTAATAACTTTGGATTTGATAGAGCTAGTCAAATATCACCAGCTAAGTCTGCTTTAGATGAAGGTATTAAATTTACGTTCCACCAAGATGCACCAGTTATTGAACCAAATATGATAGAAACAATGTGGATAGCTGTAAATAGAAAAATGAAAGATGGAACAGTTCTTGGTGAAAATCAAAAAATACCAGCACTTGCAGCATTAGAAGCTGTTACTAAAAATGGAGCATATCAATATTTTGAAGAAGATATTAAGGGAACTATAAAAGAAGGCAAATTAGCTGACTTAGTTATACTTGACAAAAACCCATTAAAAGTAGAGTCAGATGATATAAGAAATATTAAAGTTATGGAAACTATGAAAGAAGGTAATACTATATTTAAAGCTTAATTTAATGACTTAACCACATTTTAGAAAGAACTATAACATAAGTGATTTTTAATCCTTATGTTGTAGTTCTTTCTTTTTAATAATATAAAAAAGTTCTAAATCTTATTGAAAATTATAAAAAATATTTATATAATATAAGTAATATAAAAATAATTAATAAATAAAGGAAATAAATTTTTATACAATATTTTTCTAGTATATGAATATGTTAATAAAAATACATATTATAAGGTTGATTACTGCGGGAGATACTTATTAAATTAAGAGCCGAAGGAATAATTCAGTACTAAGCGAGTGCTAAAGATGATCTCAGGCAAAAGGACCGTAGTAGGACTTAACTCTGGAAAGCAAATAATACAACATGATAGAGCATATTGCACCGAAGGGGCAACTCTTTTAGAGGAAACTCTCAGGTTAAATACAGAGCAGAAAGCTATATAACTTTCTGCTTTTTTGTTGTAAAAATTTTGGCATATTATCTTACCTATCATCAAATACTAATAAATTAAATTTACTCAAACCAATTTATAATATCAAATACTAAATGAAATTTAGATTATAAATTTCTAAAACTTCTTAAATAACATATCGACATATGATAAATTTCAACAGATTTAAAACCAAATAAGATTTATAAGCCTTAAATGTGCTTTTAAATAATCATGTTAAACCTAGTTAAAAATTAAAAAATTTGGAGGTGATTTTTTTGAAATTAGAATTAGGATATGTAAAAATTAATGACATATGCTTTTCCGATGTTTCAAAAGTAGAAAATGGTGTTATCTATGTTAATAAGCAAGAATTAATAGACTTATTAATGGAAGATGAGAATCTTAAATCTGTTGATTTAGAGATTGCTAAACCAGGGGATAGTACACGTATAATGCCAGTCAAAGACGTTATAGAACCAAGGGTTAAGGTTGAAGGTCCTGGAGGAATATTCCCAGGTATGATGAGTAAAGTCACTACTGTGGGAAGTGGAAAAACAAATGTCCTTAAAGGTTCAGCTGTAGTTACAACAGGTAAGATAGTTGGATTCCAAGAAGGAATTATTGATATGAGCGGTGAAGGTGCAAAATATACTCCATTTTCTAAGTTAAATAACTTGGTAGTTGTTTGTGAACCTATTGATGGATTAAAACAACATAACCATGAAGCAGCCTTAAGATTTGCTGGATATAAAGCAGCAACATACTTAGGAGATTTGGCAAAAGATATTACTCCAGATGAGACAGAAGTTTATGAAACAGATTCAATAATAGAAGGATATAAGAAATATCCAGAATTACCAAGAGTAGCTTATGTGTACATGCTTCAAACTCAAGGATTATTGCATGATACTTATGTATATGGTGTAGATGCTAAGAAAACTATATCTACTTTGATTTATCCAACAGAAGTAATGGACGGAGCAATAGTAAGTGGTAACTGTGTTTCTGCATGTGATAAAAATACAACTTATCATCATTTAAACAACCCAGTTATTCATGATTTATTTGAAAAGCATGGCAAAGAACTAAACTTTGTTGGCGTAATAATAACAAATGAAAATGTTTATTTAGCTGATAAAGAAAGATCTTCTAACTGGAGTGCAAAACTAGCTGAATTCTTAGGTGTAGATGGTGTAATAATCAACGAAGAAGGATTTGGTAATCCAGATACTGATTTAATTATGAACTGTAAGAAGATAGAAGAAAAAGGAATAAAAACAGTAATAATAACTGATGAATATGCAGGTAGGGATGGAAAATCTCAATCATTAGCAGATGCAGATGCTCTTGCAAATGCAGTTGTTACAGGAGGAAACGCAAATGAATTAGTTACTCTTCCTCCAATGGATAAAGTAATAGGTTATCCAGAAGTAGCCGATGTTATAGCTGGTGGATTTGACGGTAGCTTACAACCAGATGGATCAATAGTAGCAGAACTTCAAGTTATTACAGGATCTACAAATGAAATTGGTTTTAATAAATTAAGTGCAAGATAGGTAGAAAGGGGGTTTGAAGATGATAAAAGTTGTTCAGTATATAAATCAATTTTTCGCACAAATAGGTGGAGAAGAAATGGCTCATGTTAAGCCTGAGGTGAGAAAAGGTATAGTTGGGCCAGGAGTTGCTTTTAATGCAGCGTTTAAAGAAGAAGCAGAAATAGTAGCTACAGTAATATGTGGTGACTCTTATTTTAATGAAAACTTAGAAGAAGCTAAAAAAGAAGTTTTAGATATGGTTAAGGGATATAACCCAGATGTATTTATAGCAGGCCCAGCATTTAATGCAGGGAGATATGGTGTTGCTTGCGGTACTATAGCTACTGCTGTTAAAGAAGAATTAGGAATACCTTCATTAACTGGTATGTATGTAGAAAACCCAGGTGCAGATATGTTTAAGGATAAGGTTTATATGGTTCCTACTAAAAACTCTGCAGTAGGTATGAGAGACGCTGTTAAAGTTATGGCCCCTCTTGCTCTTAAGCTTGCAAAAGGTGAAAAAATAGGTGCATCTGTTGAAGAAGGATATATGCCAAATGGTATAAGAAAGAATTTCTTTGATGCTGAAAGAGGATCTAAGAGAGCTGTAGAAATGTTAATCAAAAAATTAAAGGGCGAAGAATTCATAACTGAATATCCAATGCCTGATTTTGATAGAGTAGCTCCAAATCCAGCGATTAAAGATTTGTCTAAAGCTAAGATAGCCCTTGTTACTTCTGGAGGCATAGTTCCAAAAGGAAATCCAGATCATATAGAATCTTCAAGTGCTTCAAAATATGGTAAATATGACTTGGAAGGATTTAAAGTATTAAGTAGTCAAGATCATCAAACTGCTCATGGTGGATATGATCCAGTTTATGCTAATGATGATCCAAACAGGGTTTTACCTGTTGATGTAATGAGAGAATTTGAAGAGCAAGGTGTAATAGGAGAGCTTCATAGATATTATTATGCAACAGTAGGAAATGGAACTTCAGTTGCTAATGCAAAAGGATTTGCAGCAAAATATGCTCAGGAGTTGAAAGCTGATGGTGTTGACGCTGTAATTCTAACTAGTACGTGAGGCACTTGTACTCGTTGCGGTGCAACGATGGTAAAAGAAATAGAAAGAGCTGGAATACCAGTAGTACACATGTGTACAGTAGTACCTATTTCTTTGACAGTTGGAGCTAATAGAATAGTACCAACAATAGCAATACCTCATCCTCTTGGAAACCCAGCATTACCATTAGAAGAAGAACAAAAAATAAGAAGAAATCTTGTAACAAAAGCTTTTAAAGCATTACAAACTGAAATAGAAGATCAAACTGTATTTGAATAAAATGTAGATCAGGAGGTATTTCTAATGAGTATATTAGAAAAAAAGAAAGTCATCATAATTGGTGACAGAGATGGTATTCCTGGTCCAGCAATAGAAGAGTGTGTAAAAACTGCAGGTGGAGAGGTTGTATTCTCTTCAACTGAATGTTTTGTCTGAACTGCTGCTGGAGCAATGGACTTAGAAAATCAAAAAAGAGTAAAGGAATTTGCAGAAGAATTCGGCTGTGAAAATGTTGTAGTTTTATTAGGTGCAGCTGAAGGTGAAGCAGCAGGTCTTGCTGCTGAAACAGTTACTGCAGGTGACCCAACATATGCAGGTCCATTGACAGGAGTCCAGTTAGGACTTCAAGTATATCATGCTTGTGAGGCACAAGTAAAAGACGAATTTGACTCAGGTGTATATGATGAACAAATAGGAATGATGGAAATGGTACTTGATGTTGATGATATAGTTAATGAAATGGCTACTATTAGAGAACAATATTGTAAATACTAAAAACTTATAACTAGTTATCCTTAATATAATATGTGAAAAGTGATGAGTATGGTAAAAATAAAAACATAAAAAAACATGAAAAAACATAAAAAAACTTGTTGCTTATTATAGATAAAGTTAATTATAATCTAATTAACATAGAAAAAATCTATAAAATTAATAAAAAATTAATATAGAAAAAATCTATAAAATTAATAAAAAATTAAAATGACAGAATAATAAGATAATTATTATATTAAGGATGACTATTACGGGAGAGACTTGTAATAAGCGCCGAAGGAATAAGCCAATATAAAGCGAATGTTGGGGATACTCTCAGGCAAAAGGACCGTAGTACGACTTAACTCTGGAAAGCATGATATCTTAAGTTTTATCATTAGATATATGTGCACCGAAGGGGCAACTCTACATATTAGGGGAAAACTCTCAGGTTAAATACAGAGCAGAAAGCTAGGGTAGCTTTCTGCTATTTTTATTGCCAAAAAGAAATATTCTGGGGGGATAAATATATGATAATAACTAATAACAACAAGGTACATGAAAAATATAAAAATGATTATAAAATCTATTATAAAGAATGTTCCTTTAGAGAAATCTTACTTTATGTAAGAGACAGAGTGCATGAAGGATATGTACTTTTGACTCATCCACTATCTAGTAGCATAAAACCAAATGAAACTCCATATAAGTCAGTCTTAATATCTGATTATAAAAAAATCCTAGATTACAAATCTTTAATGATTATTGAAAATGCAATTATAACTTATGATAAATTTAAAAAAGATAAAGATTACACTATTGAATTAACAGATAGAATAATTGAAGATTTTAAAATTGTAGATTTATCAATAATTCAAAACGCTCTTTCTTAAAGATTGTGTATTTAGAAGTAAGTGCAATATATTTAGTAGAATTGATTATTCCATAGAAATACTAATATGTTTTAATAGCACTTAGAGTGCTTTTAAATAAATACCTAGCTCAAGTAATAAAATTTATGGAGGTGATTTTTTTGAAATTAGAATTAGGATATGTAAAAATTAAGGACATATGTTTTTCTGATGTTTCAAAAGTGGAAGATGGAGTTATTTATGTTAATAAGCAAGAATTAATTGACTTGTTAATGGAAGATGAAAATATTAAGTCAGTTGACTTAGAAATAGCAAAACCAGGCGATAGTACTCGTATTATGCCAGTTAAAGATGTTATAGAACCAAGAGTTAAAGTTGAAGGACCAGGTGGAATTTTCCCAGGTATGATAAACAAGGTTACAACAGTTGGCTCGGGTAAAACTAATGTACTTAAAGGTTCTGCTGTAGTTACAACAGGAAAGATAGTAGGTTTCCAAGAAGGAATAATAGATATGAGTGGTGAGGGTTCTAAATATACACCTTTCTCTCAATTAAACAACTTGGTAGTAGTTTGTGAACCAGCAGATGGTTTAAAACAACATAATCACGAAGAAGCTGTAAGATATGCTGGATATAAAGCGGCTATATACTTAGGTGAGTTAGCTAAAGATATAACTCCAGATGAAGTTGAAGTTTATGAAACAGATTCAATAATAGAAGGATACAAAAAATACCCAGAACTACCAAGAGTAGCTTATGTGTATATGCTTCAAACTCAAGGATTATTACATGATACTTATGTTTATGGAGTAGATGCTAAGAAAACGATATCTACCTTGATAAATCCAACAGAAATAATGGATGGTGCAGTAGTAAGTGGTAACTGTGTTTCTGCATGTGACAAAAACACAACTTATCATCATTTAAATAACCCAGTTATACATGATTTATTTGAAAAGCATGGTAAAGAGTTAAACTTTGTTGGGGTAATTCTAACTAATGAAAACGTTTACCTTGCTGATAAGGAAAGATCTTCTAACTGGAGTGCAAAATTAGCAGAGTTTTTAGGACTTGATGGGGTTGTTATAACTCAAGAAGGATTTGGTAACCCAGATACAGACTTAATAATGAACTGTAAAAAGATAGAGGAAAAAGGTATAAAAACAGTTATAGTTACTGATGAATATGCAGGTAGAGATGGAAAATCTCAATCATTAGCTGATGCTGATCCTCTTGCAAATGCAGTTGTTACAGGTGGAAATGCAAATATGGTAGTTACTCTTCCTCCAATGGATAAAGTAATTGGATATGCTGAGGTAGCTGATGTTATAGCTGGTGGATTTGATGGAAGTTTACAACCAGATGGTTCAATAGTTGCAGAGCTTCAAGTAATAACTGGAGCTACTAATGAACTTGGATTTAATAAATTAAGTGCTAGATAGTTGAAAGGGGGTTTGAAGATGATAAAAGTTGTTCAATATATAAATCAATTTTTCGCACAAATAGGTGGGGAAGAAATGGCTCATGTTAAACCTGAGGTTAGAGAGGGAATAGTGGGGCCAGGTGTTGCTTTCAATGCAGCATTTAAAGGAGAAGCAGAAATAGTAGCTACAGTAATATGTGGTGACTCTTACTTTAATGAAAATTTAGAAGAAGCTAAAAAAGAAGTTTTAGATATGGTTAAAAAGTATAATCCGGATGTGTTTATAGCAGGTCCAGCATTTAATGCAGGTAGATATGGTGTTGCTTGTGGAACTATAGCTACTGCTGTTAAAGAAGAGTTAGAAATACCTTCATTAACTGGTATGTACGTAGAAAATCCAGGTGCAGATATGTTCAAAAATAAAGTTTACATGGTTTCTACTAAAAATTCAGCAGTAGGAATGAGGGATGCTGTTAAAGTTATGGCTCCTCTTGCCCTTAAACTTGCAAAAGGTGAAGAAATAGGTGCATCTGTTGAAGAAGGATATATGCCTAATGGTATAAGAAAGAACTTCTTTGAAAAAGAAAGAGGATCTAAGAGAGCAGTAGAAATGTTAATTAAAAAGTTAAATGGTAAGGAGTTTACTACTGAGTATCCAATGCCTAATTTTGATAGAGTAGAGCCAAATAAAGCAGTTAAAGATATAAGTAAAGCTAAAATAGCTCTTGTTACTTCTGGTGGTATAGTTCCAAAAGGAAATCCAGATCATATAGAATCTTCAAGTGCTTCTAAATTTGGAAAATATGATATAAGTTCATTTAAGGTATTAAGTAGTGCTGATCATGAAACTGCTCATGGTGGATATGACCCAGTTTATGCAAATGAAGAGCCAGATAGAGTTTTACCAGTAGATGTACTTAGAGAATTTGAAGAGCAAGGTGTAATAGGAAGTTTACATCAATACTTCTATACAACTGTTGGTAACGGAACTGCAGTTGCAAATGCTAAGAAGTATGCTGCTGAAATAGCTAAAGAATTAGTTGCAGATGGTGTTGACGCTGTAATTCTAACTAGTACGTGAGGTACTTGTACTCGTTGCGGTGCAACGATGGTAAAAGAAATAGAAAGAGCTGGAATACCAGTAGTACACATGTGTACAGTAGTACCTATTTCTTTAACAGTTGGAGCTAATAGAATAGTACCAACAATAGCAATCCCTCATCCTCTTGGAAATCCAGCATTACCATTAGAGGAAGAACAAAAAATAAGAAGACACTTAGTTGAAAAAGCATTAAAAGCTTTACAAACTGAAGTTGAAGACCAAACTGTATTTGAATAAAAAATTTGCTTAAATTTAAGATTTTAAAATCTAAAAATTTTAATAATATGGGAGGGGATATAGTGAGTAAGCTATATGATGTCATCGTTATCGGTGGAGGCCCAGCAGGACTTTCAGCTGCATTATATGCAGGGAGGGCAAGATTAAACACTTTAGTAATTGAAAAGAAAAAAGAAGGTGGCCAAATAGCATTAACTTCTGAGGTTGAAAATTACCCAGGATGCTTAGAAGGTGAGTCTGGCCCTACTTTAATAGATAGAATGCATAAACAAGTACTTAATTTTGGAGCTGAGGTTGTTTATGATGAGATAGAATCTGTATTTTTAGAGGGTTCTATAAAACAACTAAGAGGCAAAAAAGATGTATATAAAGCTAAAACAATAATTGTAGCTACAGGAGCTTCATCAAGACCGATAGGCTGTGTAGGCGAAAAAGAATATACAGGAAAAGGTGTTTCATATTGTGCTACATGTGATGGATCTTTCTTTGAAGACCTTGATATATATGTAGTTGGTGGTGGGGATACAGCTGTAGAAGAAGCTATGTATCTTACGAAGTTTGGTAGAAGCGTAACAATAATTCATAGAAGAGATGAACTTAGAGCTGCTAAATCTATACAAGATAAGGCTTTTAAGAACGAAAAAATAAAATTCATGTGGGACTCTAAAGTTAAAGAGTTAGGTGGAGATGGAATCTTAAGCTATATGGTTGTTGAAAATGTGAAAACAGGCGAATTAACAACTATAGAAGCTGATGAAGAAGACATGACTTTTGGATTATTTGGATTTATTGGATATCTTCCAAAGACTGAATTATTCAAAGATATATTAACTCTAGAAAATGGATATATAGTTACAGATGAAGACATGAAGACAAATATTGATGGAGTATTTGCTGCAGGGGATGTTAGAGTTAAATCTTTAAGACAGGTAGTAACTGCAGTAGCAGATGGTGCTATAGCAGCTGTTCAAGCTGAGAAATATATAGAAAATTCGCCATGCTCATAACGCCAACGAGTTGTCTTTGCTTAACATCAGACAACTCCGTTGCTTAAATAAAAAAGGAGGATATAAAATGTTAGTAGTTGATAAAAATACTTTTAAGACAGAAGTTCTTGAAGGTGAAGGATATGTATTAGTAGATTTTTTTGGTGATGGTTGTGAGCCTTGTGCAGCTTTAATGCCTACAGTTGAGGCCTTAAGTGAAAAATATGGAGAGCAATTAAAGTTCACTAAATTAAATACAACTAAAGCAAGAAGACTTGCTATAAGTGAAAAAATATTAGGTTTACCAGTTATTGCTATATATAAAGATGGAGCTAAGATTGACGAAGTTATTAAAGATGATGCAACTGAAGAAAACATCGAAGCAATGATCAAAAAATACTTATAAGGTATGGCGCCAACGGTATATCTTTGCTTCACTGTAGATATATGCGTTGCTTAAAACATCTATAAAAAATGGTTTATAGTATGATGGATGTGTGACTGTAAATTAGTTATATATCTGTTATTAAAATAAAAAAATAAGGACAGGAGGTATTTCTAATGAGTATATTAGAAAATAAGAAAGTCATCATAATCGGTGACAGAGATGGTATTCCTGGTCCAGCAATAGAAGAATGTGTAAAGACAGCTGGTGGAGAGGTAATTTTCTCTTCAACTGAATGCTTTGTCTGAACTGCTGCTGGAGCAATGGATCTAGAAAACCAAAAAAGAGTAAAAGAATTTGCTGAAGAATTTGGTTGTGAAAATGTTGTTGTTATGCTAGGTGCTGCAGAAGGTGAAGCTGCAGGACTTGCTGCAGAAACTGTAACTGCAGGTGACCCAACATATGCAGGTCCATTGACAGGAGTCCAGTTAGGACTTCAAGTATACCATGCTTGTGAGCCACAAGTAAAAGAAGAATTTGATGCTGGTGTTTATGACGAGCAAATAGGTATGATGGAAATGGTATTAGATGTTGATGATATAGTAGGCGAAATGTCATCTATAAGAGATCAATTCTGTAAATATTAAGAAAATCTATAAATATTAAAATAAATTAGCTAATCGGTAAGGATTACTTATAACTCTTATTGATTAGCTAATTTCAAAATAGGGGGAACAATATGAATAGTGTATTAAAAGCAGCAGGATACATACTTGCTCATACTCCTGATATGGTAATTCATAACGGGACTACTCAAACTACTGAGAGAGTAGTTAATCCAGATTCTGAGTATTTAAAAGTATTAAAAGATCATATAAGAACTTATGATGAAGTGGTAAAATATCCACCAAATCAAGCATATATAGGGAATATAACTCCAGATGAATTATCGAAATATGAAATGCCTTGGCATGATAAAGAAGCTCCAGACGCTAGTAAATATGGTAAGTTTGGAGAAATAATGCCACAAGAAGAGTTTATAGGATTAATGCAAATATGTGATGTATTTGATTTAGTTAAATTAGAAAAAAACTTTGCATCTTTAAGCAAGAATTTATTAAGTGAGAATAAGTTAATCTCATCTGATTTAGTTGAAAAAATTAAAGAAGGTGAAGAATTAGATACTATAATGAAATTTATAGAAGAAGAGCATGCAGAACCTTTATATAATAATGGAGAAGTAGTAGGTTGCATAAAAAATGCTCATGATGTAGACACTAACTTATCTGCACATGTATTATTTGAAAACTTAGTATCAAAAGCTTCTTGTTCATTCTCTATAATGAATATGCTTGATAAAAATAATGTTAATAAGGATGACATAGATTATGTTATAGATTGTTGTGAAGAAGCGTGTGGTGATATGAACCAAAGAGGTGGAGGAAACTTTGCCAAAGCTGCTGCTGAAATAGCAGGACTTAACAATGCAACAGGTTCAGATGTTAGAGGATTCTGCGCAGGGCCAGCTCATGCAATGGTTCATGCTGCAGCTCTTGTTAAGAGTGGAACTTTTAAAAATGTAATAGTTTGTGCTGGTGGTTCTACTGCAAAACTTGGAATGAATGGTAAAGACCATGTAAAAAAAGGTATGCCAATTCTTGAAGATATGGTTGCTGGATTTGCAGTATTAGTAAGTGAAAATGATGGTGTAAGCCCTGAAATAAGAAATGATATGGTGGGACGTCATAATGTTGGAACTGGATCTTCTCCACAAGCTGTAATAACTTCACTAGTTAGTGAACCACTTGATAAAGCAGGACTTAAAATTACTGATATAGATAAGTATTCAGCAGAAATGCAAAACCCTGATATAACTAAGCCTGCAGGCGCTGGAGATGTTCCAAATTCTAACTACAAAATGATAGGTGCTCTAGCAGTTAAAAAGGGTGATTTAGATAGAAAAGAATTACTATCATTTATAGAAAAACATGGAATGGTGGGTTGGGCTCCAACTCAAGGACATATTCCATCAGGAGTACCTTATTTAGGGTTTGCAAGAGAAGATATAATGAATGGTAAAATTAGAAATGCCATGATAGTTGGTAAAGGAAGTTTATTCCTTGGAAGAATGACAAATCTATTTGATGGTATATCTTTTGTAATAGAAGAAAACCAAGCTAAGAAAATCCAAGATTTAGAAGAAGATGAATCAGTAGATGTTAAGATACCTAAAATAGCAATAACTACTTTAGGTAGTGAGCATGGGGAAGCTAATGTAATAGAAGGTGCTCTAAAAGCTACTAAGTCAAATATTTCGGTTACAACTATAGGCAGTGAAAGTGCTGAAGGGCTAAAGCATGTTAAAACTGACTGTGAAAAAGAAGCTCATGAGTTAATGGAAGGGCTTTTAGACAGTAAAAAAGTTGATGGAGCTGTAACTATGCATTATCCATTCCCAATAGGAGTATCAACAGTAGGTAGGGTTATAACTCCTGAAAAAGGAAGAGAAATGTTCATAGCAACTACAACAGGAACTTCTTCTGCTGATAGAGTAGAAGGAATGGTTAAAAATGCTATCTATGGAATAATAACTGCAAAGGCTTGTGGAATAAAAAATCCAACTGTAGGTATAGCTAATGTAGATGGTGCTAGACAAGTGGAAATAGCACTGAAAGCTTTAAAAGAAAAAGGATATGATATAAACTTTGCACAGTCTGATAGAGCAGATGGTGGAATAGTTATGAGAGGTAACGATTTGATGACAGCATCAGCTGATGTAATGGTTACAGACTCATTAACAGGAAATTTATTAATTAAGATGTTCTCTGCTTATAATTCAGGTGGGAAATATGAATCAGTAGGTTATGGATACGGACCAGGAATAGGGAAAGATTTCAATAAATTAATAATGATTATATCAAGAGCATCAGGTGCACCAGTTATAGAAGGAGCAATTAAGTTTGCAGCTGAACTTGTAAATAATGATGTTCATAACATATCAAAAGAAGAATTTGCAAAAGTTGAAAATGCTGGATTTAATGAAGTTTTACAAGGACTAAAAAAATCTAAGCCGGAATCAACTACAACATCTGAAGAAAAAGTAGAAGCTCCAGAAAAAGAAGTTGTTACAGAGCAAATATCTGGAATAGACGTAATGGACTTGGAAGATGCAGTAGAAGTTTTATGGAAAAATAAAATATACGCTGAAAGTGGAATGGGTTGTACAGGACCAATAGTACTTGTTAGTCCTACTAATCTAGAAAAATCTAGAGCATTATTAATAGAAGCAAAATTTATAAGTGAATAAGTAGTGCAAAAAAGGAAGAAAATTTTTATTTTCTTCCTTTTTTTATAATATGAGGAAATTAATAGTGCAAGCTTTTCTTGACATTTAAATGCCTCGTTATGTGCCATTTACATCTTTATATGCGTAGTCTCTTCAAATACATCCTTAACTAAATTTAGATGACTAGTATATTCATCGACTATTACATTATCAAAAGAATGTTTTGATAGTTGGGATTTTAAGCTTTTGTTAGCATAAAAGCAAATAGTCTTCTTCATTATAAGTTTTACCATTTTTAACAGTTATTTTTACTGGTTAAATTACAAGATATATTTCAGAATCTCTTTATTTTAATCCTAATAACTGCGGAAATAGTGAAAATATCTTTCTACAAGATTTACATGTAACTTGATATAAATTAAACTTTATCTCACCTTCCAATATTTTTAACTTTCCTAATTTATGGCCTATTTTGACAAAAAAACTACGTTTGTTACAGTGTGAGTATATCCAAAGAACTATTTTATTTTTTGATTTATTCCATCTAGTATCTAAAAACTTATCTAATATCTCACTTTGAATATCATTAATTGTTTTACCAATTATTTTTGCAGTAATATTTTTTTATTGATAGCCAACTACTTTTATTACATAATTGACTTTTACGTTATTTTGAAAAAAGTCAATATTTAAAAGTCAACTAAATATTATACTATCAGGAAATTTATTGATCTCAAATCTATGAGAAATTCGTGAAACTAAGTGATAACAACGAATATTAAGATGATGAATAAAATATAGAAGTTGCATTTAATCAACTTCTAATTGCTATAATGAAAAAGAATTAGATATTAGGAGTATTCTTAATAATTAAAATAAATAACATCTTTATTGTGTTATGTAAAAATTATATATAAAAAAAATACTGTATACTTCTTTGAAAACGGTTACATTTGGGGAAGTGTTGAATTATAATCTAAATATAACAATATGAAACGATGTTTCACATTGTAGAACGAAAATTATTTAAATGTATAATACAAGGTGGTGGATGTATGAAAATAGGAATTATAGGTGCAGGGGCTATGGGAAGTTTATATGGAGGAATATTATCTAAACAAAATGATGTATATCTAATAGATATATGGAAAGAACATATAGATTGTATCAATAGAGATGGATTAAAAATAGTAGAAGATAAAGTAGAGAATATAGTATATCCTAAAGCTACAACAGATTCAAAATTAGTACCACATCTTGATTTAGTTATAGTATTTGTAAAATCCATACATACTTTAAAAGCAATTCAGTCAAATCAAGATATAATATGTGACGATACTATAGTCCTGTCATTACAAAATGGGTATGGAAACACAGAAGACATAGAAACTGTAGTAAAAAGAGAAAATATAATTGTAGGAACTACTTCTCATGGAGCTACTTTACTTGGGCCTGGAAAAATTAAACATGCAGGTGTTGGTATGACATATATAGGACCATTAGATGAGAAGTCAAAGTATAAAGCAGAAAAAATAAAAAAAAATATGGAGTATTGTGGCATAGACACAGATATAAGTGAAAATATTTTAGAACTAATATGGTCAAAATTAATTATAAATATTGCAATAAATCCATTAACTGCGATTTTGAAAATAGAAAATGGAAAGTTGCTTGAATCAAGCTATAGTCTTGATTTAATAAAAGATTTGGTTGATGAAAGTGTATCTATAGCTAAAGAAATAGGAATAAATTTAGAAAAGGATGAAACATTAGAAAAAGTTAAAAATGTGGCTAGCAATACTTACAGCAATAAATCATCAATGTTACAAGATATTTTAAATAAAAGAGAAACAGAGATAGATAAGATAAATGGAGCAGTTGTAAAAGTTGGCGAAAAACTTGGAATTAGTACTCCAATTAACAGTACAATTGTCAAGCTTGTAAAATCAATAAACGATTTAAAATAGGGGGGAGTAATATTATGAAATGTGACTATGAAAAGGTATTAGAGATGTTGGATTCAGAAGGTCTTATTAATTTTACCAGGGAGTTAATACAAATTAATAGTGTATTTGATTCAGAAGATGAAGATGCAAATGAAAGCAGGGTAGCCCAATATGTATTTGATTTTTTAAAAAAAGAAGGTTTTGAAGTTTATATTGAAGATGCAGTAAAGAATAGACCAAATGTGATTGCTTTTCTAAGAGGTGAAGACTCAGGTAAGACTATATTATTTGAAGGACATACAGATGTTGTTTCTGCAGGAGATTATGAACAATGGACGTATGATCCATTTGGTGGGGAGATAGTAGAAGTAGATGGTAAAAAAAGAATTTATGGCAGAGGATCTTGCGATACTAAACAAAATTTAGCAGCTGCTGTATATGCAGTTAAAGCTATAAAAGATGCTAAGGAAAAGTTTAGTGGAAATATATTATTATGTATACCTTGTGATGAAGAAGGGTTAATGCTTGGAATAAAAAGTTTCATAAATAATGGATGGGCAGATAAAGTAGATGCAGCAGTTATTTGTGAACCAGAAGAAAAAAACTTATGTATATTCCAAAAAGGAGCTCTTAGAATTAAAATTAATTTTTATGGGAAAATGGCACATGGATGTATGCCATTATCGGGAAATTGTCCTAATTGGGCAATAGGTAAAGTTATATGCGAAGTTAGACGATTAGAAACATTTGAAAAACTAAGACTTGGTAAACATGAGTATTTAGGATATCCAAGTATGACACCTACAATGATACAAGCGCCAATAAATGGAGTTGCTCAAATAAATGTTATACCTTCAGATGCATATATAACTTTAGATATAAGGACAGTACCGGGTCAAGATCATGAAGCTATAAAACGTCAGATACAAGGAATTATAGACGAATTCACTTCTCAATTTAGAGAAGGAGATGATAAATTTACTGCAACAATGGAGGTGTTAGATGATAGACCATGGACAGAAACTTCTAAGGAAGAACCAGTTGTTAAATCTATAGCTAAAGCGTATAAAGAGGTAATGAATGCAGAGCCAATTTATAATGGAGTACCAGGAGCAACTGATGGAACATTTATTCAATGTCAAAAAGGTATACCTGTAATTGTAACAGGAGCAGGAGATAGAGAAGTACCGCATCAAGTTGACGAGTGGTGTGAAATAGACGATATTATAGAAACATCTAAAATGTATGCACTTACAGCTTTATATTATTTGAATGAAGAATATTAATATGCTAAAAAAGGAGAGTAATCCTATGGAAGATAATAAGGGTAAAAAAAATATTTTTATAGAAGATCCTAGATATAAGCAATGTAACAAGGAAGCTTGGATGGGCCTTGGTCTTGGAATTTTCAACTTAATATGGTGGTTTAGTTGGGGATATGGTTTAGGATCAAAACCAGTTTCAGAATATACTTATATTATGGGATTTCCAACATGGTTTTTTATGAGTTGTATAGTAGGTAGCATTCTTTTTTCAATTCTTACAGTTGTAATGATAAATAAATATTTTAAAAATATGTCCCTAGAAGCATTATCAGAAGAAGAAATTGAAGAATATAGAAAGGAGTATAAATAATGAACTCTATAAACTACGGTGTATTAATACCGATTTTATTATACTTTATAGTTGTATTTGGAGTTGGATTTTACTCTATGAAGTTCGTAAACAAAGCTAGAAATAGCGATGATGGTGAATTTATGGATGAGTATATGACAGGTGGAAGAGGACTTGGAGGATTTGTTTTAGCTATGACTCTTGTAACAACATATCTTAGTGCAGGAAGTTTTATAGGTGGACCTGGAACAGCATATACTCAAGGATTAGCATGGGTGTTTTTAGCAATGGCACAAATGCCGACTGGATATTTTACTTTAGCCGTTTTAGGCAAGAAGTTTGCTATAATTTCAAGAAAAATAAATGCCGTTACAATAACAGACTTTTTAAGAGAAAGATATAAGTCTGATGCAGTAGTTATATTGACATCCTTATCTATAGTAGTATTTTTTATAGCAGCTATGGCTGCTCAATGGGTAGGCGCTGCAAGACTATTACAAGGATCGGTAGGTCTTCCATACTCAGTAGCTTTAACTGCATTTGGTGTAACTGTTGTAGTTCATACAGTTATAGGAGGATTTAGGGCAGTTACTATATCAGATACAGTTCAAGGTGTAATAATGACAATTGCAACTATAGGTATATTTATAGGAGCGGTTATAGCAGGTGGCGGAGTTGAAAATATAATAACTAATATGCAAGGTATAAATGAAGGACTTATAACACCTTTTGGTGTAACTGAAGGTCATATGACAGTAGCTTGGGTAACATCATTCTGGATCTTAGTTGGTTTTGCAGTAGTAGGAATACCATCAGTATCACAAAGAGCGATGAGTTATAAAGATACGAAAAGTCTACATGATGGTTTAAAATATGGAACAATAGTTTCCGCAATATTATTATTAGGTATGCATCTAGTAGGTGCATTTGGAAGTACTCTAGTAACTGGTATAGAATCGGGGGATTTAGTTGTACCAACATTGACTACACAATTATTTCCTTCTGTTGTAGCAGGTTTATTATTAGCAGGTCCTTTAGCATCAATAATGTCTACGGTAGATTCTCAATTATTAGTGGCATCAGGTGCAATAGTAAATGATTTATATATAAATTATATAAATCCTAAAATAAAATCTAATTCAAAAAAAATAGGCAAAATTAGTATATTAGCTACAAGTGTTTTAGGTGTAATCATATATATAGTTGCTTTTAACCCACCAGATTTAATAGTTTGGTTAAACTTATATGCAAATGCAGGTATAATAGCAACTTTCTTATGGCCAATAATATTAGGACTATATTGGAAAAGAGCAAACGCACAGGGAGCATTAGCAGCAATTATATCCGGAATAGGTACTTATGTATTATTTAGTTATGTATGGCCAAGACCTTTGGGAATGCATACAATAGTGCTTCCGTTAGTTATATCATTAGTTTCATTTATAATAGTATCAAAATCAACAAAGTCACCATCATATGAAATTCTAGAATTGTTCTGGGGAGTATATTCTAAGTAAATTATATTCAAAAATAATATATAATTATAATTAGGGGAGGAAAAGATATGAAAAAAAAAGTAAGTGTATTAGATATGAAGAAAATGAAGCAAGAAGGTAAAAAATTTACAATGGTAACAGCATATGACTATACAAGTGCATCAATAGTCGATTCATCAACAGCGGAGCTGATATTAGTAGGAGACTCTCTAGGAATGGTAATGTTGGGGTATGATTCAACAACAGGTGTGACAATGGAAGAAATGATACATCATATAAGACCAGTTGTAAAAGGAGCTCCAAATACATTTATA
The DNA here is from genome assembly GCF_000808015.1 of Terrisporobacter othiniensis. Taxonomy (GTDB): domain Bacteria; phylum Bacillota; class Clostridia; order Peptostreptococcales; family Peptostreptococcaceae; genus Terrisporobacter; species Terrisporobacter muris. The sequence continues at coordinate 12,009 of NZ_JWHR01000091.1, read as the reverse complement.
GTTGGAGATATGCCATTTGGATCATATAATGTTTCAGTGGAAGAAGCTATAAAAAATTCGAATAGAATAATGAAAGAAGCAGGATGTGATTGTATTAAATTGGAAGGTGGTGTAGAATTTGCAGATACAATAGAAGCAATAGTAAAAGCAGGTATACCTGTAATGGCTCACTTAGGATTAACACCTCAAACAACAGCACAACTTGGAGGATTTAAAGTTCAAGGAAAAGATTTAAAAACAGCTCAAAAATTAATAAAGGATATAAAAGCAGTTGCTAAAGCTGGAGCATTTGCAGCAGTTGTTGAATGTGTCCCATCTAAAGTTGCTAAATTAATGTCAGAATCAGTTGATATACCGATAATAGGAATTGGAGCAGGACCAGATGTTGATGCACAAGTTTTAGTTACACAAGATATGATGGGAATGTATGATAAATTTACACCTAAATTTGTAAAAAAATATTCAAATATAAGAGATATAATGATAAAAGCGTATGATGAATTTAATGAAGAAGTAAAAGAAGGAAGTTTCCCATCACCAGAGTATAGCTTTAATATAAATGTAGAGGGGATAGAATAGATAGCTTGATGGAAGAAGAAAATAGATATTTAATAAAATCATTAATGAAATCCTTTGAAGTATTAGAATTAGTTGTTAAAAATGAAAGAATGAGTTTAAAAGAAATTAATGATATAACTAATTTAGGTAAAAGTACTATTCATAGGATTTTAGCAACATTCAAAGAAATGAATTATATAGATCAAAGTAAAGAAGACAATACTTATTATGCAACTATAAAAATATTCGAACTAGGAAATAGTGTTACAGATAAAATGCCCATAAAAAAAATTGCAAAACCTTATTTGCAAAGGCTCTATGATGAATGTAATGAAACAGTAAATTTAGCAGTAGTAACTGGTGATAATATTATATACTTGGATAAGATAATGACAAAAGAACCATTGAGAATTGATTTAGAAGTAGGAAAAAAAGTACCTATATACTGTAGCTCGTTGGGAAAGGCTATACTAGCATATAGTAATAGAAGGGATTTTACAAGTATAAATTTCGAGAAGTTTACTGAAAAAACTATTGTAGGAAGTGAAGAGTTAATTAAAGAGTTAGAGGATATAAAATTAAATGGATATGCATTTGATGATGAAGAATATATAGAATATTTATCTTGCTTAGCTGTACCTATAAAAAGTAAAGATGGATCTGCAATAGCAAGCATAAGTATTGCTACACCAACTATCAGATTAAATGATGAGAGAAAAGAACAGTTTATAAAATATTTAAAATACTATGCTAGCTGCATAGAAGGGGAGTTAGCAAGAAGTTATATATTATAAGTTAAATAAAAAGAAGTTATATTTAATATGACTTCTTTTTATTTTTTACTTATATATAGAATATAAGTAGAGAGATTTATGAAAAATATAAATTTTATATGAATGAAAATTTTTCCTGTTTAAAACTTTATTTTTTATTTTAAAAAAGCATATCTATATGCTAAAATAGTTAATGTTGTATACAGAATACAAAACGGAATAAATGATGAATAGGAGACATAGGTAATGAATGAAGAGACAATTAAATTATTAGCTCACAAGGCTGAAGACAAAATTAATACGCTTAATGAGAGTAAATTAAAGTACTTAGTATTATCGATATTTGCAGGCATGTTTATAGGACTTGGATGTATATTAATATTTACTATAGGTGGACAATTACATGCAGTTCATTCACCTGCAACTAAAATAGTAGTAGGTATGTCATTCTCATTTGCACTTAGTGCCATTATAGTATTAGGATATGAATTATTTACAAGCAATACAATGATAATGACTATGGGAAGTTTATCAAAGGCTACTAGTGTAAAAGATGGAATAAGAATAATGGGTTATAGTTATTTTGGAAACTTTTTAGGAGCTATAATTGTAGCGCTTTTATTTGTAGGAACAGGATTTGCTGCAGAAGGTCAACTTACAATGGAATACTTTGCATACTCTGGAGCATATAAGGTTGCAGCACCAGCGCTACAATTATTCTGTAGAGGAATACTTGCTAATATATTAGTTTGTGCAGCTGTACTTGCAGCATATAAAACAAAAGATGAGATGGCTAAGATAGCTATAGTATTCTTATTAATATTTGCATTCGTAACAAGTGGATTTGAACACTGTATAGCAAATATGACTACTTTATTAGTATGTTTATTCTCACCAGTACCAAATGATGTTACAGTTATAAATGCATTATATAGTATGTTGTTTGTAACGTTAGGTAACTTAGTTGGTGGAGCAGGATTCTACGGATTCTTAACTTACTTTATGTCAAAGAAAAAAGAAAATAAAATTGAGAAAAAAATTAGCAAAGCTTGCTAGATATATAAAAAGACCTTCTTTGTGAAATACAAGGAAGGTCTTTTTATATACTTATTAGATGTATTATGTATATTGTTAAAGAAATATTCTAAAAACATATTTGCAGTAATAAATATATAGTGAGCATTCTAGAAATAAAACCAGCTAGTTTTAAATCTAGATAGATGAGACCTAACTATGAAAAAATAAGGAGGGAGTAGTATGTTAAACTTTATAAGAGTTGTTTGGGCGATATTAATGGCGTTTTACTACTATGTATTTATTAAAGACTATAAGCAAGTTAAGACAGCTAATGAACTTGATGAAGTGAGCGTGGCAAAGGTAGGTATTGTTGGATTTATAACTAATTTCTTTGATACCTTAGGGATAGGTTCCTTTGCGCCAACAGTAGCATTTAATAAGTTCTTAAAGATGGGTGTAAGAGATAAGGATTTACCTGGACTATTAAATGTTGGGGATACTTTACCAGTTATGTGTGAGGCCGTAATATTTACTACAGTTATCGATGTAGAGCCTATAACATTGGTTACCATGTTAGCTGCATCAGCAGTTGGTTCTTGGCTAGGAGCTGGTATAATTTCAAAATTAGATGAAATTAAAATCCAAAAAATTATGGGAGTAGCTTTATTTGTAACGGGTATTTTAATGGTTTTAGGAGCGTTAAACTTAATACAAGGTGGCGGAGAAGCTATAGGACTTACTGGTGGTAAATTAGTATTAGGTATAGTCGGAAACTTTATACTTGGAGCATTAATGACGGCTGGAATAGGATTATATGCACCATGTATGGCATTAGTATATTTTTTAGGATTGTCTCCTGCAGTAGCATTCCCAATAATGATGGGGTCATGTGCAACATTAATGCCAGTTTGCTCAGTTAAGTTTATTAAAGAAGGAGCTTATCCTAGAAAAGCGTCTTTATTACTTGGACTATTTGGTGCCATAGGCGTATTTTTCGCAGCTTATATAGTTAAGTCACTACCATTAGATATATTAAGATGGTTAGTAATAGTTGTTATATTCTATACATCTATATCTATGTTAGTTTCAGCAAATAAAGGTAAAGGTTCAGGAGAAGATGTAATAGTAGAAAATAGTAATGATGATAAATAAAAAAAATAACAATTGTATTATAAAAATGGTTATAAAATACCAAATGTATGGTATAGATTGAATAAAATTTAACAAATAAAATTGAATTAATATTAAATATATGCCATATTTTCTATGTATGGCATATATTTTTTGTAATAAAAAAACATTATCTAAAAATGTAAAAATTTTCTTGAATAGTTTATTTGAATTAACTATAATGAAGGTAGATAAATGGATAAGTTGTAAAAGCTAGTCGATAAATGACTGAAAATTTACTTTTTTTGTATAAACGGTATTCACGCTAAGCATATATATTTTATTGACAATTAATTAACATTAGGGAGCAAGTGCATAGAGATGAAACCGTTTTTTTATCTATTTATCATAGATTAATTTAATAAATATATTATAAATATTTATTTTAATAATGATATTAGGGGGAACAGGCAAATGAAATTTTCAAGAAGCATTCAAGCAATTGACTCTCATACTATGGGAGAACCTACAAGAATAGTTACAGGAGGAATTCCTAACATAAAAGGAAACACTATGGCTGAGAAAAAGGAATACTTAGAAAAGAATCTTGACCATTTAAGAACAGCTATAATGTTAGAGCCAAGAGGACATAATGATATGTTTGGTTCAATAATAACTCAACCTTGTGATCCAACTGCTGATTTTGGTATCATATTCATGGATGGCGGAGGATACCTAAACATGTGTGGACATGGTTCAATAGGTGCTATAACTGCTGCTATAGAAACTGGAATGGTAGATATGGTAGAGCCAGTTACTCATGTTAGAATGGAAGCTCCAGCTGGAATGATAGAAGCAGATGCTAAAATAGTTGATGGAAAAGTTAGAGAAGTATCTTTTGTAAACGTGCCAGCATTCTTATATAAGAGAGATTGTGAAATAGAAATGGCACCATATGGGAAAATAAAATTTGATATAGCATTTGGAGGAAGTTTCTTTGCTATAGTTCATGCTAGTCAATTTGGTGTTAAAGTTGATCCTAAAAATACTCAATTATTAAACAACATAGGTATGGAAATGAGAGAAATAGTTAACAGAGAAATACCAGTACAACATCCAACACTAGATCATATAAAAACAGTTGACTTAGTTGAAATATATGATGACCCTACTCATCCAGAAGCAACTTATAAAAACGTAGTTGTATTTGGTCAAGGACAAGTAGACAGATCTCCATGTGGAACTGGAACAAGTGCTAAACTTGCGACTTTATATGCAAAAGGAGAAATCAAAGAAGGAGAAGATTTCGTATACGAAAGTATATTAGGAACTCTTTTCAAAGGAAAGATAGTAGGTCTTGATAAAGTTGGTGAATTTGATGCAGTAAGACCTGAAATAACTGCATCAGCTTATATAACAGGATTTAATCATTTTGTTATAGATGATGAAGATCCAGTTAAATACGGTTTTATATTAAAATAGTATCTAAACCAATAACTTAATCAAGATTTCAACTATAAATGCAATAATTACAAAAGAAGAAATAGGGGGAATCATATTATGGTTAATATTATTAGGGTAGTTTGGGCAGTGTTAATGTCTGTATATGGATACTTCTTCATAAAAGACTACAGACAAGTATCTGCGGCAGGTGAATTAGAGGATGTAAGTGTAGGAAAAGCAGGTTTTATAGGTTTTCTTACAAACTTCCTTGATACATTAGGAATAGGTTCATTTGCGCCAACAGTTGCATTAAACAAGTTTATGAAAATGGGAGTTAGAGATAAAGAACTTCCAGGATTATTAAATGTTGCTGATACTCTTCCAGTTATGGTTGAAGCAGTAATATTTACTACAGTTATAGAAGTTGAGCCAATAACACTAATATCAATGCTTGCAGCAGCAGCTTTAGGATCATATCTTGGAGCTGGTGTAATAGCTAAAATGGATGAATTAAAAGTCCAAAAAGTTATGGGTCTTGCATTATTAATAACTGCTATAGTAATGGTATTTAAGCAATTAGGTTTAATTCAAGGTGGAGGAGACGCTATAGGATTAACTGGAATAAGATTAGTTATAGGTGTAGTAGGTAACTTTATACTTGGGGCTTTAATGTCTGCTGGTATAGGATTATATGCACCATGTATGGCTTTAGTTTATTTCTTAGGAATGTCTCCACAAGTTGCATTCCCAATAATGATGGGATCTTGTGCAACATTAATGCCAGTAGGATCAGTTAAATTCATAAAAGAAGGAGCTTATCCAAGAAAAGCAGCTTTAATAATAGCTTTATCTGGAGCTGTAGGTGTATACATAGCAGCTACGTTTGTTAGTAATTTACCAATGAATATATTAACTTGGTTAGTAATAGCTGTTATATTCTATACTTCTGCATCTATGTTAATGGCTGCTAACAAAGCTAGCAAAAGCGTTGAAACAAAATAGAAAATTAAGAGATTACAATGTATTTGAATAAGAATATGCCACGAGTTATCGTGGCATATTTTTTACATACAAGGACATTATATTATTTTCAAATCTGTGGAAAACTACTAGAATTAAGTAATATCAACAAATATTGAGATGTAAAAAAAGTTGATTTTTGAGCAACAAAGTTGCCTGAAGAGGGGCGAAGGCATCTCGTTAGCGATATGAGCGAAGCGAATTTTTTATTTTACTGAAATTCAAATATGAGAAAATATAGAATATTTCTATAATAAAGAAGTTATTATTAATTATTTCTAAAAACTTTTATACATTAAAAAATAGATTTATGTAAATATTAATAAATCGATTGAATATTTTTTAACAAATTACTATAATAAAAATGTAAACGTTTGGCGATGAAAAAAATATTGTCGAGCTGAATATTATACTATATAATAAAAGATAAATTTTAGGGGGAATTAACAGATGTTATTAGCATTAAGAGGAATTCTATTATCTTTAATGGGTGTTTATTACTATACATTCTTTAAAGATTATAGACAAGTAAAAGAAGCAGGAGAATTAGATAATACTTCTGTAGTTAAAGTTGGAGCTCTAGGATGGGTGGCTAACTTCTTTGATACATTAGGTATAGGTTCATTTGCAATTATAGTAGCAGCAAACAAATTCTTTAAAATAGGAATAAAAGATAAAGAACTTCCAGGATTTTTAAATGTTGGATGTTGTTTACCAGTTATGTGTGAAGCATTTATATTTACTACAGTTATAGAGGTAGATCCTGTAACATTATTTTCAATGTTAATTGCTGCAGCTGTAGGTTCATACGTAGGAGCAGGTATAATATCTAAGATGGATGAAGCAAAGATCCAATTAGTAATGGGACTAGCTCTTTTAGCTACTGCAGTATTAATGTTCTGTAGCAAAATGGGATATATGCCAGGAGGTGGAGATGCAATAGGACTTTCTGGTGCAAAGCTTGCAATAGGTGTTGTGGGTAACGCAATTCTTGGAGCGTTAATGACAGCTGGTGTTGGTCTATTTGCACCATGTATGGCATTAACTTATTTCTTAGGATTATCTCCACAAGTTACATTCCCAATAATGATGGGATCTTGTGCAATGTTACAACCAGTATCTTCTGTTAAGTTTATAAAAGAAGGAGCATATCCAAGAAAAGCTTCATTAGTATTGAGTTTATGTGGAGCAGTAGGAGTATTTGTAGCAGCATTTATAGTTAAGTCATTACCAATAGAAACATTAAAATGGGTTGTAATGGCAGTTTTAGTTTACACTGGAGCTAGTATGATAGCTGGTGCAATGAAAAACTTAGGAAAAGAAGCTAAGGTTGTAGCAGAATAATTTATAAGTTAATTTATTATTTAATATAAAAAGGTTGAATCAATGATTCAACCTTTTTTTGTACTATTTGAATATAATAAAGGATATATCTATAGGTAAGTAAATTTATTACACAACTAAGCTATCATTTTGAATAGTATATAAACTATAGAAATAGCCTTTTTGATTTAATAAATCATTAAATGAACCTTTTTCAATAATTTTACCATTTTTCATTACAATTATTTCATCATAATTAATTAAAATGCCTTTTATTAATTTATGTGTAACTGTTATTAAAGTTAAATCATCTAAGTTTAACAGTGAATGTTCTAAATTATAAGCAGTTTCATTATCTAAAGCAGAAGTGGATTCATCTAAAATAAGTATTTGTGTATTATTTATTAAAGCTCTTGCAATGGCAATTCTTTGCTTCTCGCCACCAGATAGTTTATTACCATTTTCACCGACTAAGGAATTAATTCCTTCAGGTAATTTATCAATTAATTTAGTTAAGCCAGAGCGTTCACAAGCATTTATAATATCATCATCAGTATGATTTGAATAAAGTCTTATATTTTCTTTTATACTATCATCAAACATAAATACATTTTGCTGAATCATAGACATGTTTTTATATAAGTCAGAGCTATAAATATTTTTCAAATCATTATTATCTAGAAGGATGCTTCCTTCATAATCATTATAATATCTCATAAGAAGTTTTATTAATGTACTTTTTCCAGAACCACTTTCACCAACAATGGCATATTTTTTATTTTTATCTATACTTAAATTAATGTTATCCAGTGCCTTTCTTTCTTCATTATAAGAGAAATCAAGGTTTTTAATTTCTATTGAATCTACAAAATTATTTAAATTAGTATTTTCAAAGCTATCTTTAGTATCTTCTAAAATAGTTTCTATTTTATCTGCTATAAGAGATACAGACCTAATTTGATTTATTAAAGAAATACTTAGTTTTACAGGACCAACAATATGAGTACTTAGTTGAATAATAATTATGGCAGTACCAACAGTGATACTTTGTTTGTACATTAGATATCCTCCAAGAAGAAGAACTCCTAGATAAATTGTAACACTGAAAGATAATGAAAATCCTCTTATGATTGCTTCTAAGACAGAGTATTTTTTCTTAGAAGTTTCTACATTATTAGATGCATTACTAAAAATTTCATTTATTTTTTTACTTATATTAAATCCTTTAATTACTTCAAAACCAGAGAACAAATCTTTTGTAATAGAAGTAACTTGTTGTAAATTTTCAGAGTACTCATTTTTTTGTACAACTAATTTTTTTGATAAGGCGTTTGGTATTATAAATCCTAAAACTCCAAAAATAGAAATAAAAATAACTATACTTGGACTAATTGAAAATAAAACAACTAAAGAAATTGTAAAGGATATGATACATGATATAACTTGGAAAAGATTATTAAAAAAACTATCCTCGATAATTTTTATATCGTTATATAAAATTGAAATATATTTTCCACTATTGTCTAGAGAAAAATCTTTTATATCCTTGTTGATTACTTTAGAAAAAATATCTGTTCTTAAGTAATTAACAGTATTCTTTATATAAGATGACATAACAAGACCGTCTATATATTCTGTTAAAAACATAATTACTATTAGAGTTATACTGGCTACTGTTATAGTTGTAAATTTACTACTATCTCCACTTGCGAATATATCTACTATAAATCCCATTAGAAAATCAAAGCAAATACTTGCTAGAGCGACTAAAGAGATGGTTATTATTCTGCATAAAAATTGATATTTATACTTTAATGTGTATTGCCATAGAGTTTTCATATTACCTCCTTGAAATTATTTATTGTAATAAGTTTATAGGCTTCAATATTTATTATACATGGAAATTGTCAAGTTAAGTAAGAAGATTTATTGAAGTGTTGAAATATATTAACTATAATGGATTTAGATATTTAAATTTAAAAATAATAATTTTTAATAATTATTGTGAATATTGAAAAGGGGATAAGATAGTATGAACTTAAATAATAGGCTAGATATAATTCAATCGCAAAAACTCGTTATGACAACTCAATTAAAACAATCCCTAGATATTTTAAATATGAGTAATTTAGAACTAGAAGATGAAATAAAAAGAGAAGCAGAAGAAAATCCTGTATTGGAAATGGAAAGCAAGGGTGATGTAGATTGGGAAGAGTTTGCTAAAAATATTGATAACAAGAGTTACAATATAAAAAGTTATGATTTAGATAATGATTTTACTTTGGAAAACTTAGCCAAATATGAAAGTAATTTATATGATTATGCTAAAGATCAGTTATCATTTTTAAAATTAAATAAGAAAGAAAAGGAAGTTTGTGAGTATATTGTTGATTGCTTAGATAAGGATGGATATTTAGGAATTGAGGAAAAATTCATAATTAAAGAACTAAAAATAGATAAAGATTATTTTGAAAAGTGTTTAAAGTATATTCAACAATTAGAACCTAGTGGAATAGGGGCTAGAAATCTTAGTGAATGCCTATTGATTCAAATGGAAAATAAAAATATAAATGATGATATTCTAAAATCTATTATAATAGAAGATTTAAATTTAATAGGACAAAATAAAATAAAATCTATAAGTAAAAAATACAATATAAATATAGAAGATTGTGTGGAATATATTGAAAAAATTAAAGAATTTGATCCTAAGCCAGGAAGATTGTGTAGTAATGAAAAAACAATATATATTCAACCTGATGTTATGGTTAGAAAAATCAATGGAGAATTTATTGTTTATATGAATGACAATGCTAATTTTCATTTATGTATAAATAATTATTATAAAAGTGTATTAAGCAATCCTACATCAGATGAAAATGCTAAAGAATTTATAAAAAATAAACTTAACTATGCTCTTAATCTTTTGAAAAATATAGAGACTAGAAAAAGTACTGTATTAAAAATTGCAGAAGTAATAGTAAAAGAGCAAAATGAGTTTTTTAGTAAGGGAGTAAAATATATTAAACCAATGAGGTTAAAAGATATAGCTCTAGAGCTTGGATACCATGAATCAACTATTAGTAGAGGAATAAATAGCAAATATATGCTAACACCTTTTGGATTGTTTGAATTTAAATACTTCTTTAGTACTGCCATCCAAAGTAAGGAAGAGGAAGGGACATCAAGTACTAAAATTAAAAATATGATAAAAGGCTTTATAAACGAAGAAAATAAATTAAAGCCTTTAAGTGATGATAAAATATGTAAATTATTAAAAGATGAAGGTATAACAGTAGCTAGAAGGACTGTGGCAAAATATAGAGAAGAAATGAATATATTATCTTCATCTAAAAGAAAGCAGTTTATTAAATAGATAAAGAGGAGGTAATATATGAAGGGATTAATGGATTTATTTATTGCGTTTGCAAGAGTGGGAGTGCTTACATTTGGCGGTGGATATGCCATGCTACCAATTTTACAAAGGGAAATTGTAGAAAAAAATAATTGGGCAACTGATGAAGAGCTTATGGACTACTATGCCATAGGGCAATGTACACCAGGAGTAATAGCTGTAAATACAGCAACATTTATAGGTCAGAAAAACAAAGGAATCATAGGTGGGATTATGGCAACCTTAGGAGTAGTAATGCCATCTCTTATAATAATAACAGCAATAGCAGCTTTTATAAGTAATTTCTCAGACCTGGCTATAGTGAAGAATGCGTTTGCTGGAGTAAGAGTTTGTGTGTGTGTTCTTATATTTAACGCTGTGGTTAAATTATGGAAAAGTTCTGTAGTTGATAAGGCGACGATGATTACTTTTATTGGAGTATTCTTAGGGTCTGTACTTACAGATTTATCACCAATATTATTTGTATTGATTACTGCAGTATCAGGTATAATAATTAAGAATTTGGGGGTGAAGTCTGAATGATTTACCTTCAATTATTTTTTGAATTTTTTAAAACTGGTTTATTTGCAGTAGGTGGAGGAATGGCAACACTTCCTTTTCTTTATGATATGTCAGAAAAAACAGGATGGTTTACGTCAGGCCAACTTGCGGATATGATAGCAGTCTCAGAATCTACACCAGGGCCAATAGGTGTAAATATGGCTACATATGTAGGGTTTACAACTGCAGGAATAGGAGGAGCAATAATAGCAACTATAGGGCTAATAACACCTTCTATTATAATTATTGTAATAATTTCATATTTCTTAAAATCTTTTAGAGAAAATAAATATGTAGATGCAGCTTTCTATGCACTTCGTCCAGCATCTACAGGACTGATTGCAGCAGCAGGTATGACTGTTGTGACAATAACACTACTTCAAATTGATTTATTTAAAAGTAGTGGAAAAGTATTAGATTTATTTAATTGGAAAGCTTTAATTTTAGCAGTAATAATTTATCTACTGTCTAATCATGTGAAAAAAACTAAAAAACTTCATCCGGTATTCTTTATAGTAGGTTCTGCTATTATAGGAATATTATTTGGATTTGCAAGATGATGGGTGGATTTCTTACAATAGTATATAATAATACATTTAGATATAAACAAATAATGAAGGAATTATTTATAAAATTCAAATGAATATATTTAATAAAAAAGTAAAGTGGATCCTTTGTCAAGGACACAAGAAAAAGACATGGCTAAGACGCCATCAAAAGCTGATTTCTAAATTGAATAGGAGTCAGCTTTTTTAAATTCCATTGGTATCTGAAATTATTATAATAATCTATATAGTCATCTACCTAAAT
>NZ_JWHR01000090.1 GCF_000808015.1 Terrisporobacter othiniensis | reverse complement strand
ATAATATATTAATGAATTCTAAAATATATATTTAAAAATTCATTAATATATTTCTATTTTTTGGCTAAAATATCTTTAACAAGGAGGAGTATCATGAAAAAAGAGTTTACAATTTGCTTAATTATATTATTTACATTATGCATTTATAATAATACATCTTATTGTTTTAATAAGAATAATGATTTCCAAAATGTACTTCATATAAATAATATTAATGATAAAGATATTGAAATAGAAATTACGGATATGGAAACAATAAATAGTACTATAAGTTTAGATGAAATATATGAAGTGTACTCTATTATTACTATGGATATAACTAATACAGGATTAGATTGTGTAGAGTTGTCCAATATAAATTATTCTATTTATCAAGGCGATAAAAAACTACAAACATTCATACAAACGCAAAATAAATGCTTAGGATTTGTGGGAACTTTAGAAAGTGGAGAACGCAAACAAATAAAGATAGGAGTAGCATTGGAAGAAAAAAATACACCACTTAAACTAGTTTTTGAGAACTTAAGTGATATTAAAAAAGAGAAAACTATAAAAGTACTAAATATTTAATATATTTATTACAAGTAGCTTATAGAATTCTTTTAATATAGATATTTTTCAACATATTTATCATTTATACCTTACATTCGACATGACGTAATATTACAATTTTGTACTTTGATTTATTTTAATTTACAATGTATAATTAATTTAACAAGTAAGGAGGTATATATGAGTTATTATGATAGTAGTGATAATAAGATAAGAAGAAAAAAAATTAGTTCTAGTAATTCAAATAAAATTCATAAACAAGAAAATATAGTTAATCCTGAAAATAAACAAGAAATTAATAGAATTAATAGAAACGAAATAGATGAAGATTTTGAGCTAGAAAAAGAATTGTTTTACAAAAAAAGAGATAAAAAAAGACGACAAGCATATAGTATAATTAAAAAATGCTTAACTATTTTACTAATGTTAACATTTGTAGGAAGTATATTCGCTTCTGTGTTGATAGCAGTATCACTTAAAGGAGCTCCTGATGTTACCAAAGATTTAATTTACAATAGTTATGTATCTCAAAATATAGTGCCAATCAATGAAATACCAGATAATTTAAAATATGCTATTGTTGCAACAGAAGATAAGAGATTTTATAAACATAAGGGAGTTGACTATAAATCTTTAGTTAGATCTGTTGTAAATAATATTTTATCAGAATCAACACAAGGTGGAAGTACTATAGATATGCAAGTATCGAAAAACTTGTTAACCAGCGAAGATAAAACTATGAAACGTAAAATTAGAGATATGTATAATGCTATGCAGATGAATAAGATAATGACAAAAAATGAAATTTTAGGAGCTTACTTAAATAATATATACTTTGGTAAAGCAAGTTATGGTGTGGCTGATGCAGCTAAAACTTATTTTGGTAAGGATGTTAGAGATTTAAATTTAAGTGAATGTGCCATGTTAGCAGGAATTACAAATAATCCTGCTAAATATATGCAACATGATGAGGCCAAAAGAAGACAAAAGGTAGTTCTAAAGCATATGTATGACCAAGGTTATATAACTCATGATGAGTATAGAGAAGCTATTAGTGATCCGACACCTTTTAAATCTGAAATTGAATAAACAAATAATTAAAATGCCAATAAGTAAAACTTGTTGGTATTTTTTAGTATATAGCCTTGATATTTAATTATTTCATATTATAATAAGATTAATGTTATTTTAAGTTTAGAAAATAAAAGAGGTGACCAAATGTTTAAATTTACTTTTGATGAAAAAGAATACATATTAAATGATGAAAATTTTGATGAATTAATCAATGATGATGAAAAGCCAGTTAAAAATATTGATAGGGATATGATTATAGAATTATTAAATAACTCTCCAGAAGAAATAATATTTGATGAAGAGTTTTATATAGAAGCATGTCCAAAGTGTTTAAAAGGCATAAAAGAAAAAGAAAAATTCTTCCCATTTTTAGAATATCATTTTTATATTTATACTAAGGATGGAAAATATGTAATAAGTACTATTGATAAAGATTATAAAGGGAAATCATTTAACAAATTATCTAGAGCAAATCTTGTAGATGATAGTTATATAGTAAGTACCATTATATGTAAACATTGCAATGATTACATAATACAAATAGAGAATTGTGAAGTGTAATAAAACATACATTCTGGACATATCTTATGATATGTCTTTTTTTATTACAAGTACACTGATACTATTATATTTGTTGATAAGTTATGGAATAAAAAATATCAAAGAGTATAGAATTGTAAAAAAAGAGCCTTTTAGAAAGTTGTTACCTAAAGTGGAGCGCCAACGATGTGGCTTAAAATTACATGTCGCCTACACAGTGGGTTGAAGTGGTAAAGAAATGATTCGCAGACATGTCGCTCAAGAGAAGCGAATTTTTATATTTAATTTTTAAATTAAGTTACTAATGTTACATTTATTTGTTATGATTAATTTGAGGAGAGGGGAATATATTATGAATAAAATAATTAGAGTTGTAACCAGATTATTACTAGGATTTATAGTGTATGGTCTAGCTATAGTAGTAATGATACACGCGAATATTGGCCTTAGTCCATGGGATGTACTTCATCAAGGTATTTCTCTAAAAACAGGTTTTACTATGGGTCAAATATCTATAGGAGTAGGAATTATAATTATAATAATTGATGCATTTATGGGAGAAGGAATTGGATTTGCTACATTAGGCAATGTATTACTTATAGGTACTTTTTTAGATGTATTTGAAGGACTTAATATAGTACCTTATGCAAATAATTTATTTACAGGGATTATTATGATGTTAATAGGAATAATTTTAGCTGCTATAGCAACTGTATTATATTTAAAACCAGCGCTTGGTAGTGGTCCTAGGGATGGATTGATGTTAGCTATAAATAAACGATCATCAAAATCTGTAGGCGCAATAAGAACAATTATAGAATTAACAGCATTAACAGTAGGTTGGTTCTTAGGAGGAAGTGTGGGAATTGGAACAATAATAAGTGGATTTGGATTAGGATACGCCATACAAATTGCTTTTAAAATCAGTCATATTGATTCTAAGTCACTAACTCATGAAAGTGTTATTGAAAGTATTAAATCTTTAAAAAATAAAGAAAATATTCAAGTAGAAACTTGTGCGGAAATTGATGAAGAATAAAAAGAGAAGCTAATATTAGCTTCTTTTTTATTTGAAAATTTCTATATTAAATATTTATTTCTCAACAAACATATCGCAGCTGGCATTTCCACTATTTATTTTGATTTTACTAGCTGTACAATACTTATTAACATTATGTGAGCATTTTATTGCGTCACATTTTATATTTTGTATAGTGGTAGGATCTAACTTATTTTCTCCATAAATAGAACTAGTAAATTGCTGATAGTCCTTTTCCTTAAAAGTAGAACAGTAAGTATCATCAATGTCATCAGCAAGACTTCCATCAATACTTATTCTTCCTGCATAACAATAATTGCTATTGTTATGTATACACCTTGTTGCATCACATCTTAAACTAGTATCCAATTTTTTAGACCTCCTTTACAAACTATATTAAAAATAATATATGTAAGTTGTATTATTTTATACAATTACTTTTTATTATTTGGAAGACATTTACTGCATAATACAACTACATCTTCATCAGTCTCGCGCCCTAATTTTTTATTTATATGGTATACATCCACATCATCTATAGAGTTACAGTTGGAGCAAGCATAATTGTGTTTTTTTAAAGTATTTTCTTTAAATAATTGCCAATACAAAGAATTAAGATAATCTTCATACTTAATTCTAAGGCTGGTTTCTAGAAAGTCTAAATATAAATAATCTAAATCACAAGTTGTTAGATTTGTATGTTCTTGATCGAAAAATTTACAACAGTCACTTGGATTTGGTATTTTATTATTAATTATACATTTTATATAGTATCTAAAATTTTCATCAGGTCCTTCCAAACTTAAATGAGAGCAGAAGGTACAACAGTTTCTTGGTAATTTATCCTCTAAAACTTCATTATCCTTTTTCATAGTATCCCTCCAATTTTATCAAGGAGTAAATTTTTATATATAATACATATTAAAAATTTTTTTAGATTATTACAAAATGAAAAATAAAAATATTTAACAATAAAGGATTTTAAAAAATAAAAATCAATATATATATTAAACAATAAAATTAAGGTGATATTATGCAAATTTATAATTTTGATAAAAATAGAAAGATAATAAATATAGAACTAGAAAGAAGATGCATGAAAAGTAATGATAAACTAAATGATCTGAAGATAGGTTATAGAGATGATAATAAGTACAAGATAAGTGAAATATATGGTGAGAATAAAGAGGTCCTTGATATTGATGAAGTAAAAATAATAGTCTTATTTAAAGAAAATTGTGTATTTGAAAGGTGTAACTTTTATAAAACCAATATGAAAAATATAGTATTTGAGAGTGTTAAATTTACAGAAGTTAAGATTTCTTTAAGTAGTATTAGAAATAGTATTTTTAATCAATGTTTTATTGATAGTATAATTTTTTCTGATTGTGATCTAAAATCCATGAAAACTATAAGAACGGATATAAATCTACTAAGTTTTGAAGATGAGTTTATAAGTAAAGTAGATGAAAATACGTTTATAGATTTATTAAAGTTAAATAAAAAAGATAAAAATGAATATGAAAATATATTTAAGGCATACAAAAGTATATCTGCTGTATTTGAGAAAAATAGGTTATTTAATTATGCAGGAGAATATTACTACCTTGCAAAATGTGCAGAAAGAAAATCTTTAAAAGGATTGGAGAAAGTAAAATCAAATATTTTTTATTACTCATGTGGGTATGGTGAAAGGCCAACATTTGCCCTAATATCATCTTTAGAAATTGTATTAATATTTTCAATTATATATATGTTTTCAGGTCTTTGTGTTAATGAAAGGATAATACATTATAATTTAAATATATTATCTTATTTGCCTAGGAAACTAATGTATATGGATTTAATAGATTGCTTTTACTTTAGTTTAGTTACGTTTACAACTGTGGGATATGGAGATATTTTCCCCATAGGCTATAGTGTATTATTTTCATGTGTGGAAATGTTGCTAGGAGTTACAATGGTTGGTGTTTGGACTGCTACTTTAGCTAGAAAGATTACGAGATAAGAAGAATACATTCAATTTTTATTAGAAGAAATATAAGGGAAAAATTTTGTAAAATAACTTTGTATATGATAAATTATATTTATTGTAAAAATTAGGAGGTAATAAATGAAATTTCAAGATTATAAATATGAAAGACCTAATTATGGAGAAATAAAAAAATCATTTTTAGATTTAGTAAATAAAATAAAAACTGCTGATAATTATAAAGATCAACATACATATATAATGGAATTAAATAATACTAGAAAGCACATTGAAACTATGTCTACTTTAGCTTCAATCAGAAATAGTATAAATACGGCAGATGAGTTTTATGAAAAAGAAACGCAGTACTGGGATGAGTATGGGCCTCTTTATACAGAGTTAAATTCAGATTTTTATAAAGTAATTGTTAACTCTAAATTTAAAGAAAATATAATAAATGATTTTAGTGAACAGTTTTATAAAATATGTGAATACTCTTTAAAATCTTTTTCTCCAGAGATAATACCTGACTTACAAGAAGAAAATAAATTAATGTCTAGATATACAAAATTATTAGCCTCAGCAAAGATTAATTTTAACAATGAGGAATTGAATTTATCTGGACTTTATAAATATATGTTATCTCAAGATAGAAAAGAGAGAGAAGAGTCATCTAAAGCTTATTACAACTACTTTGAAATACATGAAGAAGAATTTGACGAAATTTATGATAACTTAGTAAAAGTAAGACATGATATGGCTAAAAAATTAGGCTTCAATAATTTTACTGAACTGGGTTATATAAGAATGGATAGAACGGATTACAATCCAGAAATGGTAGTTAAATTGAGAAAACAAGTACTAGAATATATAGTGCCTCTTTGCAATAAATTATATGAAAAACAAGCTAAAAGATTAAGCTTAGATAAATTAACTTATATTGACGAGAACTTAGAATTTTTAGATGGAAATGCCACTATTAAGGGAGATTCATCTTACATAATAGAAAATGGTATAAAAATGTACAATGAGTTATCAACAGAGACAAAAGAGTTCTTTGATTTTATGCTGGAAAACGACCTTATGGATTTAGAAACTAAACATAATAAATCTGCTGGAGGATATTGTATATATATTCCAGATTACAAAGCACCTTTTATTTTCTCTAACTTTAATGGAACTAGCGAAGATATGGATGTATTAACTCATGAGGCAGGTCATGCATTCCAATTATTTATGTCTAGATATATAGACATGCAAGAAATAAATTTCCCAACTTTAGATAGTTGTGAAATTCACTCTATGAGTATGGAATTTATAACTTATCCTTGGATGGATATTTTTTTTAAAGAGGATACTGATAAATATAAATTTGCACATTTAACTTCAGCTATAAAATTCTTACCTTATGGTGTTGTAGTAGATGAGTTTCAACATATTATATATGATAATCCTTACATGAGTAAAGCTGAAAGAAAAGCAGTATGGAGAGACTTAGAGAAAAAATATCTTCCACATAGGGATTATGATGACAATAAAATACTAGAAAAAGGTTGTTGGTTCTTTAAACAAGGACATATATTTAAAGATCCATTTTATTATATTGACTACGTATTAGCACAAATTTGCGCATTCCAATTCCTTAAGAAGATGGAGGAGAATAAAGAAAATGGATGGGAAGATTATTTGAGAATTTGTAAAGTAGGAGGAACAGAGTCTTTTTTACAAATAGTTAAAACAGGTAATTTAATCTCACCTTTTGATGATAATTGTATTGAATTTATAATAAAAAATTTAGAAATGAATATAGAAAAATTTGAAAAAAATTTATAAAAGAAAGCTAAGAATGTGTAAATGACATATTCTTAGCTTTTTATATTTTGTAAATAATATTTATATCATTATTTACAAAATATTATTCGCTACATATGGAAATTCTAAGTTTGAAGAAGTAAGTTAGGAGGACATTTTATGAATATTTCAAAAAGAATACAATCAGTTCCACCATCAACTATAATGGAATTATTAACTTTTGCTGCAAAAGCAAAAAATCAGGGTAAAAAAGTTTATCATCTAAATATAGGTCAACCAGATATAATAACGCCAGAAGGCTTCTTAAAAGCTATAAGAGAATATAAAGGTGAAGTTTTGGAATATGCATTATCAGAAGGTTTGCCAGAACTTATTGAAGCCATAAGAAAGTATTACACAAATTATAATTTAGACTTTAAAAATGATGAGATTTTGATTACAAATGGTGGTAGTGAAGCTTTATTATTTACCATGCTTACTATTTGCGATGAAGGTGATAATGTATTAGTTCCTGAACCTTTTTACTCAAATTATTTTAACTTCTCAAAATCTGTAGGAGTAAATATTAACCCTATTACGACTTTAGCTGAAAATGGATTCCATTTACCAGGTAAAGAAGAAATAGTATCAAAAATTAATGATAAAACTAAGGCTATACTATTTTCTAATCCAGGTAATCCAACAGGTGTAGTTTATACAAAAGAAGAATTAGAAATGGTAGCAGATATAGCAGTTGAACACAATTTATGGATAATAGCTGATGAAGTTTATAGAGAATTTGTTTATGAAGGTGAGTATGTTAGTATAGGTACTCTCGACAAAGTAAAAGACAGAGTAATAATTGTTGATTCTGTTTCTAAAAGATATAGTGCTTGTGGTGCAAGAATAGGTTCATTAGCTTCTAAAAATAAGCCTTTCATGGAAGGAATACTGAAGCTATGTCAAGCAAGATTATCTGTGCCTACTTTAGAGCAATTGGGAGCTATAGAGCTTTATAAAACAGATAATTCATACTTAAAAGAAGTTAATGAAGAATATAGACAAAGAAGAGATGTACTCTATAATGAACTTATAAAAGTTCCAGGAGTAATTTGTAAAAAACCTAGTGGTGCTTTTTATATAGTTGCAAAATTGCCTGTAAAAGATGCAGATCATTTTACTAAATGGTTATTAAGTGATTTTGATATAAATGGCGAAACTGTAATGCCTTGTCCAGCTGAAGGATTTTATCAAACACCAGGCCTGGGAGTTGACGAAATAAGGCTGGCATATGTATTGAATACTAAAGATTTATCTAAGGCAGCAACAATTTTAAAAGAAGGTTTAGAAACTTACCTTAAATTAAATAAATAAGTTTGTATATAATAAAAAACAGAGTTCAACAAAGGACTCTGTTTTTTTGTAGCATTTCCCACAAAATATTGAAAAATGGTAACATTCTTGTAATTATCTATGTTACTATTTTGTAATCCAAAGTAACAAGGGTGTAACTGTAATTTTTCAAGGGGTAATGATATTATAATAGTATAAATAAAAGAAAAAATAAAAACTAAGAAATCTTAAAATAAATTATGAGGAAGTGTTGAAAAATGAAAAAAGGAATTATAGCTATAACATTATTATTAAGTGGAGCATTATTAATAACTCCGATTACAAATGCAATCTCACAAAAAGATGGACAAGAAAATGTAAAACCAGTAAAAGTTGAGCAAGCGACAAATACTGAAAATACACAAGTTATAAAAGATACTGAAGATAAAACAACACAAAGCGAAAATACTACTAAACCAGTTAAAGTTGAAACTACAGTTGTAGAAAATAAACAACCTTCAAAAGAAGAAATAAAAGTAGATGATAAGAAAGAAGAAAGTAAAAAAGAAGAATCTACTAAACCAGCTGATGAAACAGTTGTAAAAGATGATAAAGATAAAGAAAAAGAAGAAGTTCAAATAGGAATGACAAAATCAGAAGCTGAAGCAGTTTTAAATAAATATATAAAAGACGTTGAAAAATCTGATTTTACTTATACATACCAAGGTGATGAAAATACTTTTGAAGCAATAAAAGAAAAAGGAATAAGAGGATATGTATTTTTACCAAATTTAGAAACTGATATGGCTTACTTAGTAGATAAAGATAATGGATCAATATATTTCTTCCATCCATCAGGATACTTTGAATTACTACAAAAATAAGATAAAGTAAATTAGGAACTTAGTGCTAAATAAAGTGCTAGGTTCTTTTTATATAGAAATAATAAGTACTTATTAAT
>NZ_JWHR01000089.1 GCF_000808015.1 Terrisporobacter othiniensis | reverse complement strand
CTAAATTATAATAAACATAATAATTAGTTTTTTAATATTCAATTAAAAAAGGACAATAAAAATCATTATTATCCTTTTAGTTATTATTATATTATTTATTACCTACACTCATATCCACATCTACCAATGTAGCAACCATAACTGCTTTTATAGTGTGCATTCTATTTTCAGCTTCATAAAAAACTTTAGAATATTTAGATCTAAATACTTCATCTGTAACTTCTAATTCTTTCAAACCAAATTTTTCGTATATTTCTTTACCTACCTTTGTATTTAAATCATGGAAAGCAGGTAAAC
The DNA here is from genome assembly GCF_000808015.1 of Terrisporobacter othiniensis. Classification (GTDB taxonomy): domain Bacteria; phylum Bacillota; class Clostridia; order Peptostreptococcales; family Peptostreptococcaceae; genus Terrisporobacter; species Terrisporobacter muris. The sequence continues at coordinate 11,378 of NZ_JWHR01000089.1, read as the reverse complement.
AGTGAAGGAAAATAACATTTTCATTTTTTGTTTTCTTAATCATATCCATATTTACTTGATAATCTTTCAATAATTTTATTCTTTCTTCATATTGAGCTTCTTCTCCCATAGATACCCATACATCTGTATATATGACATCAGCTCCCATAACATCTTCTATATTTTCTGTTAAAGTTATACTTCCTTTAGATTTGTCAGCTACTTCTTTCATTTCTTCTAACAAGCCTTTATCTGGCCATAATTCTTTTGGCGCAAGAGATACAAAGTTCATTCCTAATTTTGCACATCCAATCATTAGAGAATTCCCCATATTATTTCTTGCATCTCCAGCATAAACAAATTTTATTTTGTCAAAAGACTTATCTACATACTCTGTAACTGTAAGTAAATCTGCTAATATTTGTGTAGGATGATAAGTATCAGTTAAACCATTGTATACTGGTACTCCTGAGTGCTTCGCTAAAACTTCCACGGTTTCTTGCTTATATCCTCTAAACTCAATACCGTCATAGTACCTTCCAAGAACTTTTGCAGTATCTTCTATAGATTCTTTTTTCCCCATATGCGAGTTATAAGGTCCTATAAATGTTGTATGACCACCTTCATCTGTAGCAGCTACTTCAAAAGAGCATCTAGTTCTTGTTGAGTTTTTCTCAAATATTAATGCAATATTTTTTCCTTCCAATAAATTTCCCTTAATACCAACCTTCTTTTTTGTTTTTAAGTAACTAGCTAAAGCTAATAAATATTTTATTTCTTCCTTTGAAAAATCTTTTAAAGTCAAAAAATTTCTTCCTTTCAAACTAATCTTATTCATATTATTTTCCCCTTTTAAAATTCACTTTGTTCATATCGCCAACAATATATCTTCGTTTCTCTTCAGATACATCTGTTGCTTAAAATCCACTTTGTTCATATCGCATTTACTACACAAAAAAGCCCCTTAGTTATAAACTAAGAGGCGAAAATCCGCGGTACCACTCTAATTATTAAGATATAATTATAATTAAAATAATAATAAAAAAGTCCCTTGGTTTTTACACCAAGAGACGATATTTACCGTGTTACCACTCTAATTGTTAAGAATATCTTAACCACTCAAATCCTTAAGGCGGACAACCGATTATCATACTTAAGTTCTGATAACCTTCTCAAAAGCTCTTTTCAGAATAAATCTCCTTACCAGGCTTCCACCATCCCCAGTTCTCTATAAATTTAATTTATCTTACTCTCTTCTTCACTGAATTTATCATATTTTTATTAATAATACTATTCACTTTCTAACCATATGTCAATAAGTTTTTTAATAAATTCATAATTTTTAAATTTCAAGCAATGAGTTTTATTCGTAAATCGAGTACTGTTTCCAAATTTTTTCTAAATCATCAAAGTATTTCTTTATTTCTTCTTTTTCTTTCATACCAACTGATATTGCAAGCGCATTTGCCACAGTCATTGCAGGTACTAAAGAGTCAACAAATGAAGCCATATTACTTTTTACTAAAAGAGTATTATCAGATAAACATGCAACAGGTGCAAAATAACTATCAGTAATTGATATTATATGAGCTCCTTTATTTTTTGCATAATCAACAACCTGATATGATTTTTTAGAATATCTAGGGAAACTAAATGCTATTACCACATCTTCTTCATTTATTCTAACTATTTGTTCAAAAACATCTCCCATATCCATTCTTATTACATGAACATTATCTAATATTAAATCTAAATAGAATCCTAGGTATTGAGCTATTACATGAGAACTTCTCATACCTAAAATATATATTTTTCTAGCTTTTAAAATCTCTTCTGATGCATTCCTAAAAGCCTTTGCATCTATCTCTTCTAAAGTTCCTCTAATATTATCTATATCACTTTTTAAAACTTTACTAAGTATAGCTGCATCATCAGAATAATCCTCATTTGCCATTTCTACCCTTTGTACAGTTGTTAGCTTATTTTTTATTAATTCTTGCAATGCATCTTGAAGTTTTGGGTACCCTGGGTATCCCAAAGCATTTGCAAATCTTACAACAGTAGACTCACTAACACCTACTGTATCTCCAAGTTTGCTTGCAGTCATAAATGCTACTTTGTCATAGTTTTTAATAATATATTGTGCTATAAGTTTTTGACCCTTACTCATTTTAGGGTAACGCGACTGTATAATTGAAATTAATTGTTTACTATCATTTATGTTATTTTTAAATTCCATAATATGCTCCTCTTTCTTTTGTGAAAAATATGAAGTATTAGAAAATTATTCATACTTATAACTTAATTATACCACTGTTTATATTAAGTTATAAAATATTATTTCATTTTTTCATTATTCAATATATTTTTTATAAGGTAGCAAAATTATATATTTTAACCTTTTTTCTCTACTAAAATAAGTTGTGGCGGATTATTTATTTGATTTGTAAATTCCATATGTAATACATTATATTGATTTTGATCTAAATTATTTAAATACTCACATATATGATTTTTTTCTTCTAATCCACCTTCATGGCCTATATAAGCTGCTATACTAATTATTCCATTTGGCTTTAATAAATCTAAGCTTTTTTTAATAGCTTGCAAAGTTGTATCTGGTTTAGTTATTATCGCATGCTTTGCTCTAGGTAAATATCCTAAATTAAAAACTACACAAGATACATTTTCTTTTACATACTTATCTAAGTTTTCGTGACCATCAAGAATTAGTTCCACTCTAGATGTCATATTATCTCTTTCTACTTTTTTTCTTGTAGATTTAACAGCTTCTTCCTGTACATCAAATGCGTATACTTTTCCAGTTTCTCCAACTAAATTACCTAAGTATACTGTGTCGTAACCATTTCCCATAGTAGCATCAATTACCACGTCACCTTTTTCAATAATTTTTTCTAAAAATATTTTGTTTACTTCAGTTATTTTATTTATATATTTTGCTCTTAACATAATCTACCTCTATATACTTTTTAAATAATTTACTTCTTCCTCTGTAAGATGTCTATACTCTCCTGGCTTACAATTATCTAAAGTAATTTTTCCCATTGCCACTCTTTTAAGTCTAAGTACTGGATGGTTTATAGCCTTACACATTTTTCTTACTTGTCTATTTTTACCTTCATGTATTTTTATTTCTAACTTAGATATACCTCTATTTTTGTCATGATATAAAACCTTAAGTTTTGCAGGTGCTGTTTTGTAATCTTCTATGTATAGACCTGACTTGAAGTTTTTAATTTCTTCTTCAGTTAATTCACCTTTTACCATGGCAACATATGTTTTATCAATTTCATGTTTTGGATGAGTTAGCTTGTATGTTAAATCTCCATCATTAGTAAGAAGTAATAGTCCACTTGTTTCATAGTCTAGTCTTCCCACTGGAAATACTCTTTCTTTCACATCGCTTAATAAATCTATTACACTTGGTCTATCAAACTGATCTTTTACTGTCGTTATGTATCCTTCCGGCTTATTTAATAATATATATACTAATTCTTCATCTAGAGATATTTTTACTCCATCAACTTCTACAGTATCATTTTGCTCATCAACTTGAAAAGATAATTCTTCTATTAACTTTCCATTTACTTTTACTTTTTTATTTAAAATAAGTTCTTCAGCTTTTCTTCTAGAGGCTACTCCACAAGAAGCTATATATTTGTTAATTCTCATATTTACTCCTTTAATTAATTTTTTTGTCCATAGTAAATACTAATATATGTGACAAATTTGTACAAGGTGTTTTTTATTATTATTTATATTTCCTATTAATTCAAAAAAATAAACTGCTTAAAGCAGTTTATTTTTCATTAATTTTTATTAATTTAACACTTCACTATTTTCATTATTTGACTGTGCATCTGCACTTGTTTCAACCTTTTCATTATTTGACTGCACATCTGTACTTGTTTCCGTATTTTCCTCTACATTTTCAGTTGGTAGTTGTTCAACTGGTTTCTCTTCAGTTGGTTTTTGAATATTTTCTTCTTGTTTTGTTTCTTCATTTTTCTTATTATTGTAAATTATCTCTGATTCTAACTTGTTCATATCTTCTTTTGATGATTTTTTGGCATTTTCTTTTCTTTGTAGAGCTTCTTTTTCAGCGGTTTGTTGTAATTTTTCTAGCTCATCCTTTTTATTTACTGATTCTCTTTTAATTTTTTTAGAACCATTATTTATATTTACAATAGAGTCCAATTCTTTTATTGCCTTATCATAATCATGATTTTTTTCATATTTTTCTGCACTTTGCATTTTTCTAGCTTGCATATACATCGCTCTGGCTGATTCATTTTCTGGGTCTGCATCCAAAACTTGAGATAATAAAGTTAAAGCTTCATCATATTGATGACTTTCAAGCTTTTCTTGTCCTCTAATCAAAGAACTATCTTTAGATAATTTACTACATCCACCTATTAAGGCTGCTATTAAAACTAACATTAACAATAATTTCTTTTTCATGAAAACCCTCCCTGTTGTATAATATAGTTTATCATAAACCCTAAATTTCCACATTATAAAATTTCATATATTTATATTTAGATATTAAGAATTATTTATGCATAAATCTAAATATACTTACAATGAAAAATTTGCTTCGCTCATATCGCCAAAATTGAGAAGCATATCGTCAACGATATATCCTCGTTACCACTTCGGATAAATCCGTTACTCAAACGAGATGCCTTCGTTACCACTTTAAGCCACTGTGTGGTCGCTATAAAATTTTAGGAAACGACCTTGCTCAAAAAACAACTTTTTTACATCTCAATATTTATTGGTATTACTTAATTACATAAGTTATTCACAGATTTGAGAACAGTATAATTTCCTGATATATAAAAAAAGTTCTTTACTTTTTAATATAGTAAAGAACTTTTTTCATTTTATAATTCTAAAGACAGTAACTCTTCGTAACTTTGTCTTTTACATATTAATTTGTCATTTCCTTTATTCACAAATACCACTGGGTTTTTAGGTATTTTGTTATAGTTTGATGCCATCGAGTATCCATAAGCACCTGTAGATGTTGTTATTAATATATCCTTACTTTCTATATCTAAAATGCTCGTATTTGATATTAGTATATCTCCACTTTCACAACATTTACCGGCAATAGTTACCTTATGCGATGATTTTTCGCTATTCATTTTGTTTACAATAGCACATTCATATCCTGCTTGATATAAAGACGGTCTTATATTATCTGTCATTCCACCATCCACACTAACATAAGTTCTTACATCTTTTATCTCCTTAATTGAACCAATTGAGTATAAAGTGCTTCCCGCATTAGCAACTAAAGATCTTCCTGGCTCTAATATAAGAGTTGGCATATCTATATTTATTTCTTTGCATTTTTCATTGCATTTATTTATAATACCTTCACAAAACTCCTTGATGCTTTTTGGCTTATCACTTTCTGTATAATAAACTCCTATACCTCCACCAAAATCTACTTCTTTAATTTCTATATCATAATCTTCCTTTAATTTTTTTACTAAGTTAAACATAACATCAACTTCTTCTTCATAAGGTTCTACATCAAATATTTGTGAGCCTATATGAGCGTGAATCCCAATTAATTTTACATTTTTATATTTTTTTAATCTTTCTACTGCCATATAAAAATCACCATTTGTCAAAGCAAATCCAAACTTAGAATCTATCTGACCAGTTTTAATGTATTTATGTGTATGGGCATCTATACCAGGTGTTACTCTAAAGTATATGTCTTGAATCATGTTTTTTTCTTCACAAAGACTTTCCAATATATCCAACTCGTAGAAATTATCAACTACAAACACACCTACGCCTAAATCAACACCCATCTTAATTTCATCTATTGTTTTGTTATTTCCATGAAATAATATTTTCTTCATAGGAAAATTGGCTTTATATGCTGTATATAACTCTCCACCAGATACTACATCTAAATAAAGTCCCTCTTCATCTATTAAAGTACACATATACTTTGGTAAAAAAGCTTTCCCTGCATATGCAATTTTATTATTATTTTCCTTAACTTTAAAGTATTTATTATATTCTCTACAGTTATTTCTTATTAACTCTTCATCAAATACATAAAGAGGTGTATCATATTTTTTTGCTAAATCCACAGTATTTACCCCACCTATATATAAGGTGTTATCTCTTATTCCCATTGTCCCATGAAGTTTCATAGTATCCTCCTGTTTTATAAGTTAAATTCTTTAGCTATTTCTCTTATTGCCACTTCTTTAGAAGATGAGTTAATAGCACATGTAATTCTTATTTCTGATGTTGTTATTAATTTTACAGCTATGTTATTATCACTAAATATCTTAAATACTTTTGATGCAACACCACTAGTATTTTTCATTCCTAAACCTACTAAAGAAAACTTTGTTATACCTTCATCTATAATTATATTTTCACTAGGTACAAAACACCCAACGATTTCTTTACATTCTCTTAAATCATCCTTTGGTATGGTAAATGATACATTTACTTTTTTATTAAAAGGTGCTGTTTGGCTTATCATATCAACACTAACTCCACCTACTGCAATCTTTTCAAATAATTTTGAAACATCTTCCATCTTTATATCTACTATTGTTATCGCTGCATCATCGTCACAAGTTGCAAGTCCTGTAATAACTTTATCCTCTAACTTCATTTCTTTGCTCCCCCTTATATATGTTCCTTCAATATCACTGCAAGATAAGCCTACATATAGTTCTACATCATACTTTTGAGCTAATTCCACACTTCTTGAATGCATTACTTGAGCACCTAAACTTGCAAGTTCTAACATTTCCTCATATTCTATCTCTTTTATTTTTTTTGCTTCACTGTATTTTCTTGGGTCTGTAAAATAAATACCATCCACATCAGTATATATTTCACATATACCATCTAATTTCACTGCCAAAGCTACAGCAGAAGTGTCGGATCCTCCCCTTCCTAATGTTGTTATATCCCCCTCATCATTTAATCCTTGGAATCCTGTTACTATTACAATTTTACCACTATCTAAACTTTCATTTATTTTACTTACATCAATATCATCTATTAATGATTTACCATGAAGTCCACTAGTTTTTATATTTAATTGATAAGCATTATAACTTACAGCTTCACATCCTAATGAATTCAAACTCATTGACAATAAAGATGCAGATATCATCTCTCCAGTGGACATTAAAACATCCAGTTCCCTTTTATCTGGAGATTTTGTTATATCCTTTGCCATACTTATAAAATCATCTGTTGTATCTCCCATTGCTGAAACTACAACCACAATTTTAGGATTTTTCTTTTTTCTTTCTATTAATTTACTTGCTATAAGCTTAATTTTTTCAGTACTAGATACAGAACTACCACCATATTTTTGAACAACTACTTTGCTCACTATCATCCCCCCTTAAATTATGTACTCCTCTTTATGAAAAATTCGCTTCACTCATGTCGCCAACGATATATCTTCGTGACCCTTCAGATGCATCCGTTGCTCCATTTAAATAGGTTGGAATTTATAATTTATCCACACATCAGATAAATTATAAACTCCTTTAATATAAAAAAATAAACGCCCAAAGGTATACTTTGGACGTTAAAAATAGCCATAGTAAACCTTGTAGCTCAACACTTATAGAAAAATCCGTTTTGCTCATATAACCAACAGACGTGAAAACAGGTCTATTGTTATATTTGCTTCTACGAATAAAAGTGACAGCCTTATACATATTTTGCATAAGTCCAGATAATTCATATGCCTATAAATTACCTTCGGCCATAATTCCTTTCCCAACATATAATTGCTCGCCAGCTATATATTAGTACTATTAAGTACAGCACCTCTACCTTAGGTTTTTATAAATTTTATTAATAATATATTAATAGCATAACAAACTTTAAGATGCAACTAAAATCATAAAACTATTTACATATTTTACAAATAATTAAATAATTTATTCAATGATGTATCTAAAAAATGTATATGCTCATTCATATTATACTTATTATGCTTTTGTTCTTTAGAAGATATAACAATAACTTTTGGTACCATAAAAAATGGTATAGTTGAGTTATCGATATCATAAATAATATTATCATACTTTGAGCATTTAAGATTTTCATCTAGTTCGATATCTATTAATACTTGTAGTCTTTGTCTACTCGGGTTTATATATTCAATAAATATATCATAAGTCTGATCTCCTACTTTTGCATTTCTATAAAACCTAACTGTTTCATACCCTGCACTATTTAATCTAATTGCTATTTCAGAGCCTAACAACATCTTTGTCAGACTGTTTCCCTTTGTAATGTTACTCCCATTTAAATAATATACATATGAATTATCTTTAAAATTTGTATAGTTTATATTACATGGAAACTTTCTCAAAGTATAATCATTACACATTTTTCTTAAAGTTCTTTTTAGGGATTTTTTGCTACTTCTTTTTTTATTATTAAATACTTTTCCCACTTGATTTTCTGTGACACATCTCACTCTACTAACTAGATACAAAATATCTTTTTCTAATCCCACCATAGTCAATCTCCTTGAAGCTAATTTTACCAAGTTGTACTATATTATATTAAAATCATGTAATAAAATTTACACAAAAAAAGGAAGATTTAAAATTTCTTCCTTTTCTTAGCTATTTTATACTATTCAGTTTTTTCTTTATTTTCTGTATTTTTACTCTTATCTTCTTTATTCGAAACTTTTTCTATTTTTCCTATATTATTATTATCAAATTCAGCTATATTTATTATACTTGAATCTGTTTTATCATAAGATATACTTACCTTATCTCCTACCATAGTTATAGGTAGCTCTGTAGATACTTTTGATGTTCCTGTAAATATCAATTGATTATTATCTTTTAATGTAATGTAATATGTAGTATTACCGCTTTTTACATCTTGATTTATTCTTGATACAGTACCTTCTATCTTTTGTAAGTCTTCATTTTTATCTAAGCTTATATCATTACCTTCTGATTCTAATACTTCTTTATAGTTTTTATAAGCATCTTCTTTTGTTTCTCCAAGACCTATAATACTATAGTCCTCAACAGATACAAATGCAACCATTTTTACTAATCCAGCCTTATCTTTTAATCCTAAAACATAAGTTGGCTTTCCAAGTATATTGTACATAACTGGGAATGTGGCTTGGTACTCTTTTTCTTGTACCTTACCCTCTGCAGTTGTCATAGCTGCAGTTTCTGTAGCTCCCGTTTGCATATATAATTTAGATTCTTTTGTTCTAGAATCTACTAGCATAAATCCTACAGTAGATTCATCTGACCCTGAAGAAGTTATTCCTGTATACCAATATGATCTTCCATCGTTTCCATAAACAAGAGATGTACCCTCTGAAGGAAGTAATACACCTTCTTCTGATATTACAGAGTTTAAAAATCCATTAACGTATAATCCCCAGTCTTTTATTTGCTGAACTATAAAGTTTTCTGGTTGAATTCTATCTACCCACTTAGGAGTATCTTCTATTGAATAAACTTTAACTTCCCCACTTTGCGCATCAACAACAGCTGTTCCAACAGCATTTGCTCCACCATATCCAATACTATGTTCATATAAGCTTACTACCCAGTACGGATTACCTTCATCATCAATCTCAAAATTAAATTCAGTCATACCATAGTTTACTACACCATTTAAATAGATATGTCTATGTAAATCTTGTAAGAAGTATGCTTCCTCTTGGTATACTATTTTAATTTGTTTTCCATTAATATTTTGTACTAGTCTTACGTCTTGAGGGTTTGTTGCAGATACCATTATATATCCATTAGTACCATCAAGGTTAGTTATCCATTTTACTATATCTCTATGTACAAGAGGCGCAACCCAATATAGTTCACCCTTTACACTTTGTATTGAATACTCACCAACTTTAGATATACTTCCTATTGCCGGTATTTCCCCAACCTTTTTTTCTCCTAATTTCACTGCCATATCTTTATCTACTATTCTTATTTTGTCAACACTTACTGGACTTACATCCTCTGTAAAAACACTTTCTTCCACTTTACCAAGTAAGTTTCTGTAAGAGCTAGCTCTAAATATTGGAGATGTTACAAAGAATGGAATCACAATAACTATAATTAATAAAAGTGCTGCAATTACAAAGTTATTTTTTGCCATTTTTGATGTTTTTTCTCCTCTATCAAACATCATGTCAAGAATCCCCGCTAAAACAAAGAATAGAACAAGTGTTGTAAATCCTGATGTGAAGTCAAACCTTAATACAGGAAGTTTCACAAATGAATAAATAGCCACAATTAATAATGCAATACCATATGATTTAAATATTTTTTTCATTTTTTCTCCTTTCAATTAAACCTGTTATTACTATTATAACCTTATTTTTACATTTTTAGATTAATATTACTAAATAATATATAATATAAAATAAAAAATTACCATAGTAATATATGGTAATTTTTAACAAGTCATATGACTCAACATCTCTTTTTCATTTTTAACATTATAATTACATAATAAGCCTTCATATTCTAATTTAAGGTTGTAATTATTATAAAAGTCTTCTGGCTTAACTAATGATGGTGGCTTATCAAATATATTAATATCACTCTTATAAAGCATATCCGCAACAAAATGGGAACATACGTATCTATATTCTTTTTCTCTTGATTTATTAAAAGATAAATATACTAAAGCTTTAACGTCATAGTTATATCTTTTTTTATTATCATTTACCTTCATTATATTTTGTAGTAATCTTTTATATTTAGAATAATCAACCTCTAGTGAATACACTCTACATAAAGCATTTTTCTTTATTTCGTATAATCCTTCATTTCTATTTTCTTCTACAAACCCTGCAAATATTGGTGTTTTAGGGTTTAACCTTCCAAAAGAGTACATCGGTGATAAATCTTCATTTAAAGATAAAGAGATATGAGCATAAGGACTTTTACTAACCTTTCTTATTAAATAGGAAAGAAAAGTTCCTGTATAAGTTGTTACTATATAAATTTTTCTCATTCTGCACCCCCAACTACTATCTTTTAATTTTATCATAATATTTTAATTCATTCAATTCATTATAAGCTTTATTATTATTAATTAATAAAGTTATTAATTAACAAAATTCATAGTTTTTACATATAATGTCAAAAACTTTATTTTATTTAAATTATTCCGTTTACAAATTCCTTAGTATCACTAACTCTTATCTGTCAAACCTAAATTCTATTAATTTATGAAATTGGAAATATTATATAGTTTTTTTTATATAATTATAATAAAAATATTGATTTTGTTTAATAATGTTAAATATAATAGGTTTTAACTACTAAAATATATAAATATACTTTATTTTTTTTCCATAATTG
>NZ_JWHR01000088.1 GCF_000808015.1 Terrisporobacter othiniensis | reverse complement strand
ATATAATGTTAAGCAAAAAGTCTGTTATATGAGAATGTAACATGCTTTTTATTTAAAGTTATATTTATTAGATATCATGAATTTTATATACATCACGCAAAAACCGTTAAATTATATTTAAAAAAATAAAATATAATTGACAGATAAGGCGAAAAAGATTATTATTTAGTTAATAGAATTTAAAAAGTTAAAAATAGTTTAATTGCTTTTTCAAATATTAATAATATTTTAAGGGGGAAAAATTATGTTAAAAACAACAAAAATAACTGACCCAGAATTATATGCAATAGTAGAAAAAGAACTAGAAAGACAAAAATACAATATAGAAATGATAGCATCAGAAAGTTCTGCGCCAACAGAAATACTAGAACTTATGGGAAGTGTATTTGTAAATAAAACAGAAGAAGGTCTTCCAGGTAAGAGATATCAAGCAGGATCAGAGCATGCAGATGAAGTAGAAAATTTATGTATAGAGAGAGCTAAAGAGGCCTTTGGATGTGAATATGTAAATGTTCAAGCTTATTCAGGAGCAACTGCAAACTATACAGTATTTAATGCTGTACTTGAGCCAGGAGATAAAATCCTTGCAATGAGGTTAGATCATGGCGGACATTTAACACACGGTTCACCAGCCAACTTTGTAAGTAAGATATTTAGCTATGAACACTATGGTGTAGACCCAGAAAGTGAAACAATAAACTATGATGAAGTAGAAGCAAAAGCATTAGCTTTTAAGCCTAAAATGATAATAGCAGGTGCTAGTGCTTATCCTAGACTTATAGATTATGAAAGAATGAGAGAAATAGCTGATAAAGTGGGTGCATACTTAATGGTAGATATGGCTCATATATCAGGACTTATTGGAGCAGGAGTGATACCTTCACCAATACCATATGCAGATTTTTGTACATCTTCTTGTTCAAAAACAATTTGTGGTCCTAGAGGTGGGTTTGTAATGTGTAAAGAAAAATATGCAAAAGCATTAAACAGAGCGACTTTCCCAGGAACACTAGGCTCTATACAAATAAATGGTATTGCAGCTAAAGCTAATATGTTTAAAAGAGTAAGAGAACCGGAATTTATTGCAACGATGGAAAGGGTTTTGGATAATGCTAAATACTTAGCAAAAGAATTAGAACAAAGAGGATTTAGAATAGTAAGTGGTGGTACTGATAATCATACGGTATTAGTTGATTTAAGAGATAAGAAAATAACTGGTAAACAGTTTGATCGAGCTCTTGAGTCTATAGGTATAACAGTAAATAAAAATACTATTCCAAATGATTCAGAAAGTCCATTTGTAACAAGTGGTGTACGTATAGGACTTACAGCAGTATCAGAACGTGGATTTGGACACGATGAAATAGCTGAGATAGCTGAAATTATGGAGAAAGTTGCAGATAACATAGAGAATGAAGAAGTTTTAAAAGAATGCAAAGTTCAAGCAAGAAACTTAGTTTCAAAATTCCCACTATATCCACAAGGGTATTTTGAAGATTAAAATAAGCCTCTCACAGTAATAAGGATATTTATATAAATATCCTTTTGCTTAAATTATAAATTGAATTGTTGTAATTATAATTTTATTCCTATTTTAGTGTTCTATAC
>NZ_JWHR01000087.1 GCF_000808015.1 Terrisporobacter othiniensis | reverse complement strand
TTATAATATTATGATAAAAATCAAAAGACTGTAGATATTGATAATAGTTATCTACAGTCTCGATTATTATATTTTAGTAATTAATGAGAATGTTGTATTCTTTTTTTATGAGAATGATCTTCTAATTGACCTTTAATATATTTTTCATGTAGGTATTTTATATATATAATAGGAGGTATAAAGAAAGTGCATATCATTATAATAGCAATAATTAATAGGTGATAGTTATTACTAAATAAGAGCATGGGGAAAAAAATTATACTTCCAGTAAACCAAAGTTTGCCACAAAATTTATGAGTTTTATCCCAAATAATATGATTTTCTAAAGTGTATTTGTTTCTAATAGAAAAGCTAGATGTTCTGATACAGTTAGGAATATAACTACCATAAAATCCAAATAAAAAACAAATAGCACAGGCAAAAAAATTGTAAAAGTTAAAGTTATCTAAGCAAGTCTGATAGTTTAAAGAAATATATATATTTGTATATACTAAAATATTTAATATTATCAAAAAATAATAATTGTTCCATCTTGTTATTTTATCTTCAGACTCAGAATTAAAACTTAAATAAAAGAGTTTAGGTTGAAAAATAACAAATAATAAAAAAATTATCATTGGAACAATAAACAATTCATTTTTACTTCCCCATCTATCAATAGTTCCATTCATCCAATAGTGAATAGGAATTTCATCAGGAATTAATGGATATATATATAGGGTTATTAACAAAGGAAGTGCACCAAATATATTATAAAAAGCCTTAACTATTTCGTTAATTTTTTTTATTTTCCTCATTATACTCGTCCTCTTTAATTAAAAATTTAGATTACTCTATATAATATTATATAGTTAAAAGAGTAATTGATGTCCCTAAAATAAAAATTTTTATAAGAAAATGGAATATTTAACCGATTAGTATTTTCATTAGTTATAATTTATATAATAGGTTTTATTATTAAGGAGGGAGCTAAATGAATAGTCAAATGATTTTTATGGATCCAAAAATAGAATAGGTAAATGGATACTTTCCTAACTTATATGATCTTAAAATAAGAAGTAATGGAGAAGAAGGTTCTTGTCCAACTGCAATTTTATTACATGGATTTCCAGGATATGAAGATAATCATGACTTAGCCCATAGCCTTAGATGATGTGGTTTAAATGTACTTATATTTCATTATAGAGGATGTTGGGGAGTAAATGGACAATTTTTATTTTCAAATTGTATTGAAGATGTGAGGAGTGTAATTAATTTTGTAACAAATGAAGAAAATGTAACAAATTACAATATAGATAAAAATAATATTTTTTTGGTAGGTCATAGTATGGGAGTTTTTTTGACTTTAATTAACTGTATAGATGAAAGAATAAAATCATCAGTTACAATTAGTCCTTATGATTTTGGACTAAAAGTATGCGTAATAAAGGAAGATGAAGAAGAGTTAAAAGATGGAATAATCATGTTTTCTAATGCAATTCCTCCATTAAACAATACAGATGCAATGACTTTAATTAGAGAAACAATAATTAATGGTGAGGAATGGAGGTTATCAAAGAATTTTCTAAAGAAAATATTTTAATAATTGTAGCTACTAAAACTGTGGCGGAGTATATTGAAAGTATATACAATGATTGATAGTTAAAAGGAGGGAATAGATGAAAAAATATAAATTAGGGCTTATTATTGCCATGTTGATTTGGGGAAGTATTGGAATATTTGTAAGATATATTGATTTTACATCTAGTCAGATAGCTCTTGTAAGAGCCATTGTAGGAAGTATTTTTTTAATAGTTTTCAGTATGATATCAAAAGAACATTTATCAAAGGAAAAAATAAAATCGAACTTATTAGTACTTGTAGCTTGTGGAATATGTCTAGGTTTTAATTGGATTTTTTTATTTCAAGCATATAATTATACAACTATTTCTACTGCAACAATTTGTTATTATTTAGCACCCGTTATAGTAATGTTCTTATCTCCTTTTTTGTTAAAAGAAAAACTAACACCTGTGAAAGTTTTATGTATAGTTGCAGCTATGATAGGAATGTTATGTATTGTAGGTATAGATAAGAGTAGCATGGGTGGAAATAATATAGTTGGAATAGTATATGGTTTAAGTGCAGCCTGTTTATATGCGGGCGTAGTCGTTCTAAATAAATTTTTAAAGGACATTTCAGGGCGAGATAGTTCTGTGGTGCAATTATCAGTTGCAGCCATATTTTTGATACCATATGTAATTTTTACTGAAAAAATAAGTTTAGCAGGGGTTTCTAGTAAGTCAATAATTCTATTATTAATAATAGGGATAGTTCATACAGGAATAGCTTATTTAATATATTTTACTGTTATTCAAAAACTAGAAAGTCAGACTGTTGCTATTTATTCTTATGTTGACCCTATTTCTGCCATAATTATGTCAGCAATTATTTTAAGTGAAAGTATGAGTTTACTACAAATACTTGGAGGAATACTAATATTAGGATCTACATTTATTAGTGAAATTTATAGTAACAAAATAAAGTCACAGGAGGTTTTGGTAGAGGTGGCTAATTCGGAGGAAGAATAATTGACACTTTTTTTTCTTCATGATAAGATAAAATGCAATATTTAATACATACTTTGGAGGTTAATAAGTGAAGAAAATATTTAGTATTATACTAATTAGTATATGTATAATAATTATGATGACTGGATGTAATGAAAAAGTATCGAAAAAAGATACAGGGACTAGTGAGAACAGAGAGTCACAAGAAATTATTAAAATAATGGAGAATGTATATGTGGATTATGTAAATGATATCCATTTAGATAGTAGCAAATATATTGGAAAGACTATAGAAATAGAAGGTATGTTTAAAGAAGAAAAAGATGAAAATAATAAAAAACATCTATATGTTTACAGACTAACAGATATAATGGAACATACTCATGATGAAGAAGGTCAACATGTAGAAGGTGATGAAGATGAGTATCTGACTGAAATGGAAGTTATGAGTGGATTTGAATTTAATTATAATTATAATCATGATTTACCAAAAGAAAATGATTGGATTAAGGTTATTGGAAAATTGGAAGACAAGGATGGAAGTCTAATTATTAATGCAGAATCTGTAAAAATAATGAAAGATAGAGGAATGGAAAAAGTACAACAATTTTATTAAAGAAAAAGCCCTATGATTAATCATAGGGCTTTTTAGATTGATTATTTTTCTTTGTTAAAATTCCACTCATAGAAAAATTCATCTAAATAAATTTCTATAAATCTATGTCTTTCTTCAGCAATTTGTTGTGCAGTATCAGTATTTATTAAATCTCTAAGTTTAAGTAGTTTTTCATAAAAATGATTAATTGTGTGATTGTTAAGGTTTTTTACTTCATCTAAACTTTGAAAATCCATAGGTTTAATATCCGGGTCATACATTAATCGATTTTTGCTACCACCATATGTAAAAGCTCTTGCTATACCGATGGCACCTATAGCATCTAATCTGTCTGCATCTTGAACAATTTTTCCTTCTATATTGTTTTGAGAAGAATCTACTACACCACCTTTGTAAGACATGGTTGTTATTATATTCATTATTTCATGAATAGATTCCTCATCAATATTAAGGGATTTTAAAAAGTTTTCTGTTGTTTTACTATTATTACTAAATTTCCAATCGTCAATATCGTGAAGTAGAGCAGCCATTTTAATAATAAAATCATCTCCACCTTCCTTCTCACAAATATAAGTAGCTAAATTATAAACTCGTTTTGTATGGAACCAATCATGACCAGAGCTTTCTTTATATAATTTATCTTTTACAAATGCTTTAGTTTTTTTTAATATTATGTCTTTATTCATTTAACCATCCCTCAATTTTTGTTTTATGTAATATTATAAATTTATTATAATATAAATTATACTTTTACATACATTTTTTCACAAACAAGAGAAAAGTATGTAATTAAAAAGGGAGCAAGGTCATAATTATTTTCCTTTGCTCCCTACTAAAGAGGTAAAATGGTAATATCTATTTATTAAATTTGTTTTTTAACCAATTAATAAAATTATTACTACTATCTACTTTATTTGAATCATTTTCTTTGGTATCTGAAGTTTTAGTTGTTGAAGAGCTTTTTTTATCAGAATTATTTTGAGTATCTTCAGATTTTACTTTCATAACAAACTTAACGCTACCATCCATATTTTCACTTATACCAGTGAAGTTATTATATCCTTTTGCTGCATCTAATAATTTATCTTTAACTTCCATAGCACCGTCAACAGAACTTATTAACGTATTTCCTTCTTCTGCAAGCTTATTTAGGCCTTCGTTTTGAAGCTTTTTAGCCCCTGAATATAGTTGTTCAGAACCACTAGACAATGTTCCTATTCCAGCTAGAATTTTGTCAGAATTACTAGTAAGTTGAGAAGAGCCATTTTTTAATGTATTTACACCAGACGCTAATTTCTTACCACTAGATTCTAATAGAGAAGTACCATCAGCTAAAGTCTTACTACCTAAGTAAGCATCAGAAGCCCCTTTAGAAAGCTTGGAAGAACCTAAGGCAAGTTGAGAAGTACCATCAGTTAAAGTTTTGCTACCTGAGTAAGCATCAGAAGCCCCTTTAGCAAGCTTGGAAGAACCAATTGCTAAACTTGAACTACCATCACTTAGAGTTTTTAATCCACTAGAAACAGAGCTAGAACCTTTGCTTACTTCACCTAAACCAGTTTTTAAATCAGATAAGCCATCTGTTAGATTGCTTAAACCAGCAGTAAGTTTTTTAGCACCATTTACAGCAGAATCAATACCTTTAGCTAAAGTGTTTAGGCCACTTTCTTGTTTGTCAGCTAAATTATTTAAACCATTGGCAATGCTATATAATCCATCAGCAGCGCTACTAATGCTTGAAGACTGATTACTAAGTGAATTTTTGATCTTCTGTACATCAGATAATGTTTTTTCGTCACCATTTTCAGAGGCTCTAGCAGCTATAGATGAAAGACTAGATTCAATATTACTACCATTTCCAGCTTTTAATTTAGAAGCAATACCTTCTATTTTAGAAGCAAGAGATCTAATTACATTTGTAGAAGATATTAAATCATTTATACCGCTAGAACCATTGCTCAATCCTTCCTCTAAACTAGTAGCACCAGATTGTAGTTGTTTAGCACCTTTTTCTAAATCGTTAGCACCACTATAAGAAGAATTAATACCCTTATCTAAAGCAGAGTAACTACTATTTAATTTAGAAGCACCATCACTAACTTCTTTAGCACCAGTACTTAAATCCTTGGAAGAAGAGCTCAAAGTATTAAGGCCGCTATATAGTGCAGAAGCACCAGAATTAACTTTGCTAGCACCATCACTTAAGTCTTTAGAAGAAGAACTTAAAGTGTTAAGACCGCTTGATAAACTTTGAGCGCCATTATTTAACTCAGGTAATTTACTAACAAGTTGAGATGAACCATTGTTGAGAGTAGTAATACCATCGTCTAAGCTTTTAACTCCACTATTAAATTTTTTATAATTAGTATCTAAAGTATTTGCACCATCACTAATTTGTTTAGCTCCATCTACTAAGCTCTTACCACCTTTTTGTAATTTATCTAAAGAACCTTTTAAATCACCAAAGCTAGTATCTTCATCCACATCTTCTAAGTATTTTGATACATCACTTGTAGCGGCAATCATAATATTTGGAGTTTTGAAGTTTGTAGTATTTCCTTCAATAACAACTTCTTCTTTTAAGTTAAGATAACCAGATAGTTTACTATCTAGATTAAGAGATTCTTTAAATCCAGGGATAGATACAAATGTGATAGCAGCATTACTTCCTTCATCTAATAAAGTGCCAGTACTTGTTTTTATATCTTTGAAATTATCTCTATTTAAAATGATTTCTGAAGCAGTTATAAAAGGAACATAAATAGTTCTGTTTTTTCCATTTATGGTTACTTCTCGACTTTCATTATTTTTTAAAGATAAGGTGATTTTAAATTGGCCGCTTTTTCCTTGGATATCTTTAGGATTTACATCTTGACCATTTAATTCATATTTAATATTTACATCAATAGGTAAATTTTTATTAGTTTCACCTTGATAATATAAATCGTCTCCTTTAACATTCCAAGTTATCTTATTACCATTAATTTCAGGTTTTTCATCACCTTTAACATTTTTTATATTATTTAAAGAACTTACATCATGAATAGTTCCTAGAGAAGATGAACTATTAATCCATGCTGATACAATATTTTTGTTAACATTACCATTTTCATCTAAAATAGAGTAGACTGTTTCGTCCTTATCTATATTTCTATCAGCAAATACGCAAGATGAATTACCAAGCATTAGTACTACAGTTGCAAGAGCAACAGATTTATTTTTTATTTCTTTATTGTTCATTTTAATAAGCCTCCTATAAATTAATTAGATTCTTCACATAACTCTTTTTTAGTTATAAAATTTTTACTCGTTTTAACAACTATTCCTTCAAATAATAATAGTATTGCAGGTAGTATAAATATAATTATAAACATACTAACTATGGCACCTCTTGACATTAAGGTACAAAGAGCACTAATCATGTCAAGTTTAGATATTAATCCAACACCAATAGTAGCGCCAAAGAATGATAAAGCACTAGTTAGAATAGAAGGAGCACTACTTTTTATTGAATGTTCCATAGCTTCAAATTTTTCATATCCCTCATTTCTTTCTTCTCTGAATCTAGATGTAAGAAGAATAGCATAGTCAATGGTAGCACCTAATTGTATAGTCCCCAGAACAATAGAAGCTATAAATGGTTCTACAGTTCCCGTGTAATAAGGGATACCTAAATTAAGGAATATAGCACACTCTATAGTAGCAACGAGTATTACTGGAAGAGATGCTGATTTAAATAGTATAGTAATAATAATAAATATAGCTACAATTGAGGCAATATTTACTTTTGTAAAATCTGAATCAGCAATTTTTATTAAATCTAAAGTAAGGGGAGCTTCACCACCCACAAGTCCTTCCTTGTCATACTCATGAACTATTTTATTTATTTCTTCAATTTGAGCATTACATTCATCTGTGGCGGCTTTGTATTTTGAATTAACTAATATTTCTTCATAACCCTTAGATTTTACTTCGCTTATAATATCCTCAGGTAAAAAATCTTGATTAATTCTTGGACCAATATATTTCTCAAGACCAATAACTGAAGTAATGCCATCTAAATTTTCGATTTCTTTAATCATTTTACTTAAGTCGTTTGGAGCAATGGTATCTTTTACTAAAATAAAATTGGTACTTTCCATATTGTAATCAGTTTTCATTTTGTTTGTAGCAATAATTGATGGAAAATTAGCTGGCAAACTTTCATCTAAATTATAATAAACATCAGCATTTTTATATCCAAAATAAGATGGAATAAATATTATTACAAATAAGATAGCTAATTTCTTATAATGCTTGACTACAAATTTAGAGACTTTATTAAAGTTTGGCATTACAGTTTTATGTTTATATTTTTCAACTTGTTTATCAAACACAAGTATAAAAGAAGGTAGTATAGTAATTGTGCAAAGAACACCAATTAAAACACCTTTTGCCATTACTAAACCTATATCTCTTCCAATAGCTAAGTCCATAACACATAGAGCTAAAAAGCCTGCAAAAGTAGTAATGGAACCACCGACGACAGATACAAGTGTATTCTTAATAGCATTTGCCATAGCATCTTTTTTATTATCAGGGAATTTGAGTTTTTCCTCTTCGTATCTATGGAATAAGAATATTGAATAATCCATAGTAACACCTAATTGTAATACAGCAGCTAAGGCCTTTGTTATATAAGATATTTCTCCAAATATAATGTTTGAACCGAAGTTATATATTACAGCCATAGCAATACTTGTTAAAAAAATTATCGGTATAATAGTTGATTCTAAAGAAAGACCTAAAATAATTAAAATTAAAATACCACCAGTCAGTATATATAAAGGAACTTCTTTATCTGCTAGATCCTTGGTATCTTTAAGAATTCCACACATTCCACTTAAAAAAGATTGTTTTCCTGCAATATTTCTTATGGAAGATACTGCATTTTGAGTTTTTATATCCCCAGTAGCTTTTTCCATTTTTATTATCATCATTGTAGACTTATCACCATTGTATAGTAAATCAGTCATATCTTTTGGTAAAATCTCTTTAGGAACTGATAAATCCATAAAATCATCTACCCATAAGACGTCTGCAACACCGTCAACTTTAGCAATTTTGTCTTTAATTTTAGCAACGTCTTTATCATCCATATTTTCTACAATTAGCATGGATAGTGTACCACAGCCGAAATCGTCTTTTAAAATTTTTTCGGCTTTTGTAGTAGAAATATTATTTGGCAAATAACTCAAGATATCATAATTAATATTTGTATTAAAATAACCAAATACAGATGGAATCAATAAGATTACTGCCAATAGTAAGATTAACTTACTATGATTTGCAATTTTTTTTGCAATCCTTTCCATATTTACCCCTCCAAAATATTAGAACTTATTTAGGCATGCCCAAATTTATAACAAAATTATAGGGCGTGCCCAATAGGATGTCAACTATTTTGTTAATAATTTCTAATAGAATTTAATAAAAAATTCGATTCGTTCATATTTCCAACGTTTTTTCATATTATATAAGTCACGAAGTTGTAATTTATCTGTTATCTGCAGGACGGATAAAACAGGATTTCTTTATAATTAAAAAAGATGAACAATTTTATATTGTTCATCTAAAATTCAAAAATATGGAGTTTTTCTATTATGTTATTGTAATCAAATTTTTTTGCTTCTTTCATTGCTTTATCAACAATAAGGCATACTTGTTTATAATCTATTATATTAAGCAAAAGTAAGCGGGTAGATATGATGCTTTTTACAATTGAATCTATATCAAAGTTTTTTTCACCGTGATAAAATCTTTTCAGTAATTCACATTCTCCAGCATATCCAATAGTAATACTGAAACATATATCCTTTTCACTTATATTATAATTCATATCTTTAGCTTTTTTCTTACACAAATCTATTAAAATATCTTGAGCGGCTCTTCTTACAATTTCTATATTGGAACCTTGAAGATAAATTCTAAATAATTTTTCATTCAGCACTAGAGTATAGGTATAGATACATTGGATTGTAGCATAGCTTAATAATATTTCTGTTTTATCATCGCTATTCTCTATAACATCATCATAAATTTTATTTAGGATTTGTTTAAAGATATGAATCAAGATATCCTCTTTTTTTTTGAAGTAATAATATAGATGGCCTCTTCCTATTCCAGATTTTTCAGCAATTTGTCTAATAGTAGTTTTATCATAGCCTTGATTTAAAAATAATTCTGTAGATATTTTTAATATATTTCTCTCCATATCGCTTATGGTTGGTGATTTTAATTCATTCATATCCATGCTCCCTTTTTACTAGAATTTATTTAACATTATTATAATACTATATTCTAATTTGGAAAGCTTTTTTATTTAAATAAAATATTAATTAACATTTAAAAATATAAAAAAATAAGTTATCTATAATGATTGTCATTATAGATAACTTTATAGATTAATTTGTAGCAGGAGCCATATAAGTTCTATTTGCTAATTCATCATCAAGCATATAAAGTGCTGCTGAATTGTTTTCACATCTTTTAACTTTCTTTAGTAAAGAGTTAAAGTTATTTTCTTCTTCAACTTGCTCATCAATAAACCATTTTAAGAAACTTATAGTAGCATGTTCTCTTTCTTCAGTAGCTATATCAGTAATATCATAAATTCTATTTGTTACTATTCTTTCGTGAGATAAACCGGTTTCAAATAGATCTACCATACTATCATACTCTTTTTTAGGTTGTTCTATTTCCCCAAGAACTACTTTGCCACCCTTTTGGAATACATAATCATATAACTTCATGGCATGGTCTAACTCCTCTTTTGCTTGAACTCTAAAAAAATTAGCAAATCCACTTAGGTCAGATGACTCGCAAAAAGCAGACATTGCTAAATAAGTATATGAAGAATAGAATTCAAAGGTTATTTGATCATTTAAACTTTTTTCTAGTTTTTCACTTAACATATTCACACCTCTTAAAATAATATTTTAACTATTATCATTTTAACATAGTGTATGGGATAAATTGGCTATAAAAATAATTTATGTCAAGAAAATATTTTTATTGGTAAATTAAGTGTGGATATAAACAAAAAATTGGTTAAAATGATAAATATATTTTTTTATAGTATAATTATATCTAAATAGAAAAGGGGCTGAAAAAATGAAAATAATAATTGATGATAAAATTAATGAAAAATGTAATAATATAGCAATAGGCTCTATCGAAGCTTATGTAAATGTAATAGAGGATAATGAGCAATTATGGAATATAATTGACGAAAAAGCGAAAGAAATAGAAAATAATGTTCCTGTTAAGTCAATAACTACAATAAAAAATATTGCAGATTCTAGGGTGGCTTATAAATCTTTTGGAAAAGATCCATCTAGATATAGACTATCTTCTGAGGCATTATATAGAAGAATAGCTAGGGGACTTGGTTTATACAAAGTTAATAATGTAGTAGATATAAATAATTTAATTTCTTTAAATTCTTCATACTCAGTGGGAACTTATGATTTAGATAAAATAAGTGGAGAGATTCATTTTACTATAGCTGATGAGGGAGAAACTTATACAGGAATAGGAAAGGGAGAGTTGAATATTGCTCATTTACCAGTATTTTATGATGATAAAGGTAAATTTGGCAGCACTACTTCAGATTCTGTAAGAGCAATGATAACTACAGATGCTAAGCATATTTTAATGAATATAATTTCGTTTAATGGAGATGATGAACTAGCTAAATATATGGATGAGGCTTGTGAATATTTAGAAAAATACGCTGACGGGAAAATTATATGTAAAGAAATAAATAAATGGTAATATAATTAAATAAAAATAATTATTTTTCCAAAGAGTATGGAGGAATTTTAAGGATGGAGATGAGTAATTTGAAAAAAATTCAAAAGCCTAAAATAAATATTAATTTAGAAGTGATAAACACTGTGGATGACTTTTTAGAATTAATAGAAGAAGATGAAAAAATCTGTGATAAACTGATTGAAAACATTGATATTCCAACAATGGATGAGTCTAGGTTATCTTTTGACAGTTGTGTTTTTAAAAATGTAAATTTTGAAAACTGTA
Organism: Terrisporobacter othiniensis; assembly: GCF_000808015.1. Classification (GTDB taxonomy): domain Bacteria; phylum Bacillota; class Clostridia; order Peptostreptococcales; family Peptostreptococcaceae; genus Terrisporobacter; species Terrisporobacter muris. The sequence continues at coordinate 56,817 of NZ_JWHR01000087.1, read as the reverse complement.
CATTTAGATATATAGACTTACTAGATGTGATATTTGAGAAATGTGATTTATCAAACATTGATTTTTCTGAAGGAAGTATTTTTAGGACTGAATTTGTAAATTGTAAAATGATAGGGTGTAAAATCGAAGATGCACATTTAAAAGATTGCTTATTTAAGAATATTTTAGGTGACTACAGTAGCTTTGCTTTCAGTAAATTGAATAAGGTAAGTTTTGAAGGTTCGTCTTTTGCTTCTAGTGTATTTATGGAAGTAAAAAATAAATATTTAAATTTTGATGATTGTGATTTTAAAAAGACAGTTTTCACAAGAACATATTTAGAAGATGTAAATTTGTCTAACTGTGAAATTGACGGAATAGAAATTGGAATACCAGAACTATACAAGGCTAAAGTAAATGCTAGCCAAGGATTAGAATTAGTAAGATTAATAGGATTAATTGTAGAATAAACTATACTAATACATAAAAAATTTTCTTGAATATAGTCCATTTTTGTTTTAATATATTGTATAAACAATTATGTGGAAATATCTTATTCTTAAGGAGAATGTATAATGAACAAGACTATGAATACTGGCAACAGGTTTTTAGATAGTTTTAAGAGGGTATTAGTAAAATTTAGAGAAGCTGGATTTGGTATAGGATTTATAAAGAATCTGCCTAAAGTTGCAGATTACTTTAGTGATAGAAATGTATTTTTTTTAGGAAAGGCTAAAGTATTCTTTTCTTTTGTAGCTACACTAATATACTTTGTATTTTCTATAGATATTATTCCAGAAGCTTTATTTGGTCCATTAGGATTTTTTGATGATGCTTTTATGATAATATGGGCAATCGGCATAATTAATGAAGAGCTTGATAAATATAAAGGTCCACAAGACCCCAATATGAGGGGAAGTAAAAATGTATATAAAGATCCAAATATAATAGATGATGCTAGATATAGTATCAAAGACGATGAATAAAGCCAGTTTTATACTGGCTTTTTTTAAATAAATATGTCATAGAAAAAATACAATTGAAAAAAATATAACTTAAGGCTATATTTTATATGTGAAGAAAAAGGCGTTAGGGAGGATAATAACATGAAAAATAGAAAAATCTTATTTTTTGATATAGATGAAACTTTACTTTCTCATAAAACTTTCACTATACCGGAAAGTACAAAAATTGCACTAAAAAAAGCAAAAGAAAAAGGACATTTAATTTTTATAAATACAGGAAGAACAAAATCATTAATTGGTGACGATATAAAAGAAATAGGTTTTGATGGATACGTTTGTGGATGTGGTACTTATATAGAAGTTAATGATGAGGTACTTTATTCCAATAGGGTAAGCAAAGATAATTATAATATCATATTAGATTCATTAAAAAAATATAAGTTAAATGCTGTACTAGAAGGTGAAGAAGCAATATATGTGGATGAAAACACAGAAGATGACTTCTTACTATCAAATTTAAGAAAACAAAACTATCCAATAAAGACCTATGATTTAGATAATATGACATTTAATAAGATGTTTATTAGATACGATGATAATAAATATATAGACGACTTTTGTGAAGATATAAAAGAACTATTTGATTATATAGATCATGGAAAAGGAACAAGAGAGTTAGTACCTAAAGGACATTCAAAAGGGAGTGGCATAGATTTCTTAGTTAATCATTTTAACATTGATAAAGAAAATACCTTTGCTTTTGGAGATAGTAATAATGATATACCTATGTTAGAGAATGTTTCAAATAGTATAGTTATGGGAAATGGAAATCCAGATTTATTTAAAAAGGCCACTTTTGTTACAAAGCATATTGATGAAGATGGAATAGAGCATGCAATGAAATATTTTAAAATTATTGATTAGGTAGAAACCTCCTTTTTATTAGGAGGTTTTTTTAGAACAATAAGGTAGTACTACTTTAATTGACAGGATTTAACTTAAGTGATAGACTTTTTTATAAATACATATAGTTAAAGAAATAAAGGAATTTATTTGGGTTAAGGTTATAATTTTTTCAAGATTGAGGAAATAAATTTAAAACTAAAATGTCAGCTTAATTGATTTTTTGTGTTTTTGCTAAGGAGTGAAATAAAATGAGTGTTTTGGTTATTTCAGAATCAGATATTATAATTGGAGTAGTAGAAGATATACTAAATAATAGTGAAGATGAAATTGAAGTTATTTCTGTGAAAAAATTAGAACTTATTTGTAATATGCAGTACGATAATATTGAAATGATAATAATAGATATTAGAAATGACTATTTAGAATTATTAAGCTTTATAGAATCTATAAAGTCTATTAATAAAGGAATAAAAGTTATTGTATTGGATATTAGAAAAAGAGGTGTTATTTTTAAGAGAGCTTTAAAAAATGGCGTGGAAGGTTATGTTGCAGATATACCTGATAAACATGATTTTTCCTCTATTATACAAAGTGTAATAAAAGGGAAAAAATATTATGATTTGGACTTATTGGAAAAGTTATTTGAACATGAAGAAAAGCATAGTAGAAATAAACTAACTAAAAGAGAAGATGAAGTGTTGCAATTAATTGGAGATGGTTGCAATAATAAAGAAATCGGTAATAAACTGTATATTACAGAATGTACAGTAAAAAAACATGTTAGTAATATTTTTGTTAAGTTAAACCTCCGAAATAGAAAAGAAGCAATTTCTTATGTGAAGTTACAAAGTAAAGAATAAAAATATTTATATGGTATTACTTTAAGTAGTACTACCATACTAATACAAAAAGACTAGACTATGTTCTGGTCTTTTTTTTTATATAATTTTAATATAACAAAATATATCCGTTTTAGAAATATTTTGTAAAAGTCACAATAATAAACTTAAAAGGGGGATGAGTTTGATGAAAAAACTCAAGGGAAGATTTTTATCCCTAATGATGTCTTTAGTGCTTGTATTTAATATGATATGTCCAATATTTGCAAGTACAGAGAATCAGACTAATCAGAAGTTGGGCTATATTGAGGGAAAAACTCCTCAAGGGTATGTAACTTTAAGTGTAGAAAAATTTACGCTTGGTTTGGGTTATATACAAGAGCCGATTATAGTTCCTTATTATGAAGGTGATAATGGAGCTAAAGTTATGGACAGAGTTATTGGAAGTGGAAATTATCAAGCAACAGGGGATCTTGAAAGCACTTTTTATATTTCTAGTATAAAAGATAATGACTACAGAACAGAAAATATACCAACATATATTTTAGAAAAGTTATCAAGTGATCCTACTGGTAGAAAAAAAGAAGGCTGGCTATCTGCATTTGATTATACTCAAATGTCAGGTTGGATGTATACTGTAGCAAATGAATTTTTAAATGTAGGTGTAGCAGGATATCACCCAGAAAATGGGGATGTAATGAGATGGCAATTTACTGTATATGGATATGGTGAAGATTTAGGATCATCTTGGGGTTCGATTAAAACAGCTAATAAAGACAAATTAACAACAGCTGTTGCAAAAGTAAATAGTGCAGATAATAAATTATCATTATTAAACAGTATGAAAGTAAGAAAAGCTTATGATAAAGCCAATAATGTATTAACAAATATGGAAAGTACACAAGACGAGGTAGATAGTGCTTTAAAATCCTTAGAAAGTGCCCTTAAACAATTAGGTGTGAATGATAACATAAATTCACCATCACCATCTGTTAATGATGCAATAAGCTCTACTGGAAAATTCATGATAAATACTGTTCCAGAACCTGCTTTTGGAACAAATGCAGGAGAGTGGACAGTTCTTTCTCTTGCAAGGGGAAATATAAGTGTCCCACAAAATTATTATGAAGATTATTATAAAAGAATAGAGCAGATTGTTGAAGAGAAAAAAGGCGTATTACATTCTAGAAAATATACAGAGTATTCAAGATTAATTTTAGCATTGTCTTCAATAGGCAAGGACGCAAGAAATGTGGCAGGATATGATATGGTGGCTCCATTAGGAGATTTTGATAAAGTAGTATGGCAAGGAATAAATGGGCCTATTTTTGCACTTATAGCTTTAGATACTAGGGACTATAAAATGCCAACAGCACCAGAAGGCAAAGTACAAGCTACAAGAGAAAAATATATTGATTATATACTAAGTAAAGAAATAAAAACTGGTACTGATGAAGCTGGAGGATGGGCATTAAGTGGAACTACACCAGACCCAGATATAACAGCCATGGCACTGCAATCATTGGCGCCATATAAAGATGATAAAAAAGTAGCTCCTTTCATAGAAAGAGCATTAGCTACACTTTCTAAAATTCAAAAAGAGAATGGTGGTTATGCAAGTTGGGGAACAGTAAATAGTGAGAGTGTGGCTCAAGTTATCGTTGCTTTATGCGCCCTAGGCATAGACCCAACAACAGATTCTAGATTTATAAAAGAAAAAAATTGGTTAGTAACAGCAATTATGGAATATTACTGTGAAGGTGGAGGATTTAAACATACATTAGATGGAACCTTAAATGGTATGGCTACAGATCAAGCAATGTATGCCCTTGTTGCTTATCAAAGGTTTGTACAAGGTAAAAATAATCTTTATGATATGACAGATGCGATATCAATGTCACTGAATGATGTAACTTTACAAAAAAATGAAAGTAAAAAACTAGAATTAAAGATAAATGGAGACTTTATAGTTAAAGATATATACTGGTCTACAGAAAATGATAAAATAGCAACAGTTTCACAAGATGGAACAATAGAAGGTATAGGTGTAGGCACTACAAAATTATATGCTTATGCAAATGGGCAAACTGTATCTTGTAATGTAACAGTTAAATCAAAGCTTACTGGTGTAAAGCTTAGCAAAACAGAATTATCTTTAGATACAGGAAAGACATCTACTTTAAGTGCAACTCCTTTACCAGGGGATGCTATGGGAGATACTACTGTGACATGGAAATCAGAAGATGAATCTATTGCAAAAGTTGATGAGAATGGCTTAGTAACAGCAATTGCTGCAGGAACAACAAATATAGTGGCACAAATAGGTGAATTTACAGCCAAATGTAGCGTTACAGTAAATATACCTATAACAAAAATTACTATAAATCCAAGTACAGCAAAAATAAGTGTAAATGGTACTATAAAACTTTCTGTAGTTACAGAGCCAGAAAATTCAACAGTAGATAAAACAGCAACATGGACAACTTCTAGTAGCTCAATAGCTATAGTAGATAAAAATGGTGTAGTTACTGGTAAAAAGGCAGGAACTACAAATATATACGGTAAAGTAGGTGGAAAATCTGCTTACTGTAAAGTAACTGTTATAAGTCAAGATGAAGAAACAGCAAACTCTGTTATGGAAAAAATTAATGCAATAGGGGATGTTACATTAGCTAATAAATCAGAAGTTGAAGAAGTAAGAAGAGTATATGATTCATTAACAGAGGAGCAAAAGAAATATGTTACAAACTTAGAAAAATTACTTAAAGCTGAGGAAACAATAAGTAATTTAGAGATAGAAAAAGTAAAAACTGTTATATCTAAACTTCCAGATGAAATAACTTTAAAAGATGAAGATATTGTAAAGGGAGCAAGGAAAGCATACGATTCATTAACAAAAGAACAGCAAGAATTATTAAATAGTGATTTAATAAATAATATAACTAAAATAATAAATGCAGAAAATGCAATTGTTAGTATAAAAGCAGTTAACAGAGCATTTGCAGATAAAGTTATTAAAGCTATAAATAATATTAATTTAAGTGATGGATATAGCGATAAGAATAAATCAGATATATTATCAGCAAAAGTAATGTATGACTCATTAAGTGATGATCAAAAATTATTGGTAGATAATACTGTAGTATTAAAATTAAATAATTATATAGAAAAAATTAAACAATTAGAGATAAGCAACTTTGTAAGCTTAGTTGAGAAAATTCAAAGACCAGCACTAGAAGAAGATATGAATAAAGCGATAGTATCAATAAGTGCATATGGAAATATGGAAGACAGTATTAAAAATAATGACAAAGTTAAAACTGCAAAAGCTACTTTAGATGAAATAGTAGCTGAAATAGGAAAAGACAAAGTAAATAAAGAAACTGCACAAGCTCTTGTAAAAGAATTTGGAGATTTACAATTGCCATTAAAGGCTAATAGAAGTACTGTAGAAAAAGCTAAGATGCTAGTAAATAGATATGAATCATTAAACTCACAATCTAAAAAATATTTTGATTCAAATAATTCAGCAAGAGAAGATTATAACAAAGTGATAGCAAACTTAAAATTAATTAAAAAAGCTGATGCATTTGACAGTAAAGTAAAAGAAACTTCTTTAGTAATTACTAATAAAAAACAATTAGAAGAAGGAAAATCATTATTAAATGAAGTTGATAAACTTGATAAGGATGTACAAAATTATTTATTAACCATATCACAAATCAATAATTTAAAAGATTTAGTAGCAAAAGGAGAAGTAGACTTAAAAGAGGCGACTAAGGTAGATAACTTAATAAGTAAAATACCAGCCAATATAACAAAAAATGATTATGCAAAAATTAAAGAAGTAAAAGCTGCTTATGATAAATTAAGCAAAGATCAAAAAAATTATGTGGAAAAGGTAGATAAATTAAACGAAGCAGTAAGTAAATTAAAAGCTGAATTTGATAATAATGTAACTATAAATAATATTAAATACAGTGCAACTACAATTACAGGAAAAGGACAAGGCGGAGCGAAAGTGAAAGCTTATGTTGGAAGTAAATTAATAGGATCTTCAGTAGTATTAGCTGATGGAACCTATTCAATAAAAATACCTAGTCAAGTAGGTGGAACAAAAGTCACTATAAAAATGACTAAAGGTGGATATATTTCTCAAGAAGCAATAAAAACAGTATTAAAGCAAATAAAAACTTTTAAAGTAAATAGAGTAAAACCAAATAATAAACTTGTTACTGGAACAGGTATGGTAGGTGCTACAGTTAGGGTATACAATGGAGATAAAATAATAGGAACAGCAACTGTAGGAAAAAATGGAAAATATTCCGTTAAAATACCTTCACAAAAACTATATACTAAGATAAGTGTTAGAATTTCAAAAAATGGATATTGCACAAGATTAAAAACAACAACAGTTTTAAATGTTTTCTCTAAGTCACTTACTGTAAATGCCGTAAAATCAACATCAAAAAAAGTTACTGGTAAAGGTCAATCAGGAGCAACAGTTAGAGTTTATGTAAATGACAAGCAAGTAGGAAAATCAGTTAAAGTTAGTAAAAATGGTACTTACTCAATAAGTATACCAAAACAAAAGAAAAAGACTAAAATTACAGTGAAAATGAGCAAAACAGCAACAGCCAGTGCTTATAAATATATAACTGTAAAATAATAAAAGTCATCAAATAATATAATTTAATATATATTTGTCATAAAATTTGCCATTTTTAATAAATCCTCCAAATTTGGAGGATTTATTTATATAAATGGTAGTAGAGGTAGGTAGTACTACTGTAGTGATTTTAGTGTAATCTTATTGTTAATTTATTGATAAGAAATTTATCAGTAACTATAATCAAATGAGTAGTTAGAATACTTTTATTAAGGGGTGATTTCATGAAAAGAGCAAAATCTATATTAGGGAGAATGTTATCAGTATTAATGGCACTTGTTTTAACTTTTGTTATGAGTTTTGTTATGCCACAAAATGCTGAAGCTGCCTCTAGTCCAAAAGGATATGTTACAGTTAGCATGGAAAAATTTACTTTAGGGCTTGGTTATATCATAGAGCCAGTAAGAGTTCCTATATATGAAGGAGATACTGGCGCAAAAGTTATAACTAGATTAATAGATGAAAATTTGGGAAAAGGTAGTTATGAATATACAGGAAGTATAGGAAATCAATCGGGAGTAGTAGGACAAACATTTTATTTAGCAAGTGTAAGGGATAAAGATAAAAGAGATGCTAAAATACCTAAATATATTTTAGATGTATGTGATGAGCCTTATGGAAGAGACCGAGATGAATGGTTAGGTGAATTTGATTATACATTTATGTCTGGCTGGATGTATGCTGTAAATAATTGGTTTCCTAACTATGGATCAGGTAGTTATAAACTAAAAGATGGAGACGTAATGAGATGGCAATATACTGTCTGGGGATATGGAGCTGATTTAGGCTCAACATTCATGTCAGATGATGGTGGTACTGATGCATTAATAGATGCAGCAAACAAGGATGATTTAACTACAGCTGTTGCTAAAATAAATAGTTCAGATATGAAAGAACATATTTTGCAAGATAAAAATGTAAAATCAGCTTACAATAAAGCATACCGTGTATTACAAGATATGGAATCTAAACAAAGCGAAGTGAATGCTACATTAGCTACTTTAAATAAAGCTCTAGATAATGCTAAAAAACCTAAAATATTGTCACTTAATAAGATAGTAGACCAAGAATACACAGGAAAAGAAATAAAGCCATCAGTTACAGTAAAAGATGGTAATAAAACATTAAAGTTAGGAACAGATTACAAAGTATCATATAGTGATAATAAAAATGTCGGAAGTGCTACAGTAACAGTAACAGGTATTGGCAATTATGAAGGTTATATAGGAAAAGCTAAATTCAAAATTGTAAGGAAAAAAGAGTTTTCAGTATATTCAATATCAGATAAGTCATATACAGGAAAAGAAATAAAACCGACAGTTACAGTAAAAGATGGAAGTAAAACATTAAAATTAGGAACAGATTATACAGTATCATATAGTAATAATAAAAATATCGGAAGTGCTATAGCAACCGTAACAGGGAAAAATAGTTATAAAGGATTTTCAAAGAAAGTTACTTTTAAAATTGAACCAAGAAAAGTAAAAAATGTGAAAGCAACATCAACAACTTCTTCAGTTAAACTTACTTGGGATAAAGTGTCAGAAGCAACTGGATATAGAATTTATAGATATAATTCTAAGACTAAATCTTATGATTATATAAGTAAAGTAGCTAAAAATAGTACTACTTATTATACAAATTCAAAAAGAAGTTCTGCGACAAGTTATACTTACAAAGTGAGAGCGTATAAAACAGTTAGTGGAAAAATTTATTATGGTAATTTTAGTGATTCTAAAAAAATAACAACAAAGCCGTTGACTCCAAGTATTAAATTAAGTACAGGGAGTAAAAAAATTAAAGTAAGTTGGAATAAAATATCAGGCTCAACTGGATACGAGGTTTATAGAGCAACAAGTAAATCAGGAAAATACTCAAAAATAAAAACAGTAACTAAGGGGTCAACATTATCATACACAAATATCAAGCTTAGCAAAGGAAAAACATATTACTATAAAGTAAAAGCATACAAAACGGTAGATGGTAAAAAAGTTTATAGTTCATATAGTAGTGTAAAATATGCAAAAGCAAAATAGATGATAATTTGAACTATTAAAAAGTAAAATTTTTATAAAGTACTATAAGTAAAATAATATAGTTTTAGGAGTTAGGATATTTTAGTAATATTTATCCTAACTTTTTTATAAGAAGTATATTGAAAAAGTAGTATATAAAGGTAGTACTACTAAAGTAATTTAAGTATAATCTTTATCTTATTTTATTGTATATAAATAAAATAAAAATTACCATTTAAATAGAATAAAGTAATGTTTTTATAAAGGGGGAAAGATTTTGTTTAGGAATAGAATATTAAAAAAAATAATATGCATATTAACATTTCTAGTAATTATAAGTACTTTTGTAAGTGGATCTTATTCATTATCACTTAAAACTCCCAATCCTAGTGTTAAGGAAGCAATAAATAAAACAGGTATATTAATTCATAATAATACACCTGACCCAACAGTAGGAACATTTAGTGGGGAATGGTCTATACTATGTTTAGCAAGAGGTGGAATTAAAGTACCGCAGTCTTATTATGATAAATATTACTCAAATGTAGTTAAAACGTTAAAAGAATGTGACGGCATTTTACATAACATGAAGTACACAGAGTACTCTAGAGTTATTTTAGGACTAACATCTATAGGAAAAGATCCAAGAAATGTAGGGGGATATAATTTATTAGAAAAATTGGCTGATTTTAAAAAAGTTATCAAGCAAGGGATAAATGGACCTATATTTGCACTTATTGCATTAGATACAAATAATTATGAGATACCACAGGTAAAAGGTATAGAAGCTCAGACAACAAGGGATATGCTAATAGATTATATATTAAGCAAAGAGATAACTCAAAAATCTGGAACCGTAGGAGGATGGGCTCTTAGAGGGAATGTACCTGATCCAGATATTACGGCAATGGCTCTTCAATCTCTAGCTCCATACAAAAATGATGAAAAAGTAAGACCTTATATAGAAAGAGCACTTAATGTGTTATCAGAATTACAAAATAAAAAAGGCGGATATGAAAGTTGGGGAACTACAAATAGTGAAAGTGTTGATCAAGTTATAGTAGCACTATGTGCCCTTGGAATTGATCCAGCAAAAGATGAACGATTTATAAAAGAAGATGGAAGTTGGCTTATATCTAATTTACTTACATTCTATGTAAAAGGTGGAGGATTTAAGCATGTTTTAGATATGGATATTGACGCAATGGCAACAGATCAAGGTATGTATGCATTAGTTGCCTATCAAAGGTTTGTAGATGGTAAAAATAGATTATATGATATGACTGATGTAAATAAAACTCTTGATACTGGAGATAATCCTAATTTAGATAAAGATGACAATAAAGATGATTATGACAAAGATAGTAACAATGAAAATAATTCAAGTACTCTAATTAATAATGGAGGTAATTCATTAGGAACTTATTCATCTAGCGCAAATAATTCAATCAATAAATCAAACAACATATCTTCTTCTAATAATAAGAGCAAGGATAAGGAAGCTACAATAGTAGTAAAAAGCATATATGAAGGTGAGAAAGATGGTTTAATAGCAGAAAATAAAAAATGCATAATAGTAGAGTTTCCTAAAAAAAATGATAAAGTATCTGTAGTATTTAATAAAAAATATAAGCTTTACTATAGTGAAGAGCTATCAAAATTAAGCAAATCACCAACATATATTTCTCTTATAGACAAGAGTATTGAAAAAGATGTTCTGTTAGAAATGAAAAATTATGAATTTAAAGAAAATGAAATAGATGAAATATTATTTGGAGATATAAATGATGATAAGGTAGTAAATGCACAAGATATATTAAATATACAATCAATATTAAATGGAAAGTTAAGTCGTCCTAATGATAAAAAAATCTTAGCAGCAAATGTATCCGTGGATTCTAAAATAGATAATGGAGATATAGATAGTATAATAAGTAAATTTACAAGTAATAAAAAATATAAAATTTTTACTATTTATGATGATAAAAAAGATAATAACGATGATGATAAAGGAGGTGAAGGAGCATAATGTTAAAAAATTTTACTAATAAAAAAATCAGTATTATTTTGGCTCTTGCTGCAATTGTATTAGTGGGAGGAACTATCTACAGTATTCAAAAAACTAAGGATAATAAGATTGATATGGTAAGTGAAACAGAAGCAACAACAAAAGATGTAGAACTATATTTCAACTCAAGTGAAGACTCTAGGGGTAGTAATATTGTTAATGTAGATTTAAAAGTTTCACATTTGCCTTCAAATATTTATTCTAGTGCAAGTTTTTCTATTAATTTTGATAAAGATAGGTTGGAATTTATAGATTTAAAAAAAGGTGATATTTTAACTTATTCTTCTAAATCTCCTGATTGGCAATATGATGTGAATAATAGCAATAAAACGGGTTTAATAAATGTTATATATTTGGACTCATCTGGAGGTAGAGAATCCTTTACTAATAAATCTATAAGTAGTGATAAAAATAGTATATTAAGATTAGAATTTAAACTAAAGGATAATATAGAAAATGCTGATGAATTAAGCTTGAAAATAGAAGATGCTGTATTTGCAACTATAAAAGGTGATTTAGATAATACTAGTTTATCAACAAAGAAAAAGACTATAAAAACAAAGAACTTTATATTTCAACTTAAATAATTAAGTTTTTGGTGGAGGAGAAAATGAAAAAGATAAAAAGCAAATTAATAGCATTGATAGTCATTACTATTTTTTCTTTTGTAGGTTGCTCAAACGTTAGTAGCAATGAAGGTGGTAGCCCTTCGGGAAGTAATAATAAAATACCTGAAAATGGAGCAGTTACAGCAGAAACTTTTGAGAAAATAAAAGATAGTGGAAAAATGGCTCTTCTTCAAGGGGAAAATAAAACTTTTTCTTATGAGTGGATGTTTTTACCTACGGATATAACAGAAACTAAAGATATTAACTTATTAGTTAATTCAATTGATGGCAAGGCAGAAGATGTAAAAAAAGAATGTGACTCTAAAATTGTTTATGGATTTTCATTTGGAGAGTCTACAAGTTTAGATAGTAAAATTGCATTATCATTAATATTTAAAGATAAACTAGACTGCACTGCGGCAGATATATATCAATATAATGGAGATAAATTAAAAAAAGTAACAACAGCTACAGTAGACAATTCTTCTGGAACTACTTTTAATTTTAGCATTCAAGAAAGAAAAGGAGACTTTTATATTGTAGGTAGCGATCCTAAACAAGCTGCAATAGATGAAGATAATAATTCAAGTAGTGCAAGTGCATCTAGTGGTTCAAGTAATGAAAGTAAAAGTGAAAAAGAACAAGCAAGTTTACAATATAAAATTGAGCATGGGATTAACGTAGAACAGGGAACCGCTGGAGAGGGTGGAAAGGATAAATATTTAACAGATCCAACTCCAGCTGGAAAACCAAAACCATTTGAATGGAATGAAGGTGGAAATAAAGTTGATAAAAGTAAAGTAGCAGGTTATGTAACTTTATCAATAGATTGTAAAACTTTATTAAAGCCAGCTAATAGAAAGGTTGCAATAGAGAATGGTAAAGGTGATATGATTCCTAATGATGGAATTATATATAAAACTAAAAAAGTTAAGTTTTATAAAAATGAAACAGTATTTGATGTATTATTAAGGGAAGTTAAAGCTAATAAGATTCATATGGAATTTTCTATGACACCCATTTATAACAGTAATTATATAGAGGGTATACATAATTTATATGAATTTGATGGTGGAGAGTTAAGTGGATGGATGTATAAAGTTAATGGATGGTATCCTAACTATGGATGTAGTAGATATAAATTAAAAAATGGTGACAAGATAAATTGGAGATATACATGTGACTTAGGTCAAGATGTTGGATGTGATTGGATGGCAAATAAAAAATGATAAATTCATTTAAATCTTATCATCCAATTGTAAATTTTTATTATTTTACAGTAGTAATATTATTTTGTATGTTTTTTATGCATCCTGTATTTTTAGGAATATCTTTTATAACATCATTTATTTACTCCATTTGTCTTAATGGAGGAAAAGCTATAAAGTTTAATATATTATATATGATACCATTTTTAGTATTTTGTGCAGTAATAAATCCAGCATTTAGTCATGCAGGAGTTACAATTCTTTGTTATTTTAATACGGGGAATCCATTAACATTAGAATCTATTATTTATGGGATAGCAGCAGCAACTATGTTTATTTCTATGATTTTTTGGTTCTCTTGTTATAATGCAGTAGTATGCTCAGATAAATTTATATATTTATTTGGAAAAATAATACCAGGGCTATCACTTATAATCTCTATGGTGTTAAGATTTGTACCAAAATATAAGGCTCAAATTAAGGTAATATCAAATTCACAAAAGTGTATAGGTAGAGACGTTAGCAACGGAAATATAATAACCAAGGCGCTTAATGGAATTAAAATTTTATCTATAATGATGACTTGGGCGTTAGAAAATGGAATAGAAACGGCTGATTCAATGAAGTCAAGGGGGTATGGTCTTAAGGGAAGAACTAGTTTTTCTAACTATAGATTTGATAATAGGGATAAAATGATAATGGTACTCATGATATTTTTTACAATAATCATTTTAATAGGAAATTATAGAGGCGAAAATAATATGATTTATTTTCCTGCAATTAAAATGGTACCGATTACAATATTTAGTATAATTGATTATTTAGCTTATTTTCTTTTATGCATTACCCCAGTGATTCTTGATATTAAGGAGGAGATAAAATGGAGACATTTAGAGTTGAACAATTAGCTTTTTCTTACCCTAATATAGATAAACAAGCTTTAAAAAATATAGATTTAACTATTGAATCTGGGGAGTTTGTAGTTATTTGTGGAAAATCAGGTTGTGGGAAAAGTACATTGATAAGACATTTAAAAACAGTGCTTACACCTTATGGGAAAAGGGAAGGGAAGGTATATTTCAAAGGTAGATCTCTTGATATAGTTGATGATAGAACACAATCATCAGAGATTGGATATGTATTACAAAGTCCTGAAAATCAAATAGTGACTGATAAGGTTTGGCATGAGCTAGCCTTTGGACTTGAGAGCTTAGGATATGATAATAAAACCATTAGACTTAGAGTAGCTGAAATGGCAAGTTTCTTTGGGATACAAACATGGTTTGGAAAAAATGTAACAGAGCTTTCTGGAGGACAAAAACAACTATTAAATCTAGCTTCAATTATGGTCATGCAACCTTCTGCACTGATTTTAGATGAACCAACAAGTCAACTAGATCCAATAACAGCTAGTGATTTTTTAAAGACTATAAAAAAAATCAATGAAGAGTTGGGAATTACAATAGTAATGGTAGAGCATGACTTAGAAGAAGTATTTAATATGGCAGATAGAATAATACTTATGGATGAAGGTGAAATAATCATTGATGACAAGCCAAAGAACATTGGAGGTAAAGTGAAACAACTAATACCAGAAATGTTTGAGGCAATGCCATCACCTATAAAAATAGCATCTTCTTTAAATACAAATGAAACACCAATTACAGTAAAAGAAGGTAGATATTTTATAAATGAGCTATTTTCTAATGAGGAAGTTGCATATACAAGAATAGAAGATGATAAAGAAAATAACATATCAGAAGAGAAAGCTGCCATAAAAATGAAGGATGTTTGGTTTAAATATGAGAAAGACGGAAATGACGTTTTAAAAGATTTAAATTTTGAAGTTAAGTCAGGAGAGTTTTTCTGCGTGGTAGGAGGAAATGGTACAGGTAAAAGTACTACAGTTTCTTTGATATGTGGAATAAGAAAACCTTATAGAGGTAAAATAGAGATCTTTGGTAAGAATATACAAGAATATAAAAATAAAGAATTATTTGATAATAATTTGGCTATTCTTCCTCAAGATCCTCAAGCTTTATTTGTGAAAAATACAGTAGAAAAGGATTTATATGAAATGCTTCCTAAGTTTGGAATGAGTAAAAAAGAAAAAGCAGAAAAAGTAGCAAAAGTAGCAAGACTAGTTGAAATAGAAAATTTATTAAATCATCATCCTTATGACTTAAGTGGAGGAGAGCAACAAAGAGCTGCTTTGGCAAAGGTATTACTTTTAGAACCTAAATTATTAATACTTGATGAACCAACAAAAGGTTTAGATGCACATTTTAAAGTTAAATTTGCTAAAATGATTAATAAATTAATAGAAAGTAAAGTAACAGTAGTTATGGTATCTCATGATATAGAGTTTTGTGCTAGTTATGCTCATAGATGTGCTCTTTTCTTTGATGGAAATATTGTAACTAGTAATACACCAAATAAATTTTTCTCGGGAAATAGTTTCTATACTACTGTAGCAAATAGAATGAGCAGACAAGTATTTGAAAATGCTGTAACATGTGAGGATGTGATAACTTTATGCAAAGGGAACAAGGAATCAGTTCTACAAACACTAGCTTAGTAGACGAGCTATATTATGATACTAACTCATTAGAAGTAGCAAAAGAGAAGACCATATATAAGAAAGTCATAAATATTGAAGAAAAAAGAAGAAAAAGCAGACGATATTACTTTATGAGAAACAGAGTGACAAATAGACATATATTAACCGACTCAAAATTAAGTAAAAGAACTTTTGTAGCCATGTTTATAATACTACTTGCCATACCATTTACTATATACTGGTCAGTTTTTCATGGAAATCAAAGGGAAAATTACTATATGACTAGTTTAATTATAGTTATAGAAACTATGATACCATTTTTTATGGTATTTGAGGATAGAGACCCACAGGCAAGAGAATTAGTTATAATAGCAGTACTAGCAGCTATAGCGGTAGCTGGAAGGGGGGCATTTTTTATGCTTCCTCAATTTAAACCTGTTGCAGCTATAGTAATAATAACAGGAGTTTGCTTTGGAGGAGAAGCAGGTTTTTTAGTTGGAGCTGTGTCTGGACTTGTTTCAAATTTCTTTTTTGGGCAGGGTCCGTGGACTCCTTGGCAAATGTTTGCTTTTGGAATAATAGGATTTATAGCAGGAGTGTTATTTAAAAAAGGAATGTTAAAAAAGAAGAAAATATCTCTATGCATATATGGAGGTATTTCAACTTTTTTAATATATGGTTTCTTATTAGATACTGCATCAATACTTATGTTTTCGGAAAAAAATATAACAAAAGCAGGTGCAATATCAGTATATATAAGTGGTGTTCCATTTAATATAGTTCATGCTATATCAACAATATTTTTCTTATTTGTGCTTAGTAAACCTATGATAGAAAAGCTTGATAGGATAAAGATAAAATATGGGTTAATTGAACCATAAAAAATAATGCTCCACTTGAGGAGCATTATTTTTTGCCACATAAATAAAGTGAATTTTAGGTTTGTCCAACAATTTTACCAGTATCTTTTAAATCATACCCTCCAAGTCCTTCAAGTTCACTTTTAAACTCTTTAGAAGATAAAATATCAACAATAGATTTATAAATTGGGTTATTTAAATCATAACTTTTTATAACTAAATCATAACGTTCTTTTTGAAGAGGAATAAAATCGATATTATCTACTTGTTTAGAAACTTTTTCATTACCAATTCCCACATCAGCATCACCTCTAGCAACACAGCTAGCAACACTAAGGTGAGATGTTTCCTCATTTTCATATCCCTTTATATTATTTGATAAATTAAGAGAATTAAGCTTTCCATCAAGTAAAACCCTAACGCCAGAACCTTTTTCCCTATTAATCATAGTTATATCACTTCTATTTAAATCATTCCATGTTTTAATATTTTTAGGATTTCCGCTTTTAACATAAAAGCCTTGCATTCGATAAGCAATATTAATTAAAGTACAAGATACACCTGGAAGTAGTTTCTTTACAAAGTTAGTATTATATGTATCTGTTTCGCTATCCCAAAGATGGCAAGAAGATATGGAAACATTATTATTATACATGTCATATAATCCATTATAACTACCTATATTAGAACGATATGTTCTTATATTTTTTGTTCTAGATTCGATCATTCTACATAAGATATCTAAAATAATATCTTGGCCAGAAATTATAATTTCTCCACTTTTTACTGAAGAGGATTTAATATTAATAGTAGGTTCAAGTGACAAAATAGGTTTATTTGTAAATGTATTTTTTTGATTATTTATATAATTTTCAACATCAGTTTTATCGATTCTTATTTTCCTACCAACCTTATAAGAGGGAAGTTCTCCTCTTTTTATCATTTCATAGACTGTATTTTTTGTAATGTTTAGCATTTGTGCAACTTCCATTGCATTTAAAGATGAATTCATAATAAACACCCCCCTAGAAATATTGTAACATAAAATATTTTTTTTGCTAATTATTCTAAAAAATGTACAAATTTGTTGCGCTAAAAGTATCAAATATATACAATATAAGTTATAAAACATGACATAATACTATGAAACGTAATTAAACACAATAAAGGGGGATATTTATGAAAGTATTAAAAAAGTTAGGAATAATAGGATTGTTTTTAAGTTTAGCCATAGGAGTAGTTGGATGCTCTAGCAGTGAAGATAAAAGTAAAAAAGATGATACTGCAAGTGAAGAAACAGTTACATTGAATATATCTGCAGCAGCATCTTTACAAGAAGCAATGGCTGAATTAGAGACAAAGTTTAAAGAAATAGAACCAAATGTAAAATTAGAAGTTAACTTAGGTGCATCTGGTGCCTTACAACAACAAATAGAAGAAGGAGCACCTTGTGATGTATTTATATCAGCAGGTGAAAAACAAATGACTGCATTATCAGACAAAGATTTATTATTAGCAGATACTAATAAAACTTTATTAACTAATGATTTAGTATTAGTAGTAGCTAAAGGAACAAAAGTTAAAGACTTAGATGCACTATCTACAGATGATATAAGTAAAATAGCTATAGGTGATCCAGAATCAGTACCAGCTGGTAAATATGCTAAAGAAGTTTTAGATAACACAAAGATATATGACAAAGTTAAAGATAAATTAGTTTTAGCTAAAGATGTTAAAGAAGTTTTAGCTTGGGTACAACAAGGAAACGCTGAGGTTGGATTTGTTTACTTAAGTGATGCACAAGGTGACGATGGTGTTGAAGTTGCTTATACTACTGAAGCAGATAGTCATTCACCTATAAACTATCCAATAGCAGTTTTAAAATCTAGTGAAAAACAAGATAAAGCAAAAGCTTTTGAAGAATTCTTATTAAGTGCTGATGGACAAACTATTTTAGAAAAATACGGATTTAAAAAAGCTAAATAGGCTTTAAGATAGGAGAAAGAAGAATGAATGCAGGATTAACACCTCTTTGGATTTCCATAAAGACATCATTATTAGCAACATTTATAACATTTTTCATAGGAATAGGAACTGCGTATCTAGTAGCAAACTACAGAGGAAAGTGGAGAGGTTTTATAGATAGTTTATTTACACTGCCTCTTGTTCTTCCTCCAACTGTACTTGGTTTCTTTTTGTTACTTTTATTTGGTAAAAATGGACCAATGGGAAAATTATTAGAACTTATGGATTCAAGTATTATATTTACTTGGACAGCTACTGTTATAGCCGCTGTTGTAGTGGCTTTTCCTATGATGTATAGAAGTGCCAGATCTGCTTTTGAACAAATTGATAATAATTTAATATCAGCAGCCAAAACTCTTGGACTTAGCAATTGGAAGATTTTTTATAAGATTGCAATACCACTTGCTTGGCCTGGAATAATTGGTGGTGTTGTATTATCTTTTGCTAGAGCTTTAGGTGAGTTTGGAGCGACTTTAATGATAGCAGGAAATATTCCGGGAAAAACTCAGACTATGCCATTGGCAATATTCTTTAAAGTACAGGCTATGGACTACAAAGGAGCAATGCTTTGGGTTTGGACTATAGTAGCTATTTCAGTTGTAATGATATTAATATTAAACAAATGGTCAGACAAACAACAAGAAATTGTAGGGAAGAGGGGTTAGGTCATGTCATTAATAATAGATATAGAAAAAGATTTTGGAACCTTTTCTCTAAAAGTTAATATAGAGCAAGAAAATGGGGTTTTAGGACTTTTAGGGGAATCTGGATGTGGGAAAAGTATGACTCTAAAATGTATTGCTGGAATTGTAAAACCTGATAAAGGGAAAATAATTTTAAATGGAAGAGTATTTTTCGATTCAGAAAAGAAGATAAATATTCCTCCTCAAGAACGTAAAGTAGGTTACTTATTTCAAAACTATGCCTTATTTCCTCATATGACAATTAAGGAAAATATAGAAATAGGATTATCTAGTCTTAGTAAGGATGAAAAGAAAAAAATTGTAAAAGAATATCTTATAAAAATGAAGCTAGAAGGATTTGAAAATAGATATCCTCATCAATTATCAGGAGGACAAAAGCAAAGGATAGCATTTGCTAGAGCTTTAGCTTGTAGTCCAGATATACTTCTTTTGGATGAACCATTTTCAGCGCTGGATTACCATCTAAAAAGTAATATGGAAAATGAATTAATAGAAATTATTAAAGATTTTGAAGGTCATATAGTTTATGTAACGCATGATATAAGTGAATGTTATCGTGTATGCGATGACATAGTTGTATTTAATAGAGGTAAGGGATTAAACAAAAGATCTAAAGATGGTTTATTTAAACATCCTATGTCAATGACCGAAGCAATTATTACAGGATGTAAGAATATTTCACAAATAGATATTATTGATGAAAAAACAGTTTTTTCTAAGAACTGGGGAAACAAAATGAAATTAAGTGCAAGAAATCAATTCGCAGGGAAAGTGAAAGAAATAAATGAAGGTGCAGTTAACTCAGTAGTTAAAATAGAATTACCCAAAGGATAAGTTATTACATCAACAATAACATGTGAAGCAGTAAAAGAATTAGGATTAGCAGTGGGTACTGATGTAACAGCTATAGTAAAAGCTACAGAAGTTATGGTAATGGAATAAATAGTTACTGAAGATACAATAAATAATGGTATATTTAGAAGAGCGGGTTTTAATTAAACTTTAAAATCTGCTCTTTTTATTTTATACGGATTAAATACTATTTAATATTTTATATATTTATGAACATATTTTGAAAACATATTATTTATATGATAATATAATATTACAAATAAAAATTAAAAGGAGAGTTGTTTTTGAAAAATAATAAGAGCACCGTGGGAGAACTTCTTTATAAATAAGGAGTATCCGCTATAAATACAATCCTTATTTATAGAGAAGTCTTTTTAAGTGAAGAAAAGAAAGATTGGAATATAAATAAAGGAGATAATAAATGAATTTAGATACATTTGAAAAATTACAATTAAACGAAGTTAAAGAGTTAGTTAAAATTAACTGTGTAAGTTCGCTTGGGAAGAGTCTTATAGATAAATTAGAACCTAGTGCAAGTTATTCAGTAATAAAAAGAAAGTTATCAGAAAATAAAGAAGCAAGAAAAGTTTTAGAAAATAGTAATCATGTACCGCTAGAAGGATTATTTAATATATATCCTGTTATAGATAAAGTAGAAAAAGGTATGATTCTAGAAGTTACAGAGATTATTTCTTGTGAAGATTTCCTGAGAGGGTGTAGAAAGATAAAAGGATTTATGTTGGATAAAGAGTTTTATTCACCAACACTAAGTTCTTATGCACTAAATATAACTGAATGTGAAAGTATAGAAGAAGAAATCAAATTTTCAATTAAAAATAACAAAATTTCTAGTGAGGCTAGTAAAGAATTAAAAAAAATTAGACGAAATATAGAAATATGTGAAGGTAGAATAAAGGAAAGGTTAAATAAATTTTTAACTTCTTCTACCAATAAAAAATATATACAAGAATTTATTATAAGTAAAAGAGATGATAGATTTGTAGTGCCTATTAAATCATCTTTTAAGAATGAAGTTGATGGAACAATTCTATATACTTCATCAAAGGGTTCTACAGTATTTATTGAGCCCGCATCTATAAGTAAATATTCTCTAGAGTTAATTACATTGAAAAGCGAAGAAGCTATAGAAGAGTATAAGATTTTATCTTATCTTACAGAATTAATTTACGATAAGATTACAGAAATTAAGTTAAATATGGAAATAGTATCTGAATATGATATGGTATTTGCGAAGGCTAAGTTTAGCCAAAATAATAAATGTATTACTCCAAAGATAAATAATCATGGATACACAAAAATTATTAAGGGAAAACATCCTCTTCTAAAGGTAAATGTGATACCGCTAGATTTTGAAATAGGTGATAAATATAGAAGTTTAATTATAACAGGTCCTAATGCAGGTGGAAAAACTGTTACTTTAAAAACTGTAGGTATTTTAACTTTGATGACACAGTGTGGACTTGATATACCAGCTAAGGAAAATACTGAAATAGCTATATTTGAGAAAGTGTTTGTTGATATTGGAGATAATCAAAGTATTGAAAATGCACTTAGTACTTTTTCATCTCATATAAAAAATATAGCAAATATTATGAAAGAAGCTAACAAAAATACACTGGTACTATTTGATGAAATTGGTTCTGGAACAGATCCGAATGAGGGGGCTAGCTTAGCCATTGCTTTGCTTGAGGAGTTCTATCAAACGGGATGCATAACAATAGCATCTACTCACTATGAAGAAATTAAGCATTTTGCAAATAAACATCCTCATTTTGAAAATGCAGGTATGATGTTTGATAAAGAAACATTGGAACCTTTATATAAGCTTATTATTGGGAGGTCAGAGGATAGTAATGCATTATTTATTTCTAGAAAAATGGGAATAAAAGAAAAGGTATTACAAAAGGCAAAATCTTATATGGATAATAAAAATTATTATTTTACTTTGATAAACAAAAATAAGATTATGCAGAAAACTGTTGAAGAAGAAAAAATATCCTTAACGACTTTTCCAGACTTTGAAATTGGAGATAAAGTTGAATTATTAGATTTTGAAGATTTCGGCATAGTATATAAATCTATGGATAAATTTAATAATGTAGAAGTCTTATATAAAGATGAATTTATTAATATAAATGCTAGAAGATTAAAATTGCAGTTGAAAGCTAAAGATTTATATCCTGAAGGATATGATTTAGATAGTTTGTTTGTGAGTTTTGAAAAACGAAAGTTAGATAGAGACATAGAAAGAGGATCTAAAAAAGCTTTAAAGAAAATTCAAAAAGAAATAAGAAATAGTAGATAAAATTAAACCCCATGAGAAAATACTCGTGGGGTATTTTTATTATAAATTATAGTACTTTAATTATAAGTATAAATTATAGATAAATAAATATTTATAATTTTACATTATAGTAATTTATTGGTAGAATTGAAATGAAATTATACAAAAGGAGACATTATTTAGAATGAAGAAAAAATTAGAAGTCATTCCTGGTTTCTTGATAGCTTTACTTGTGGCATTTTGTGCAAGATTTATAGAGTCAATTTTACCAATACATTTAATAGGAGCATCAGTAATAGCACTATTTATTGGAATGGGTATAAATCAAATTAAAAAGCCGAGCAAGAAAATTCAAACTGGATTAAAATTTACATCAAAGAAAATATTAAAATTTGCAATTATATTATTAGGGGCATCTTTAAGTATAGGGACTATACTTCATGTAGGAAAACTTTCTTTAACAGTTATGATATTTACTTTACTTACTTGCTTTGGTGGAGGATATTATATAGGAAAGATATTAGGTCTTGATTGGAAACTTTCAAACTTAATTTCTGCAGGAACAGGAATATGTGGAGGATCTGCCATAGCAGCTATAGCACCAGTTGTGGATGCAGATGATAAAGATATAGCATATGCCATGTCTGCTACATTTTTATTTGATATGGCTATGATAATCATATTTCCAATTTTAGGTCAAAAGTTAGGTCTTAACGATATGGCTTATGGACTTTGGACTGGAACAGCTGTAAATGATACGTCTAGTGTTGTAGCCGCTGGATATGCATTTAGTGAAGGTGCAGGAGACTTTGCTACAATGGTTAAATTAACAAGAACTCTTTCTATAATTCCAACAGTACTTGTTTTCTCTATGATAAGTGCAAAGCTTAAGAGAAAAGAAAATCCAAATGCAAAACAAGAAAAAGTTAAATTAACTAACATAATACCTTGGTTCATACTAATGTTTGTAGCTATGGCTGTAGTTAATAGTTTTGGTGTAATACCAGAAAATATATCTTTATTGATGAAAGATTTAAGTAAATTTTTAATGGTAGCAGCTCTTGCAGCTATTGGAATGAATACGGATTTTAATGAGATGAAAAAGTCAGGATTAAATCCTATGATACATGGGTTTATTATATCATTACTAGTTGTAATTGTTGCAATTGCAGTGGAATATGCCATGGGAATAGTATAATAAATATAAAAAGGAAGTGTGACTCATACACTTCCTTTTTATATTTAGTCAACCATTCTAAACTTAAATCTTGTTCTAGGACCCGCATATTCTGATCTAGCGACCAACATATTATCTCTTTGTTTAACATTGACGTACTTTCCTTGCGGAGCCATCAGACTAAATTCCATATACCCAGTTCGAAAAATATTAAAAATAGTGGCATTATTTTTATTAGCATCAGCAACTAATGCGCCATTATAATCAATTCTTACAAATTGTCCCCCGACAATTCTAAGCTTTACTTGATAATTATTAATAGGAATTATTCTAAAAGTCTCACCTTGTTGAGGAATGGCACCAACAGCATATAAAACCTCATCATATCCGACTATTATAAATGCATTTGAAAATAACGATTTTATTTTTACCCTAGGAATATCTTGACCTGGAGGTATGACTGGTCCAGGTTCTGTTTCAGTTGGAAATGGTGGAATAACTGGACCAGGTCCTGGGATTATCCAAGGTTGTGATGCGGGGCCTGGCCCTACTTGTATAACTGGCTCACGACTTTCTATACTCATATTTTGCCCCCCTATGCTAAACTACTTACTTTACTTTATGATTATGAGTAATGGAAGGTTACTTTTAGTGAATTTAATTACTGATAAAAGAGTATTTGAATAACAATATTAAGAGTAAATAAAAACGCTGAAAGCTAGGAAAATCTTGTATTTATTAAGATAATGTGATATGCTTAGATGTAAAGAAAAATAAATAAAGATTAATTTAGATAATAATTTTCTCCTATAAAGGCAAATTATTGCTATCTAGTCTTTATAGGAGGATTAATATAATGGATAAAAAAATAATATGTAAAGACTGTAAAGCTGAGTTCTTATTCACAGAAGGAGAACAACAATTCTACAAAGAAAAAGGATTTGATAACGAGCCAGTTAGATGTCCAGAGTGCAGAAAAGCTAGAAAACAACAAAATAACAACAACAGAAGATAGTTCTGTTAAAGAAAAGCTATAAGATTAAATCTTATAGCTTTTTTAATGCAAAGTAAAAGAAAAATATATTAATAATTAAGTGTAATTCTATGGAAGACAAAATTCTCTTAAAATTTCTAGAAAACTCAAAAAATGTTAATAAAATTTTATATTTTGACAACGTTTGCTAGCGTTGACTTATGATAATCACGGGTATATAATGAGTAATTATTAAATTAAAATAAAAACAAAATTGAAAGAGTGGAGATGAATTGTATGGAAGGAAGCATAGAAACAATTGCTACCAATAATTTATTGTTAATATTTTCGATGATAATAATTACGGGTATTGCACTGGGAAGAATAAGTGAAATATTAAAAATTCCAGATGTAATACTATACTTAATAGCAGGTATAATAATAGGACCAGCTTTTTTTAATATTTTAAGTATAGGGGCTTTTCCAGTAGAAAATAATTTAATACTTACTTTTGGATCAGCATTTATATTATATGAAGGTGGTAAAGAAATTAACTTAAAAGTATTAAATAAGGTGAAGGTAAGTGTTGGAATGTTATCAACAGTAGGTGTTGTAATATCTACAGCTGTAGTAGGTGTTGTGGTAGCTAGGATATTTAATTTACCTATTATGACAGCTTTTCTTTTAGGTGCTGTTATAGCTTCAACAGATCCAGCAGCTCTTATACCTGTATTTAAACAAGTTAGAATAAAGGACAAGATAAAACAGACTGTAGTAAGTGAATCTGCTTTTAATGATGCAGTAGGAGCTATATTATCTTCAGCATTATTAGGTATAGTTATGAGTGGTCAGTTCTCAGCTATGGAAAGTTTTAAGGAATTACTTATTTCTGCAGCAGTAGGAATAGGTGTAGGAATATTAGTAGGATATTTATTAATAATATTAGTTTCAGATAAAAGAGTGGGAATATTTCATTCCTATGCTCCAATTATGTCGATGTTAACAGTTACTCTTGCTTATGAATTAGCTACAATGTTCCATGGTAGTGGATATATGGCAGTATTTATGGCAGGGTTAATTTCAGGAAATAAAAAAATGTTTGGAATTTGGTTAGAAGAAGCTGATTATCAACCAACAGTACATTTTACAGAAAGTATAGCTACAATATGTCGTATGTCGATATTTGTTTTACTAGGGACTCAAGTAAATATATCAGCATTAGCTCAATATTGGTTACCATCATTAATAACAGTATTAGCTTTAATGTTTGTAGGAAGACCTTTAGTAGTGTTAGTATCTACTGTATTTGATAGAAAAGCACAGTGGACATTTAAAGATAAATTATTTATGATGTGGGTTAGAGAAACTGGAGTTATACCAGCTGCAGTATCAGGAATAATAGTGGCTATGAAAGTACCAGGTTATGAAATAATATCTTCAGTAGTATTTATGACTATACTTGTAACGTTAATAGTACAAGCAAGTACTACTAAGCTAGTTGCTAAAAAGCTAGGAGTATTAGAAGAAACAACAAGTAACGTATCTGAAGTTGTAGCTTAATGTAATATCAAATCCCCTTATAATATGATAGTTATATCATATTATAATGGGATTTGATTAATTATTTAAAAGAATATAAAGTTTTATTTTTTGATTTAGAACAAAGATTATAAATTATCTTTCATAAACAGAAATGGAACCTATTGCAACACTTCTATCATGTACTACTATTATACTTGGATACTTCCCTGCTCATGTCTTGGTAAAATTAGTTCAATATCATCCTGATTGTAAATAGCATCAAAAATATCAATGTCATACCAACCTGGATACCCAAAATATTATGGATATTTTCTTCTTTTAATTCCTTAATTATTAATTCAGCACCTTTTATTTTTATTAATATACCTCCTAGTCATTTAAAAATTATTATAAAAAAACCAAGCTGAAATGTCAGCTCAGGGCGAATATTATCCGTGTTACCACCTGAATTAAAGAAAAAGTCTTGCACTCAACTCCTATAGAGTAAATAGGATTTCCTTTTATCGGTAGAATTCCAGTGAAGTTTACTAAAGTAAAAACCTGTTCTTTTCACTGTTTAAAGGCTAGTTCCATTTTATTTTCATGAAGATTTTCATAAACCATCTTCTTTCTGGGCTTTAAATAAAAGGTATTATTCCTTATCATTGCACCAATTATAATGTTTTGAAAAATCTGAAAAATAAATCGGTAAGATTTTATCACTATACATTGATAACTGTCAACAGTAAAATATTATTAATTGCAAAGTTTAATAAAACTAATTATATATAAAAAAATATATATACGCTCTATATAATATATTTTTAGTGTACAATTATTTAATAAGGGTCATCGAAGGATGGGGGAGTTACAGATGAAAAAAGCTATAGGACTAATCATTTTTGCAATAATAATATTATATAATTATGATAAGATAGATGAAAATTTTTTCCAAATGAATTTAGCACAAAATCAATTAAATTATGATGAAACTTATTTTTTTGATTTAAATGGTGATGGGGATAGTGAAGAAGTAAAGTTAGAATCATACAAAGACAAAAAAGGTGATTTTATTGTGGATTTATATATAAATAGTAAGCTGAAAGAAACATATTATGATGAAAATAATATAAGTGTACATATATACGATTTTAATAAAATAGATACTAATAAGGAAATATGTGTAATTTTAGGAGATAAAATTGAAAATTATAAAACAAATCTATTTATATATTATGATGAAAATAAAAATGATAACTTTATAATGAATGGAAGAATTATAAATAATGATGATAAAAATGGAACAATAAAAATTAGTTATTCAAATACAGATAATTCATCAAATTTTAATCATTATAGTAAAGTTATTGGTGAAGAACCTATTGTTATAAATTATCTTTATAAAAGAGTATTTCATTCTGAACTTATAGATGTAGATGAAAAAGAGGTACAAGTTGTTGGAGCTAGTAAAGAAAAGGAATATAGGGCTAAAGAAGAAACAATAGTATATGAAACTAATGTTGGAGATGTGAAGGCATATACCCTTTTGAAGGGTGCTAAAATTAAGTTAGTATCGTTATATAATTATAATGGGAATGAATGTATAAAAGTAGTAAATGAAGAAGGTAGATATGGATGGATAAAGATAGAGGATAAGCAAATTTTTGAATACATACAATAAAAGGTCAACCTAGAAAATCTAGATTGACCTTTTATTATTAAAGTTTATTATTTCTTAGCAATTAATTTTAATTCTACAGGAGCAAAGCTTTCAACTTTTTCACCAGATAAGAATCTATGAGCTAAATCTACAGCAGTTTCACCTATTAGTTTAGGCTGTTGAGCTATAGTAGCAGCCATATTGCCTTTTTGAACAGATGCTACGGCATCATCAGTAGCATCGAATCCTACAACTAATACATCATTCATATTAGCATCTTGTAATGCTTTTAGAGCTCCAAGTGCCATTTCATCATTTTGAGCAAATACTGCATCAATGTCACCTTTTGATTGAATTATGTTTTCCATTACAGAAAGACCTTTAGTTCTATCAAAATCAGCACTTTGTTTAGTGATTATATTTAAATTACTATTTTTAATTTCATTATCAAATCCAGCACCTCTATCACGAGTAGCTGATGAACCAGCGATTCCTTCAAGTTCAACTATATTTCCTTTTCCATCAAGTTGATCAACTACATACTGAGCAGCCATTTTTCCACCCTCTACATTGTCAGATGCTACGTGAGAAACTACCTTTCCGCCATTGGCAGCCCTGTCAACTGTTATTACAGGTAGATCTAAATTGTTTGCTACCATAACCGATGCTATGGCAGAATCAGAATCTACAGGGTTTAATAAAACAACATCTACATTTTTAACAGATATATCTTCCATGTTAGAAACTTCTTTGGCAGGATCATTTTGTGAGTCTAGAACAACTACATTATATCCTAACTTTTTTGCTTCACTTTCTATACCAGATTTTAGATCTACGAAGAAAGGATTATTTAAAGTAGATACTATAAGACCTATTTTTTTAGTATTGTTAGAACTTTTTTGTGAACATCCAACTAGTAACGATGTACATAATATTAATGACATCATTATGGCAGCAAGTTTTTTTAACATAATTACTACCTCCTAGTTACTTTTTCTGTCTAAAAGTACAGCTACTAAGATAACAGCACCTTTAACCATCATTTGATAATATGATGATACGTCTAATATGTTTAAGGCATTGCTTAGAACACCTATTATTAATGCTCCTATTATTGTTCCAGTTATTTTTCCTTTACCACCAGTAAGAGAAGTTCCACCAAGAACTACAGCGGCTATGGCATCAAGCTCGTATCCATCTCCAGCAGTAGGCTGAGCAGAGAACAATCTAGAAGTTATTATTATACCTGCAACAGAAGCAAGTATTCCACTTATAGTATAAACTGCTATTTTTATTTTATCTGTGTTTAAACCAGAAAGTCTTGTGGCCTCTTCATTTGAACCTAAAGCATAAGTATATCTACCCATTTTTGTATTTTTTAATACATAAGCACATAGGGCAAATGTTACTATCATGATTAGAGCAGGAGTAGGTATACCTAATATTTTACCTCCGCCTATTTGTCCAAAGTTTAAAGCTAAATCTCCACTTCCAAGAGTTATTGGTTTACCATCAGTATAAACTAAAGTTAAGCCTCTAAGTATTGTCATTGTAGCAAGAGTTGCTATGAATGGCTGCAATTTACCTTTAGTTATTATGAAACCGTTTAAAAATCCAACTAATGCACCTATTACTAAAGCAGCTAAAACTGCTACAAATATTCCCTTACCGGATACTAAAAGAGAGGCACAAACTGCACCACTTATGGCAAGAATAGAACCTACAGATAAGTCTATTCCTCCAGTTAATATAACGAAAGTCATACCAGCGGCAATTATTCCGTTAACAGAAGTTTGTCTTAAGATATTAAATATATTTTTTGAACTTAAGAACGATGGGCTAAGTATTGAAACCACTACTATTAAAGTAAGTAGTCCAACTAAGCTTTTATATTTTATTAATGTTTCTTTTAAATCAAATTTATTATGCTGTTTCTTCACTTGAGATGACATCCCTGTGACCCTCCTTAATTTCTACTGCGCATTTTAATATTTTTTCTTGTGTAGCTTCTTTTATATCAAATTCTCCTGTTATTTCACCATGGCTTAAAACTAGGATTCTATCAGATAGACCTAAAATTTCAGGCATTTCAGAAGAAATCATAATTATTGCTTTTCCTTGCGATTTAAATTCGTTTATCAAATCGTAAATTTCCTTTTTAGCACCAACATCAACACCACGAGTTGGCTCATCTAAAATTAATACATCTGGATGTATCATAAGAGCTTTTGCTATAGCAACCTTTTGTTGGTTACCACCAGAAAGATTTTTTATTAATTGTTCCATGTTAGGAGTTTTAATTCTTATTCTGTCTATATAGCTATTAACTCTTTCTTTCTCTTTATTTTTATCAACTACAAAAGATTTTGAAATTCTTTCAAGAGAGGATAAAGTCATATTTTCTCTTATTGATAAGTCTAAAATAAGCCCATCACCTTTTCTATCTTCGCTAACATAAGCAATTCTGTTTTTTACACCATCAGATGAAGATTTAAGATTTAATTCTTTTCCTTTTTTTATAATACGACCACTCTCTAAAGAAAGGTGGCCATATATAGTTTTAGCAAGTTCACTTCTACCAGCACCCATAAGTCCTGATATACCAAGTATTTCACCTGCCTTAACTTCAAAAGATATATCTTTCACAAATTTATTAGATACATTTTCTAATTTTAAAATTGTTTCACCTTTTTCAACTTTTAAATGAGGGAATTGATCAGTTAATTTTCTACCAACCATCATTTCTATCATTTTGTCTTCATCAAGGTTACATATTTCTTCTTGGCCAATAAATTTACCATCCCTAAGAACTGTTATATAATCGCAAAGCTCAAAAATTTCTTTTAACCTATGTGATATATAGACAATGGCTTTATTATCAGCTTTCAATTCATTAATTACTTTAAATAAAGAATAAGTTTCTTTATCTGTTAAAGCATCTGTTGGTTCATCCATTATTATTATTTTTGCGTCTAGAGAAAGAGCTTTAGCAATTTCTATCATTTGCTTTTCGCCTATACTTAAGTTTTCTACAAGTTCTCTAGAGTCTTTATCTATATTTAATCTTTTTAATAAAACCTGGCTATCAGCATGTAATTTATTAAAGTCGATTCTAAATCCTTTTTTAGGCTCTCTTCCTAAGAATATATTTTCACCTATGCTTAAATCATTAACTAAGTTTAACTCTTGGTGTATGATAGCAATACCTTTATTTGTTGCATCCTTAGGTCCTTTTATATCTTCTTTTTGTCCTTTATAGAAGATTTCGCCACTATCTTTTTTATATACACCACTTAATATTTTCATAAGTGTTGATTTCCCGGCTCCATTTTCACCCATAAGAGCCATAACTTTACCTTCGTAAAGTTCGATATTAACCCCATCTAGGGCCTTAACACCTGGGAATTCTTTAACTATATTTGTCATTTTTAAAATTGGTGTTTTCATTAAAATACTACTCCTGATTTTAAAATTATATTTGCATAAGGACTGCACTCTCCAGTTCTTACCACTGCTTTGCTGTTTTTTGTTAAAACTTTGAATTCTTCATGACTTACTTCTTGTAAGTTAGGCACTCTATTCTTTATTGCTTCATAAACTTCTGGATTTTTTTCTTTTATTTCAGAAGCAATTATAGCTTCTTCAACACATAATTCCTCAAGCACAACATCTAAAGTTTGAATAAAGGTAGGTACATTATGAGTTAAAGCTAAATCAATTCTTCTAGTTTCAGAAGGTATTGGTAAGCCACAATCTCCAATTGTCAGAGAATCAGTATGTCCCATTTGACTTATTGCATAAGATAATTCGCTGTTTATCATTTTTGTTTTCTTCATAATTACCTCCCAAAATTTTCAACATCTTTTAATGTTGGCAATGAGCTTTGAGCTCCCTCTTTCATAACAGATAAAGCACCTACTTTAGAAGCAAAGTCCATAGCTTCTTCCATAGTTTTGTTATTTGATAGAGAAACGGCTAGCGCTCCTGTGAAAGAATCACCAGCAGCAGTAGTATCAACTGCTTCAACCGTATAAGCTGGTTTAAAGAATGATTTTTCTTCATTTATATATAAGCTACCCTTAGATCCAAGAGTAACTATTAATTCTTTAACACCCTTTTCTATCATTTTTTTAGCTGCTTTATTTATATCATCTTCATTTTCTATTTTTATTTCAGAAATGATTTCTAGCTCAGTTTCATTAGGCGTTAATAAATCAACATGTCCTATTATTTCATCATCTAACTTAACTGCTGGCGCAGGATTAAGTATTGTATATTTGTTTAAGCCTTTTGCAACTTGTAGAGCATATTTTACAGTTTTCAATGGAGTTTCCAATTGGATAACTACTATATCACTGTTTTTTATGCAATCTATATTTTTATCTATATCATCTTTAGTTAATTGAAAGTTTGCTCCTGGGGCCACAACTATAGCGTTTTGGGCATTTTTATCTACAGTTATAAATGCCACACCAGTAGAGCAATTAGCTATATTAACATGATTTGTATTAACATTATCATTATTTAGGGCTTTTATTAATGTTTTACCAAAGCCATCCTTACCAACTTTGCCTATCATAGAAACATTTCCTTCTAATCTAGCCATTGCAACAGCTTGGTTTGCACCTTTACCTCCTGGTACTTCTTTGAAATTCCCTCCTAAAAGAGTTTGTCCAGGCTTTGGCATTGTGTCAACATTAACAACTAAATCCATATTTAAGCTGCCTATAACGCATATATTTTTCATGTTTTACCTCCAAAGTCGTATTGTATACATATTATGTATAAAAAATATTTTACCTAATATAGAGTAACATATTGAAGAAAATAGTGCAACATAATTCGATAAGATATGACATATATAATGATATAGTATTTCATAATGAATTAAATAAGGCTTTATAATAAAAGGGCTATTTAATAAGATTATGTTGAAAAGATAAATAAGAATAACATAAAAAAGCCAGTTTAAGTGCTGGCTTTCTTTAAAAAAATTAAGTCATTTATTCATCTATTTTAATTTTCACATAAACAGTTCCAGAAAAAATATTATTTATACCAGCAAAATCAAAACTAACATCGCAAGGTATACAATCTAAACTCCAAGTGATAGAGTCTTTTTCTTTATTATACATACCATTTTGGCACGGAGTTATATTCTTTATAACACTTCCATCAATATCTTTTACAAAGTCTAAAGATAAATTAAAAATATTGTTTTGTGGATTTGTACTTTTTTCAATGCTAATTTTTTGATTATTAGCATAAATATAAGAGATATTTTTATAACAAGAAGATAAAGGTGATAAATCTTTTAAATTATTATTGCTAAGATCTAAATAAGTTAGCTTAGTTAAAGCGCATATAGGATTTATATCGGAAATTTTATTATTTAAAAGACTTAAAATCTTCAAATTTTCAGCATACTGTAATCCTTCTAAAGAATTAATATGATTAGCAAACTCATCCAATACGGTCAATTTTTTTATATCATTAAAGGTAAGAACACACTTATCATTTTTGCCTAGAACAATATTGATAAGTGATTTTAATCTATCATCTGGAATATTTACTTCATTCTTTAAATTTTTTGAAGAAATATAATTAACAGATGAAGGAACATATTGCAAATCAGTAACATAAGTACCATCTAGAATTAATGTATACAAATTACTTGCACATTCTAAACCTTTTAAAGACTTAATGTCTTTATTAGTTAAATCTAAAGTTCTAAGCTTTAACATATCTTTTAAAGTTATAATATTATTCTCTTTATTTAAAATATCAATTAATTCATTTTGTAAATTTTCATCATCTATAATAACAGTTTGATCTACATCAATTAAGTCCACTGTAACAATACCTGAAAAATAGCCATCATTACTTTCAAAAGTAAAGCTAGGACTTTCAAAAGATATTAAGGATGTATCCCAAATTATTTCTTTATGTTCACTATTATATTCACCTAAGTGGGTAGGGGATATTTTGCTAGGTATTTCTCCATTAATATCTTTCAAAAAGCTAACATCTAATGTATAAAAATCAGAGGACTCTATAACATCCTTGATTTCTATATCTTGATTCATGGCACGTAATTCTCGAAGGTTTTCTAAAGTAGACAATGAAGATAAATCAGAAACTCTATTTTCATTAATTTTAATAAATCTAAGATTTTTCCCACTGGAAATAGGAGAAATATCTTTAATTTCATTACCGTTAAGTAGTAAAGACGTCAAATTATTCATATTAGACAAATCTGGTACAGATGCAATCAAATTGTTATTTAAAAATAAAGTATTTAAATTTTTTAAGTTAGTAAGTTGCTCTATATTGGTTAATAAATTATTCTCGATAATCAACTCTGTCATATTAGTGGCATACTGAAGACCTTCTACACTACAGATATATTTGCCTAGGGAGGATATATCTGAATATATATAACCTTTGATACTTTCCAAGTCTAATTTAGTTATTTCTGCATCTTCTGATCTAGAAAAGTATTGGTTGATGACAGTCTTTAAGTTTATGTCCGGTATTAGGTTAGTCATTTTACGCACCTCCTTTGTTATTTATATGATTGAAGGTGTTGATTTGTTAATATGTATTGATCTAGTTAGTAATAATTTATATGCAATCATAATATATTTATTAAAAATTAATAAATGGAGGTGATTAGATGGATGAAAACAATGTGCTACAAGAACTAATAAAGATAGTTAATAATGCTAAAAAATTAAAAGTTGAATATGGAGTTACAGGACAGGAAGTGGATAGGGACAATAATGATATAATTACCTTCTCATCTAATACAACTATGGAGGTAAATTATGATGAAAAAAAGGGATCAATGACAACTGTTAGAGGTGATTTTTCAAGAACATATACAATTAAAGAGAAATTCGAAAATTATAAGGAAGAAATAATAGAAAAGGATAGCAATACTAAGTCAGAAAAATCATATATAATTGAATATAGTAAAGAGGATTATGAAAATCTTTTTAATCCAGGTGGAAAGCTACATCCATTACAAGTTGAAGAGTTGATTCCTGAGGATAGCCAAATGAATAATAAAAACTGTCAAGTTTGTTTTCCTTCTAAGGTGATAACAGATTCTATACCAGGATATATAAAATCAACTTATGCCATTTATAAAAAAGATGTAAATTATTATGATATTACTATTATTATGAGCCAGATAGATAAGGAAACAGAGATACCACTTATGCAGTACTGTAATACTAGAATATATACTATGTAATAAGACTAACTTTATATTTTAACAAAATCTGCCTTAGATATATATCTAAGGCGGATTTTGTTTCAAATTTAAAAATAGAATTATAGTTATATAGTTCTTGTATATTTCATAAAAATCAGAACTTTAATTATAAAAATTAATTTAAAGTTCGTAAAAACTTGGAAATTAACAAATTTTCATACAAATACATTAATAATCATGTGTAAAAGTAAAGAAAAGTAATAAAAATAAAGTTGTTAATAAAAAAACTTTAAAAAATAAAGAAAAGTAATTCGGAAACATCTGTAAACTTAAAAAAATAAACAAAAATATGAAAAAGTGTTGTATAATGAAATAGTAATCGAGAAAAAGAGAAAAGGGAGATTGAATAATGAAGAAAAAAGTCACATTAACGAGTAAAATTTTATTAGGATTGTTTTTAGGTTTTATATTTGGATTAATATTGAAATCATTGCCAGAAAGTTACATAAAGGATACAGTAATTATAGGTGGAGTATTTAAGGTATTGGGTAGTGGATTTACATCAGCGATAAAAATGATGGTTGTTCCACTAGTATTTGTCTCATTAGTATGTGGAGCATCATCTATGGGAGATGTTAAACAATTAGGAAGAATCGGAACTAAAACAATGTCATTTTATTTATCAACTACTGCAATAGCAATAGTAACAGCTTTATTTTTAGGAAGTGTATTAAAGCCAGGTGAGGGACTAGACATGAGTTCTGTAGTTACTGGGGAGGTAGCCATAGGAGAGTCCAAATCACTTGTAGACATTATACTTGGAATAATACCATCAAATCCAATTGCATCTTTTGCAAATGGTGATATGTTACAAATAATATTCTTTGCATTACTTACTGGAGTGGCAATGAGTATGGTGGGAGAGAAAGCAGAGCCAATAAGAAAAGTATTTGAAAGTGCGAATGATATATGTATGAAAATGGTTGGCATAATAATGATGGCAGCTCCAATAGGTGTATTTGCATTAGTTGCAGAGACATTCTCTACTGTTGGAAAAGATGCTATATTAGTGTTAATTAAATACTTAGCAGTTGTACTTTTAGGACTAGCTATTCATGTTACTATAGTTTATGGTGGATTATTTAAGATTTTCACAAAACAAAAGATAATGCCTTTTTTAAAGAAATTTACAAAAGTTGCGGCTATTACTTTCTCAACTTCATCAAGCAACGCCTCTGTTCCAGCTAGTATGGAAATATTAGAAGACTTAGGTGTAGGTAAAACAACAAGATCTTTTACAATACCTATGGGAGCTACTATAAATATGGATGGAACTGCTATAATGCAAGGTGTTGCAGCATTGTTTATAGCTCAAATATATGGTATAGATTTAGAAATAAATCAAATGATGACGATAGTTTTAACAGCAACATTGGCATCTATAGGTACTGCTGGAGTTCCAGGAGTGGGAATGATAATGCTATCTATGGTTCTTACTTCAGTTAATTTACCACTAGAAGGAATAGGATTAATTATGGGTGTTGAAAGAATAGTAGATATGTTTAGAACGACTGTAAATGTTATGGGGGATAATGTGTGTACATTAATTGTTGCCAATAGTGAAAAAGACTTTGAAGTAGAAAAATACTACGGTGAAGAAAAAGAAGCCGTAGTAGCTTAAAAGTTTGATAGAACAATTTTCTTCATTATTATAAATAAAAATTTAAGATAAATACTAATAGGAATATTTTTTAATATTCCTATTTTTTTATGAAAAAATTAAAATTGTAAAATTTAAAAAGTGTTAAATTTATTGCAAAAATAGAATCAAAATTTATTGAATAATAAGTGTATTGAAGCAAGAATTTATTAAATCTATTTGGTTAACATAAGTACAGTTGGAAAAGAGAAGAATACTTTAAGTCAGGAGGGAAATTGCTATAAAAAAATTAGATAAAAAGAAAAAAATTCTATTAATTGGAGGAGTAATATTTCTACTAGTTATTGCTATTCTAGGATTTACAGTAGGAGGCAAAATAGTTTCCCTTGTGAAAAATCCAAAAGAGTTTAGAACATGGGTAAATGACATTGGAATATGGGGTAAATTTATTATGATAGGTATTTCTGCTTTTCAAATTATTGTAGCAGTCGTACCTGGGGAGCCTATTGAAATTGCATCAGGTTATGCTTTTGGATGGTTTTGGGGATCAGTTTATTGTTTAATTGGAACCTTGATAGGGCAAATGGTGGTATTTTTATTTGCAAAAAAGTTTGGAATGGATTTTGTTGAAATATTTGTATCAAAAGAAAAATTAGAAAAGATGACCTTTTTAAAAGATAATGAAAAAATATATATGACCATATTTTTTATTTTTTTAATTCCAGGAACGCCAAAGGATGTTCTTTCTTATGTAGCAGGAATTACGCCTATTAAATTATTACCATTTTTATTAGTTTCAGGAGTGGCTAGAGTACCATCGGTTATCTCCTCTACTATTGGAGGAAGTTATCTTGGAACAAAGAATTACACCATGGCAGCTATTGTATTTATAATAACATTACTTGTAAGTGGCATATTATTTTTTATTTATAAAAGACATGAAAAAAAGAAAAGTAAATAATTTATTAGATATGAAAAAGCTCTCTTTATTAGGAGGGCTTTTATAATATAATAAATATAAATAGATAAAAGGAGAGTGTTGTATGGAATTTAGAAAGTCGAGAAAGTCAGATATAAAAGAAATTATAAATATTATTGAAGAAGCTCAAAGTTATTTTAAGGCGAATGGTATCGATCAATGGCAAAATGGATATCCAAATGAAGAAAGTATAATGAATGATATTGAAAGTGATGAGTCATATGTTTTATTAAAAGATGATAAAGTAATTGCTACAGCGTATTTGTCTTTTTCTGGTGAAAGTGATTATGATGTTATATATGATGGAAAGTGGATTAGTCAAGGAGATTATGCTGTTGTACATAGAGTAGCCGTTTCTAGTAATATAAAAGGTCACGGAGTA
Source organism: Terrisporobacter othiniensis (assembly GCF_000808015.1). Lineage (GTDB taxonomy): Bacteria > Bacillota > Clostridia > Peptostreptococcales > Peptostreptococcaceae > Terrisporobacter > Terrisporobacter muris. Next base: position 18,683 of record NZ_JWHR01000087.1, on the reverse strand, counting down.
GCTGGAGAGTTATTCAAATACATAGAGAAAATTTGCTTAGAAAATAATATAAAACATATTAAAATTGATACTCATAGACAAAATCAATCAATGCAAAGGTTCTTGAGCAAGAATGGATTTGAGTACTGTGGTGTAATTTATTTAGAAGACGATTCTGAGAGGATAGCTTTTGAAAAGGTATTAGGGTAAAAAAGTATCTAAAGTATGCCTTAATTGCAAATAAAAGGTGATTTTAAATAAAAATAAAAAAATACAAAAAAATATAAATAAATACTAGCATATGTGAAACAAAGTGTATATAATTTATAGTGTAATAGCTAAATATTGGCAAATCTAGAGAAATCTAGAGACGCAAAGCTATAGGGGCTAAGGTTAATCACACTATGCCAGCCAGTTGCCGAAGAATAAAAAGTTCTTTGTTGTCATAAACTTAAGCTATTTTTTACAAAGGTTTATGATTTTAAACTTGAATGGCAACTACCAACAAATGGTAGTTTTTTTATTTTAGGCTTGGTAGTAAAACCCCGTATTTAAACAACCCCATGTTTAAATACATCAAACCCTATATTTAAATATAGTATAATCCCCATTATACAAATATTTAAATGTAACATACCCCATAATTAAGAAAAGACGGTAATTTCACCCCTGAAATTCCGTCTTTTTTGTATTTAAATTTGACATAAATAAAATTTAGATTTTTTCTGGCTCATCATATTTTACACCTTTAGTGTCTACTTTTATAGATTCTATAACTATAGTTTTTACAGGTTTATCGTTTGAGCCTGTTTTTGAATTTTCTATTTCATGTACTATATCTAGACCACTTGTAACCTTGCCAAATGAAGCATACTGACCATCTAAATGAGAAGCTTCTTTAGTCATTATAAAAAATTGACTACCACCACTATTTTTGTTTTGGCTTCTGGCCATAGATAAAATACCTTCTGTATGTTTTAAATCATTTTTAAATTTATTTTTAGTAAACTCACCTTTAATACTGTATCCTGGACCACCTGTACCATCGCCATTTGGGTCTCCACCTTGTATCATAAAGTCTTTTATTACTCTGTGGAAAGTAAGTCCGTCATAAAAACCGCTGTTAGCTAAAGATATAAAGTTGTTTACAGTGTTTGGAGCTATATGAGGATAAAGTTCAGCCTCAATAGTTCCATAATTTTTAATAATGATAGTTGCTACAGGAAGTTCTTTTGGAGGTGTTCTAACTTCATCATTCATTTCACTTTTAGAACATCCTACAAGAGCCATTGCTCCAGCTAATAAACTTGCTAAAATTCCTTTTTTTCTTTTGTCAGTCATAATTTACCACCTTTTGTTTTTAATTATAATTATTTATTATATCATAAATACAAATCAATAGTTTAAAATGAATTGAAACTGAAATTTAATACATAATTATAAGTTTAATATATAGAATTAAGTGAATAATAGATAATAATAAGGGAAGATTAAGAATAAATATTAAATAAAATTCATGACTCATTAGCTCAGTCGGTAGAGCACCTGACTTTTAATCAGGGTGTCCCGAGTTCGAGTCTCGGATGGGTCACCAAAAAGGTGTATTAATTTTAGTACATCTTTTTCACGTTTATAACTAAATAAAAAATTGTTTTGTTGAAAATGATTTCATAAGGGGAGGTTAAAATATACTTATTGACCTATAATTTCTTATCTGATATCATTTATAAGATTGAAAAATTAATGCAGACATTATTAAAGTAATGGTTGCTTTTTTTATTATACAAAGAAATTATAAATTATTTGATTTATAAATAATTTATGTCAGAGTAATAGATGTATATATAGAGCTAGAAAAATATTATTTACAGCATAATAAAATTTTGATAGCTTAAAAAATAAAGATAGGAGAAGCTGTATATGACTAACGATATGACTAAGGGGAATCCTTTGAAAATTTTCATATTCTTTTCTATACCTTTATTAATTGGAAATGTGTTTCAACAATTGTATAGCATGGTTGATACGATTATAGTTGGAAGATTTGTAGGGGTAGATGCACTAGCAGCAGTTGGTTCTACTGGATCTATGTTCTTTTTGGTAAATGGTATGATATTAGGGTTAACTAGTGGATTTGGAGTGCTAGTTGCTCAAAAGTTTGGAGCAAAAAATGAAGTAGGTGTAAAAAAGGCAGTAGCTAGTAATATTACATTAACATTAATTTCGACTCTTTTAATGACAGTAATAGCTTTACTAGTTAAAAATCCTCTTCTTAGAATGATGAATACACCAAATAATATTTTTAATAATGCAGATACTTATATAACAATAATTTTCGCAGGACTTATAACTCAAGCGCTTTATAATATGGCAGCGGGAGTACTTAGAGCATTAGGTGATAGTAAGACACCTTTATATTTTTTAATAATCTCATCTATTCTTAATGTTATTTTAGACTTGGTATTTATAGTTAATTTTAAAATGGGGGTATCAGGAGCAGCTTATGCTACTAATATTGCACAAGGGTTTTCAGCTATTTTATGTTTAATTTATAGCTATAAGAAATTCCGAGTTTTAAGATTAAAAAAAGAAGATTTTAAGGTTGAATCAAATTATTATAAAAAACATTTAAAAATTGGTATACCTATGGGATTACAATTTTCAGTAACAGCAATTGGTATCATAATAGTCCAAAGTGCTATAAATGTATTCGGATCAACTGTGATAGCATCATACACAGCATCATCTAAAGTTCTTCAACTTGTTATGCAACCATCAACTTCATTTGGTGTAACAATAGCAACTTATGCAGGACAAAATTTAGGTGCTGGAAGATTTGATAGAATAAAAAATGGGATGAAAATAATGAATAAAGTATCAATAGTTACGAGCTTAATAGCAGGATCTGTTCTTGTATTCCTTGGGAAATATTTTGTCACTTTATTTATGGAAAATCCAACTCCTGAAATATTTAAATATGCTCAACTAGTATTTAATTATTCAGCTATATTCTTTATACCATTAGGATTTATATTTGTATATAGAAATGTACTTCAAGGTATGGGAGAATCTTTTGTACCAATGATGGCAGGAGTTTATGAGTTATTGGCAAGAGCTATAATTGCATTCACATTGCCAAAGTTTATAGGATTTACTGGTATTTGTTTATCAGATCCTATAGCATGGATATCTGCATGTATACCGCTTATGATAACTTATTATAGAAAAATGAAAAAAATAGAACTTGAAAATAAAGGTATTGCTTAGTAAGCAATACCTTTATTTTTTTAACATATATTATATTCTTTGATTATTTACTAGAAATTGACTTTATAGGACTATAAGAACTATAAACTTTTTTGTTATTTACTATTTTATAGGCCCTTACTTTATAGTAGTAGGTCTTACCTTTAGTTAGACCTGTATTAGTATAATTCAAATTACTTGTAGTTGTTCTTTTGGAATAAGTACCTTTTTTACTAGTTGAACTATAAACATCATAGCCTTTGGCTCCAGAGACTTTGTTCCATGAAACTTTTATACTTTTACTTTTTGGTGTTGATAACTTTACTGAAGGTGTAGATAATTTTGTTTCTCCGTTTATTATGCTTGAATAATATCCATAGTACCTTTGTCCATTAATAGTTTTAAATGATTTTATTTTATAATAATATTTTTTATTACTATATAAATTAGAATCAGTATAACTTAAAGTGGAATTATTAGTAATATCTTTTACTTTAGTATAAGTTCCATTTTTACTAGTCGATCTATACACTCTATATCCATTAGCGCTTGAAACTTTTGACCAACTTAATTTTATACTTGAAGAAGTAGTACTTGAAACTTTAGTATTTGTTACAGTTTTGGGAACAATTTTAAAAGTTATACTTTTTGCACCAGTATAATTACCTTTACCCTTTATAGTAGCAGTTGCAGTTCCTACGTTAGTGTTTTTTTCAAATGATACAGTATAATCTTTATTTTTTACTAGAGTTTTATTATTATATTTAACACTTATACTGGGTGTTATTTTGCTACCTGTATATTTTTGATCTGAAATAGAACTTATAGTAGTTTTTGACATACTTATAGGATTACTCTTAAAGTAATAGTTTAGATCTACATTGCCATTTATGCCATTAACTTTTCCAGTTTGGCTATATTGCCACATGGTGTATTTTCCCCAGTAAGTACATTTATCATTATACTGAGCTATCCAAAAATCATAAGAATTTCTTAGAGCATCACTAAGATAATATTTAGAAACTGTTTTGTTTGTATATATACCACATTTATATCCGTTTGATTTTAAATTAGATAAAAATGTTTTACAAATATTAGACACTGAACTTAAACTAAGGTTAAAATTACTTTCTTGAGCTAGCTTTAGAGTATATTCTTCATAGTCAAAGAAGACAGGAAAAGATAATTTACTTTTGTAAGGTGAAATTACTTCCATACATTTTTGAGATTCATCCTTTGCACCATTAACTGTATAAGCATTGGAGAACCAATAAACACCAACTTGGATTCCAACAGCTAAAGCGCCTTTTATATTTTCTTTAAATTTGCTATCTTCTTTAGTGCCACTACCAGCACGAATAATAGCAAATTTCACACCATCATTTTTTACTTTTTCCCAGTTGATATCTCCTTGATGATAACTCACATCTATTCCTTTTATAGAAGTTGTATTACTAGGAATATAAGATTTATCTTCTCCTAATAACTTAATATAATCTGCAGAAACATAGCCAAAGCTATTTGAATAAGATATTTTATACCATGGATCTGTTACTACATTCTTACCATCTACTTTTATAATTTTAGCAATACTATCTAAAATATTTACTGAGTTACCGTTTTTTATAGAACCTATCTTTGAAGCGGATGTAGAAGGTTTAGACCTTACATTCAACTCTCGAGTAGATATCCAAGATGGTATATCAACATATCCTTTAGAAAGTGTAGAATTTTCTGTGGCAAAAGAGTAGCTTAAATTTTGAAAGCTACAAAAACTAATCATACTAGCTAAAAAAATAGCTAAAAATTTTCTTATTAAATTCCTCATAAATTTATCCCCTTATTACATAATTTACATGATGTTACAAATATGTATAAATATATTATAGGGTATTTAAGGTTTAAGAGAAATATTTGTATGAAATAAAAAAAATATTTTAATAAAAAAACTTGACTAGGAATATAAATATGATATTATAAGATTTAAAAAATATTTGATAGTTGGGAGAATATTATGTACATTAGTGAATTAATCGACAGATCAATGAAAAATAAAAATCCAAATTTAGTATTAAAAAATGCAAATATAGTTAATGTATTTACACACGAAGTTATAGAAGGTGATTTGGCAGTACATGATGGAATAATAATAGGTATTGGAGAATATACAGGAGATATTAACATAGACTTAAAAGGAAAATATATAGCACCGGGTCTTATAGATTCCCATATTCACATTGAATCATCTATGTTGTCGCCAGGGGAATTTTCAAAAGCTATAGTCCCTAGAGGAACGACTACAATAATTACAGATCCACATGAAATAGCTAATGTTTGTGGTCTTGATGGAGTTGAGTATATATTAAATTCAACGGAAGAATTGCCTTTAAATACATACGTTATGTTACCTTCATGTGTTCCGGCAACTAATTTTGAAAATTCAGGAGCAATACTTAAGGCTGACGATTTGGAGAAATATATAAACCATCCAAGGATTTTAGGATTAGGGGAAATGATGAATTACCCTGGTGTCATATATAAAGATAAAGACGTAATGGATAAGCTGAAGTTAGCTCACAAAAACAACAAAAGTGTGGACGGTCATGCGCCTCGTATAAATGGAGAAGGTTTAAATGCATATGTTTTAAGTGGAGTAAATACAGACCATGAATGTACAACAGAAGAAGAAATGTTAGAAAAATTAAGACTAGGCATGTATGTTATGATAAGGGAAGGTTCGGCAACCAAAGATCTTAAAAACCTTATAAATGGTGTTAATCAATATAACTATCAAAGAATTTTATTATGCACGGATGATAAACACCCAGAGGATTTATTAAAAGAAGGTCATATAGATCATAATGTAAGGTTAGCTATAAAAAATGGGATAGATCCAATAACGGCAATACAAATGGCAACCATAAACGCGGCAAATTGTTATAACTTAAAAAATGTCGGGGCTATAGCTCCAGGATATAAGGCAGATATAATAGTATTTGATAACTTAGAAAACTTTAATATAGAAGAAGTATATAAAGATGGAGAATTGGTAGGGAAAGATAAAAAACCTTTGTTTACAACAAAAGAAAAAGATTTTTCTAAAGTTTTAAAAACTGTTCATCTTTCTAAAATAAATACAGATAATATACAAATTTACTTTGAAAAAGAAGATGGTGAAGAAGATGTAAATATTATTTCGTTAAAGCCGCATAGTTTAATAACTGAAAAGGTAAAAGCTAAGGTCAAAATAGTTGATAATAAGTTTGAATATGATAATGAAAAAGATATATTAAAATTAGCAGTAATAGAAAGACATAAAAATACAGGCAATATAGGTATAGGATTAGTAGAAAATTTCAAATTAAAAAATGGTGCTATAGCTACAACCATATCTCATGACTCACATAATATTATAGTTGTGGGGGATAATGATGAAGATATAGTAAATGCTGTAAATAAAGTTATAAGTATGGAGGGTGGAATTGCAATCTCATCTTCTAATGAAATTCTAGAAAGTTTATCTTTAAATATTGGTGGGCTAATGAGTGATAAAAATATAGAGTATGTTAATTCTAAGTTTAGTAAACTAGTAGATATAGCTTATAACTCATTAAAAGTAAGTAAGGATATAGATCCATTCTTAACCTTAGCATTTTTGGCATTACCAGTGATACCTAATATAAAACTTACAGATAAAGGATTATTTGATGTAGAAGAATTTGAATTTATAGATATAAGTTCTAAAACAAACTAAACATATATGAAATAAATACGAACAAATGATAAATAGTAAAATGTAAAATTCGAATATAATGTAATAAGATAAGGAATCTGACTAAATGTTGGATTCTTTTTTATTGAGATTTATAACTTTTACTTGTTAAATGTTGAAAAATAATACTATTTTATGATGTGAGACAAATGAAATATAAAAAATAGAACAAAAAATAGTAGAAAAAACGCGAAATATGTTGAAATTTAATCCAAACATGATATAATAAAAACGGAAAACGAACTAAATGAAAATGAAAAAAACAATAGTTCGTGTAGAGGTGTATTATGGATAATAGAATTTGGAATGAAATAAATTCAATAAAAAATGAAATGATTAATTTAGGTGAAAACATATTTGAAAATCCTGAACTTGGTTTTAAAGAGTTTGAAACTAATAAATTAATTTGTAAAATTTTTGATAAGTATGATATTGATTATAAAAATGATATAGCTATAACAGGAATTAAAGCTACACTAGATTCTGGAAAAAAAGGTCCTCATATAGGTCTTTTATGCGAAATAGATTCGGTTCCTAGTACAGACCATAAATACTTAGGAAAAAAAGATGAATGTGCTCATTCTTGTGGTCACTATGCTCAAATAGGCACAATACTTGGTTCATTTATTGCATTAAAAGAATCTAAGGTTATAAATGAATTAGGTGGAAAGATTTCATTTATAGCAACACCTGCAGAAGAATATTGTGACTTTAATTATAGAGAAAATTTAATTGAAGAGAACAAAATATCTTATATGTCGGGTAAACAAGAAATGGTAAGATTAAATACGTTTAATGATATTGACTTAATAATATCTTGTCATTCTATGCCACCTAATGATAAATATTATACAGAAATAAATTCAAGTTTAAATGGATTTTTAGGTAAAAAAATTACTTTTAAAGGAGTTTCATCACATGCAGGACTTAATCCATGGGATGGAGTAAATGCACTAAATGCAGCAAATGTAGCTTTAAATGCAATAGCTTATTTAAGAGAAACATTTAAAGAAGAAGATACAGTAAGGGTTCACTACGTAATAAGTGAAGGTGGGGCAAGTGTTAATAGTGTTCCTGAAAAAGTAGTTTTAGATATGTACATAAGAGCAAAGACATTAGATGCAATAATGGATGTAGATACTAAGGTAAATAGAGCGATAAAAGGTGGAGCATTAGCACTTGGAGCTCAAGTTAAGATTTCGAATACAGGAGGATATTTACCTCTTACTCAAGATAAGAATCTTACAGAAGTATTAAAAGAAAATATGCTTAAATTTATGGATGAAGATAAAATTCTTAAAGACTGCCATTCTTTTGCTAGTGGAGATATAGGAGATTTATCTTATATAATGCCAACTGTTCAAATAGGAGTATCAGGATTTGCAGGAAGAATTCATGGTAATGATTTTAGAACAGAAGATAAATACTTAGCATATGAATTACCTATGAAATATATTACATCATCAGTAATAGATTTATTAAAAGATGATGGTAAAAAAACAAAAGAAATATTATCAAAGTATGAGCAAAAGCTTAACTTTGATCAATATATAGAACTATTAAATGATACAAACAATACACAAGTTTACAACTGGGAGGATTAGTAAATGTTTAAGAAAAAAATATTATCAACACTATTAGCAATAGGATTAAGTGCTACTTTCTTGGTAGGATGTGGAGCAGGAGGAGAAGATACAGCTTCTAGCTCAGATAAAGTAAATGTGAAATTATTAGTAACAGGAGCATTAGGAGATAAAGGTATAAATGATTCAGCAAATGCTGGAGCAGAAAAAATAGAAGAGCAATTTGGTGATAAGGTTGATGTTGAAGTTGTAGAGATGGGATTTGATCAAACTAAGTTTGAACCAGCTTTAATAGATGCATCAGAATCAGACGCTGATGTTATAATAACTGGTGGTTGGGATATGAAAGAGCATGTTGAAAATACAGCAGAGCTTTATCCTGAAAAGAAATTCTTAATATATGATACAGATGTAAATTATGATGAATATAATTTAGAAAATGTATATTCAATGACATATAAGCAAAATGAAGCAGGATTCTTAGCTGGTACTTTAGCAGCTTTAGTTACTACAAGTGACATGGAACTTGCTAATAAAGATAAAGTTGTAGGATTTGTTGGAGCTAGAGATACATCAGCAGTTATAAACGACTTCTTAGTAGGATACATAGAAGGAGCTAAGTTTATAGATAAAGATATGAAAGTTGAAGTAGCTTATGTAGGTTCATTTACAGATACAGCAAAAGCTAAAGAATTAACATTAGCTCAATATTCAAATGGAGCAGATGTAGTGTTTACAGCAGCTGGACCAGCTTCAGCAGGATCAGTAGAAGCAGCTAGAGATTCTAAAAAATATGTTATAGGTGTGGATAGTGACCAAGCATTAGCTTACGAAGGAAAAGAAGAACAAAAATATATAATTTCTTCAGCGTTAAAAAGAGTAGACAACTCATTAGCTTTAACTATGGAATCTTTCTTAGATAATTCATTACAATTCAATAGCCACAATGTTTTAGGAGCAAAAGAAGGTGTTGTTGAATTAGCTGAAAATGATATATATACTTCAACTGTAAGTGAAGAAATAAGAAATAGAGTAACTGAAATATCTAAAGAATTAAAAGATGGTAAAGTAGAAGTTAAGTCTGCATTAGGTATGAAAGAAGCTCAGTTAAAAGAAGTAATAAACTCAGCAAAGTAGAAAATATATAAAATATTAAATAAATATAAGGGCATAACAAAAATGTTATACCCTTATAAAAAATTCGCTATGCTCATGGCGCCAACGATATATCTTTGCTATCGCTGCAGATATATCCATTGCTTAAATGAAAATAATAATCGGGAGTGTGTTAAATGACAAAAGAAATATTAAAAGTAAGTAATTTAACAAAAGTATATCCTGGTGGTGTAGTTGCAAACTACAATGTAAATATTGCTATAAACGAAGGTGAAATTCATGCACTTATAGGTGAAAATGGTGCAGGCAAGTCAACTCTAATGAAAATGCTATTTGGAATGATGCCACAAACTAGTGGTGATATATATGTAAATGGAGAACAGGTAAACTTTTCTTCATCTAAACAAGCCTTAGAAAAAGGTATAGGGATGGTGCATCAACATTTTATGTTGGTGCCCTCTTTAAGTGTGGCAGAAAACTTGATTTTAGGTCATGAAACCTCTAAATCAGGGTTTATAAATATAGAAGAAGCCATAAAACAAACAGAAGAAATTTCAACTAAGTATAACTTAAAAGTTGACGCAAGAGCTAAAGTAAAAGACATTTCAATAGCAATGAAACAAAAACTAGAAATATTAAAAGCATTATATAGAGGTGCAAAGATATTAATTCTAGATGAACCAACAGCAGTACTTACACCACAAGAGATAGAAGAGTTATTTAAACAATTAAAATTACTAAAAGAGCAAGGATACACAATAATATTTATATCTCATAAGCTTCACGAAATAAAAGAACTTTGTGATAGGTTGACTGTTCTAAGAGATGGTAGAACTATGGGAACTTATTCAGTAAGTGAGCTTTCTGAGCAAGAAATATCTAAATTAATGGTTGGACGTGATGTTGATTTAAATATTGAAAAAACAGAAGGAAACTTTGAAAAGACAGTTTTAAAAATTGACAACTTAACAGTTAAAAATCAATTTAAGAACGTAGTAGTAGATAATATGAGTTTTACAGTAAGAGAAGGACAAATATTAGGTGTTGCAGGTATAGAAGGAAACGGACAATCAGAACTTGTAAATGCCATAATAGGAACTACTGATATAGTAAGTGGAAAAATATCTTTAAAAGATAAAGATATTACAAAAGAATCTATATTAAAAAGACAGGAAATGGGAATATCTCATGTATCTGAAGATAGATTGCATTTTGGTAGTGCACCAAACCTTTCAATAGAAGACAATGCTATATCTAAAATATATGCGTCAAAAGAATTAAATAAAAAAGGATTACTAGATTTAAGAAAAGTAAAAGAATTTACAACTAATTTAGTAAAAGAATTTATAGTAAAGCATGATAATACAAAACAATCTATAAAAGATTTATCTGGAGGAAATATACAAAAGGTTATAGTAGGACGTGAATTTTTATATGACTCAGATCTTTTAATAGTTAATCAACCAACTCGTGGAATTGATGTTGGGGCAATAGAATTTATAAGACATAAGATATTAGATATGAGAGAGGCTAAAAAAGCCATACTTCTTATATCATCAGATTTAGGAGAAGTTTTATCTTTAAGTGATAGTATAATTGTTATGCACGAAGGTAAAATAGTAGGTTACATAGAGGATGCTAAGAATGTAACTGAAGAAGAATTAGGTCTTTACATGCTAGGAGTTAAGCATGACAGTGAGGAAGTAATTGGAGGTGCTTATTATGCATAAAGACAAAAAGTTTAATATACTTAAATATTTTGATTTATTAAGATTATTTGTTGCTATAGGTATAGCACTTATTATAACAAGTGGAATAATATTTTTAGTTAGTGAAAATCCAACTAAAGCCTTATCTACTTTACTTTTAGGACCAGTAAGCTCAAAAAGATATATATTTAATGTGCTTGAAATGATGGTTCCGTTAATGTTTACAGGTTTATCATTAAGTTTAGTTTTTAAATCAGGAAACTTCTCAATGATAACAGATGCATCTTTCTATATGGGGGCAGTTATAGCATCATTTGTAGCTATAATGATACCACTACCAGGAGGAGTTCATCCTATGGTTGCAATAGTTATAGCAGGTTTTATAGGTGGGCTTATAGGAAGTATACCAGCATTTTGCAAGGTTAAATATAAAGCAAATGAACTTGTTACTTCATTAATGCTTAATTATGTATTTTTCTATACAGGGCTTTATATAATAAATAAGTTTTTAGCAGACAGACAAGCTTCTAACTTTGCTTCACTTAAGTTTTTAAATACTGCTCAACTTTCTACTATTGTTAGTGGGACAAGACTTCATAGTGGATTTATAATAGCTATTATAGTTTGTGTATTATTGTATATTTTCTTAACTCGTACTAAATGGGGTTATGAAATAAGAATAGTAGGGTCTAATCCAGAGTTTGCAAAATACTCAGGAATAAATACTAAAAGATGCATACTTTATACTTCATTTATATCAGGATTTGTGGCAGCTATAGGAGGTGCTATAGAAAAGCTAGGGATGTATAGACGTTTCCAATGGTCTCAAGCTCCGACATATGCTTGGGATGGAGTTATAATATCTATACTTTCATCTAATAATCCAATATTTATACCAATAGCAGCATTTTTCCTATCATATGTGCGTGTTGGTGCAGATATAATGTCAAGACAAACAGATGTACAAAATGAAATAGTTGCTCTTATACAAGGTGTAATAATACTTTTAGTTACAGCTGAAAGATTCTTATACTTTATAAAACAAAGAAAAGAAAGCCAATTAGCTTTAGCAAATAATGAAAACAAAGGGGGCGATAAGTAATGGAAGCTCTATTTGATATCTTATTAAAAGATGGTTTTTGGTTTGCTGTTATAAGATCCACAACTCCTATACTTTTAACGACTTTAGGAGCTATGATAGCTGCTCGTGCAGGAGCTAGAAATATAGCGCTAGAGGGTACAATGTTAACAGCGGCATTTGTTGGGGTAGCAGCAAGTCATTTTACACAAAGTGCTTTTGCAGGTTTAGCATTTGCAGTACTTTCAGGAATAATAATGAGTAATATAATTGCTTATTTTGCTCTTAAATTAAAATCAAATATAATAATATCTGGTATATCGTTAAACTTAATGGCATCAGGAATGACAGTATTTGGTTTATATTTATTAACAGGAGATAAGGGAGCGTCAACTTCTTTAAATTCTTTAGTTTTACCTAATATAAATATACCAATAATAGAAAATATACCAGTAGTGGGAAACATATTATCAGGACATAATATATTAACGTATGTGGCATTAATACTAGTATTACTTGTTTGGGTGATGTTCAAATATACAAAATTAGGACTTAGAATTAAAGCTGTTGGAGAAAGTCCAGAAGCTGCGGAATCTGTAGGAATTAGTGTTAATAGAGTAAAATATATAGCATTAACAATGAGTGGAGCATTAGCAGCCCTTGGTGGAGCATTTTTATCTATGGGATATGTAACACTATTCTCAGCAGGTATGACATCAGGAAGAGGATATATAGCACTTGCTACTCAAGCCATGGCAGGATCTAATCCAGTTGTAGGGCTTTTAACATCAAGTCTATTTGGATTCACGGAAAGTATGAGTAACTATTTACAAGGGGCAAAACTTCCAATAGAGTTTATTCAAATGTTACCTTACCTTGCAATAGTAGTTATATATGTAATTTACTGCGCTAGTAAAACAAAAAAAGAAAATAGTTTATAAAAAACTATATAGATACTAAATAGTTCACATTAATTAAATTTAGTATTTATAAAAATAAAATCTATTATGTTAATTTAGATTTATTTAATTAACGTAATAGATTTTTTAATATATTTATAATAAAAGGATATCTAAGGAGAAGTAAAATGATAAATAAAATAGCTAAAGTAACAATATATGTAAATAATCAAGATGAAGCTAAGAAGTTTTGGACTGAAAAATTAAACTTTGTAACAAAGATAGATGCAACAGAAGGGCCTTTAAGATGGATAGAAATAGCACCGAAAGAAAGTGAATGGGTAACTATAGTTCTATACGATAAAAACCTTATGAAAGCTCAATATCCAGATGCTAATACAGATTATAAAACAGTTATATTAAGTACGGAATATCTAGATAATGCGTATATAGAAATGAAAGCTAAAGGTGTTGAAGTAACTGATATAGTAACTATGCCTTATGCTAGATTATTCACATTTAAAGATCAAGATAATAACGAATATTTATTACGTGAAGATAAATTTTAAATAAAAAATGTTTGACAATTCCAAACATTCATATTAATATTAATTACAAATGAAAAATAATTAAAACAAATATTGAGAAGAGGAGAAATGGTGTTATGAAAAATTCAATAATTGCAATAAAATTAAATATACAACTTCATCATCACCATCATAGAACCAAGGGATTGTAAATTATGAAATTTAATTCATAGATACAAGCCCTTTTAGTGTTGTTAAAAAGGCTTGTATCTATGGTGGAATATATATAACAAATATTAACCACATAGGTATTAGCCTATGTGGTTTTTTTATTGCAATAATAAAAGATTAAATTATTAGGAGGAGAAAGAAATGAAAAAGATATCAAAGAAATTAATAATGGGATTAGCGGTTTTAGCAATTATGGTAGGAGCAGTAGGATGCAACAAAAAGAATGTTACTTCCGATGATAATGAAATAGTAATCGGATATGATAATACATACTTCCCAATGGGATATTTAGATGATAATGGAGATACAGTAGGGTTTGATGTGGATTTAGCTAAAGAAACCTTTAAAAGATTAAATATGGATGTTAAGTTCCAAAGTATAGATTGGTCAATGAAAGAAACTGAATTAAATTCAGGAAATATAGATGCTATATGGAATGGATACTCATTAACTGAAGAAAGAAAAGCAAAGGTTACTTATACAGATGCATATATGAAAAATAGCCAACTTATAGTGACATTAAAAAATTCGACAATTAAAAGTAAAGAAGATTTAAATGATAAGGTAGTAGGTACTCAACAAGGGTCTGCAGGATTAGAAGCATTAGAAAAAGATTCAGAGATATTAAATAGTTTAGATGGTTCGCCAATTTTATATGATACTTTTGATAAAGTCTTTAGAGATTTAGAAGCTGGAAGAATAGATGCTTTAGTTGGAGATGAAACTTTAGTTAAATATTATATAAGTAAAAAGGGTGAAGAAAAGTATAAAATATTAGATGATAATTTTGGAACAGAAGACTATGTTGTTGCATTTAGAAAAGAAGATATTGAACTTAGAGATAAAGTTAACAATACAATAAATGAGATAAAAGATGATAAAGTCTTTGATGAAATTTATAATAAATGGTTTGGAAAAGCTAAATAATATGTAAAAATTAAGAAATATAGATTAAGATACACAAGGAGGAAATTTCACTATGATAGAAGGATTAAAAGTTACATTATTAGTATTTTTTATAACGCTGATAATATCAATACCACTTGGAATTATGATAGGCTTTTTAAGAATATCCAAAAATAAAATAATAAGTCAAATAGCAAATTTATACATACTAATTATGAGAGGAACCCCCCTATTATTACAACTAGTATTTGTATTCTTTGGGCTTCCTTTAATGGGAATAGTATTTGATAGATTTGATGCTGTAATTGTAGCATTTTCACTAAATTATGCAGCTTATTTTGCTGAAATATTTAGAGGGGGGATCCAATCTATAGACAAAGGGCAATATGAAGGAGCTTTTGTATTAGGATTTAGCAAATTTGATATGTATAGAAGAATAGTTTTCCCTCAAGTTATAAAAAGAGTATTACCAGCTATGTCAAATGAAGTAATAACATTAATTAAAGACACAGCTATAGTATATGCCATAGGTTTAAATGATATATTAAGAATTGCTCAAATAGCACAAAATCGCCAAGCGAGTATAGTACCTTTAATAGAAGCTGGTGCAGTATATTTAGTGCTAATTGGAATTTTAACAATAATGTTTAAAAAAATTGAAAATAAATATGCGTATTATAGATAAATAGAGGTGAGACAAATATGCTAAAAGTAAAAAATTTAAATAAATCTTTTGGGGAGAATAAAGTATTAAATAATATAAATTTTGAAGTTAATACTGGAGAAGTATGTGTGATTTTAGGAAAATCAGGTGCAGGAAAAACTACAATTCTTAGATGTATAAATGGTCTTGAAACTTTTGATGATGGAGAAATTATAGTAGATAATTATGTAATGAAAGATAAAAGTCATATATCAAAGAATAGAGATAAAATAGGAATGGTATTCCAAAACTTTAACTTGTTTCCACATATGTCAGTATTGGAAAATATAATATCAGCACCAATAAATGTTCTTAAAAAACCAAAAGAAGATGCAATTAAACAAGCAAAAGATATTTTAAAAATGGTAGATTTAGAAGATAAAGTAGATGCTTATCCTTATGAATTATCTGGTGGTCAATGTCAAAGAGTTGCCATAGCAAGGGCATGTGCATTAACGCCAAAAGTTCTTTGTTTTGATGAGCCAACATCTGCGTTGGATGTTGATTCAATAGAAAAAGTTTTAAAAATTATAAGAAATCTAAAGGCTAAAGGTATGGCAATTCTAATAATAACTCATGATATAGGATTTGCTAATGATATCAATGATAAAATTATAAAAATAGGAAGCTAAGAATTAAAGAAAAATAAAAATATAAAAAATTAATTATACAATTTACATTAAAAAGAAACAGTGCTATGATAATTATCAAATTAAAAAATAAAAAATCTCTTATCTAGAGTGGTGGAGGGACTGGCCCTATGAAACCCGGCAACCAGTATATTTTTATATACACGGTGCTAAATCCTGCAGTAGGTTTACTGAAAGATAAGTATAAATTCGCTATTAAAACTTGAGTTTATACTCAAGTTTTTTTGTTTTAGAGGAATTAAAGTTTAACTAATGGAGGAATTAGAGAGATTTTTATTATCAATTTAAGGGGGATATTATTATGAAATCAAAAAAATTATTAAGTGTAGTGATGAGTGCGCTACTATGTGTATCATTAGCTGGATGTGCAACATCATCTGAATCTAAGGATGATAAAATAATCAAAGTAGGAGCTACATTAGTTCCAGGTGGTGAATTATTAGAAAAGTTGAAACCACTTATAGAAGAAAAAGGATATGATTTAGAAGTTGTGACATTTAATGATTATATTTTACCTAATGAATCATTAAACAATGGAGAAATAGATGCTAATTTATTTCAACATAAGCCTTATTTAGATGAAGCAGTAAAAAGCAAAGGTTATGAAATAATGGCAGGGTCTAAGCTATATGTTTGTCCAGGAGTGTTATATTCTAAGAAAATAAACTCTATAGATGAATTTAAGAGTGGAGATACAATTGCTATAAGTGATAACGCTGCTTCTGCATCAAAGTCTTTAAGATATTTAGAAAGTGAAGGACTAATCACTTTAAAAGAAGGTGATATAGTAGGGGTTAATGACATTATTAAAAATCCAAAAAATTTAGATTTTGTTCAATTAGATGTGGCACAAATACCACCATCATTAGAAGATGTTACTGCTGGATTTGTTGATACAACTTATGCTATACCTGCAGGACTTAGTGCAGAAGAAGACGGAATCTATACAGCACCAGTAAATGATGAATATGCAAATTTACTTGCTTATAGAACGAAAGACAAAGATAATGAGAAAATAAAAGTATTAGAAGAGGTTCTTACATCTGATGAATGTAGAGAAATTATAGAATCTAAATATAAAGGAATTGTAATACCTGTATTTTAATATTAATACAGCCACTAAAATAAAAATATACATATAATTAGGAAAAAATATTTATTATGTTGTAATATTTTGTCTAATACTTATATATTAATTATAAAAATATTAAATCAAGGTTGTAGCTATATGAATGAATGACTTAGATTGATCTTAGACAGTATTTCTTTTCCAATATGGATAAAGGATTTAAGTTTCATCAGTGTTGGATTTTTCCTCTAATATATGAAAATGATAAAATACTGAAAATTGTAGGATGGGGATTGATGAATTAATTATAGTAGGGGAACTTCATGATATAGGCAAAATAGGGATTAGCGAAGAAATATTAATAAAAGAAGCTTGAGAGATGTGCTGGAACTCAGTTTTACCAAGTTGTTGAAAAATTTATTGAATGTATCAGATAGGAAATTTATGACAAGTAATTTAAAAATCACCATGATTGAATAGCAATACAAACATGGTATAATATAAATGTATTAAAAACTTAAACTATTTTGGAGGATAACATGGCAGGAAATATATTTGGGAAAATGGCAGCAGATACATTAGGTTTATCTGATATAGGTAAGATAATAGATCCAAATGACTTTAACAAAGTTGATGGAGATGACTACATAATGAATGAAGATGGTGAAAAAATCTACTTTGTTATAAAATCAAAATCAGATGAATACGTATTTACGAACAGAGGTCTAATACATGTAGATGGTGCATCTGCTGTAAGTAAAAAAAGAGTAGTAAAAAGACATGAGTTTCGTAGTGAAAATGTTCATTCAGTAACATTAGAAACTGCAGGAACAGTAGATTTAGATGTGGAAATTAAGTTTAGTTTTGCAGATAATTACTTTAGTATAGATGTTGATAAAAAACAAATAGAGCAACTAAAAGACTTATATAAAGCTTTATTTGAAATTGGAAAAATCCAACATAAGAATAGACAATCTTATGAATATGGGATGAAAAGTTTAGATATGGCTAATGATGCCATAAGCAGAGGTCATGTAGAAGGTAATGCTGCTACTATGATAGAAGAAATTACTAAGTTTAATTTTGGTTGGATGAATGATATAAGAGAGACTTATAATAATAAAGATTTCGGATATGTCTTTGAAAAATATATAAATAATTAATAAGTTTAATTATTTATTATAAAATTATATAACTAAGAAAAGGTATTGATTT
>NZ_JWHR01000086.1 GCF_000808015.1 Terrisporobacter othiniensis | reverse complement strand
TTATTATACCAAATAAACATGAAGATAAAAGAGCTAAGTCGTAATATTTAAATATTACATAAAGGATATTTTTATAAATAGTATGTACTTTTAATTAAAAAGGTGTTATATTTATTATGATTGACAATGTAAAGTTAAATAGTCATTTTGAATATTAATTTAAGGAAAATTTTTAAATTTTTAAGGAGGATTGCTAATAATGAAAGTATTAGTATTAAACTGTGGTAGTTCTTCATTAAAATATCAATTAATAGATATGGAAAATGAAGCAGTATTATGTGTAGGATTAGTAGAAAGAATAGGTATAGAAGGTTCTATACTTAAGCAAGAAAAAGATGGTGTTGAAGGTAAATACATAGTTGAACAACCAATGAAAAACCATGAAGAAGCTATAAAATTAGTTTTAGATGCTGTGGTTGACCCAACTTACGGTGGTGTAAAAGACATTAAAGAAGTTGAAGCAGTAGGACACAGAGTTGTTCATGCAGGTGAAAAATTTGCAACTTCAGTTGTAATAACTGACGAAGTAGAAGCTGCATTAAAAGAATGTATAGACTTAGCTCCACTTCACAACCCAGCTAACATAATGGGAATAGATGCTTGTAAAGCTATACTTCCAGGAGTACCAATGGTAGGAGTATTTGATACTGCTTTCCATCAAACAATGCCTAAAAAATCTTACTTATATGGTTTACCACATGAGTTATACACTAAATACGGTGTAAGAAGATACGGATTCCACGGAACTTCTCACAAATATGTATCTCAAAGAGCTGCAGAAATGTTAGGAAAAGATATAAAAGATCTTAAAATAATAACTTGCCACTTAGGAAACGGAGCTTCTATAGCTGCTGTTGATGGTGGTAAATGTGTAGATACTTCTATGGGATTCACTCCATTAGAAGGTTTAATAATGGGAACTAGATGTGGAGATATAGATGCTGCTATATTACCATTCTTAATGAGAAAAGAAAACTTAAATGCAGACCAAATAGATGCAATGATGAATAAGCAATCAGGAGTATATGGAATGACTGGCATATCTTCTGACTTCAGAGATATAGAAGATGCAGCTCATAACGGAGACGAAAAAGCTCAAGTTGCTTTAGATGCTTATGCTCAAAGAGTTAAAAAATATATAGGATCTTATGCTGCTGAAATGAACGGTGTAGATGCTGTTGTATTTACTGCTGGTGTTGGTGAAAACGGAATAGACATGAGAGAGATGATAGCTTCAAACATGGAATTCTTAGGAATGAAATTAGATAAAGAAGCTAATAAAGTTAGAGGTAAAGAAAGAGTAATATCTACAGAAGATTCTGCAGTTAAAATATTATTAATACCAACTAACGAAGAATTAATGATAGCTAGAGATACTGTAGCTTTAGTTAAATAATTAAAAAATTTATTTATTAAAATATTTTTATTGTGAATAATATATTTAAAGTTTTAAGGTAGGCTTAGACCTACCTTAAAATGATTTTAATAACTTATTTTAAGTTTATTTACAAATAAAGTATCAAAACCTTATTTTTAACTATCAAGTAAAAATACTTGACAAACATTGACTAGATTTGTATAATGAATTTGGTAATATAACGAGGTGAAAGTATGATAATTAGTCTAGACAAGTTAAATAGAAAAGAAACTGATAAAATAGACTTGAATTTTTCGCAAAAAATTGATACTATTAATTATTGTGAGAACACATATAAAATAGCTTCACCGTTAAACCTTATAGGTAAAATATCTAGAACTAACAAAGGATATTATTTAGATGCTAATATAAGTTTCGAAATGGTAGATAATTGTGCTAGATGTTTAGATGAAGTTAAAGTACCAATAGAATATGCTATAGAAGGTTTCTTAGTGAAAGAAGATTTTGACGAAGATGAGTTTGAAGATTATGATGCTTTTATTATTGACGGTGATGAGGTAGATTTACTTGACATAATAGGACAGACATTGATTTTTAACTTACCAGTACAATCTCTTTGTGGGGAAGACTGTGAAGGGCTTTGTCAAAACTGTGGAGCTAACCTAAATAGGGAAACTTGTGCATGTAGCCAAATTGCCAATGACGAGGATGATATAGATCCACGTTTTGCTAAATTAAAAGATTTATTTAAAAATGACTAAGGAGGTGGCTTAAATGGCAGTACCTAAGCGTAAAACAGCTAAATCAAAAACTAAAATGAGAAGAGCGGCTAACTCAAAAATGACAGCAACAGGATTCGTAGAGTGTCCACAATGTCATGAACCAAAATTACCACATAGAGTTTGTCCAGATTGTGGACATTACAAAGGTAAAGAAATAGTATCTGAATAATGATATTTTTAAAAACATGTAGAGTAATCTACATGTTTTTTTGTTAAAATATAAAAATAAATAAGAGTTGAAAAGATGAAATCATTACTGTAAAATACTAATAATATTTTGTAGTTATATATAAATTTATACATAAATATGCAAGGAGGTAATTATGAGAATAGTAGTAGATGGAATGGGTGGAGATAATGCTCCTAAAGCTATAGTAAGTGGAGTTGTTGAAGCTATAAAAGAATACAATGTGGAAATATTAATCACAGGAGATAAAGATATACTTGAAAAAGAATTTTCAGCATATGAATTCGATAGAAGTAAACTAGAAATAGTACATACCACAGAAATCATACAAAATGAAGACAAACCAGTTCAAGCAATAAGAAGAAAAAAAGATTCATCTATGGTTGTAGGTTTAAACTTAGTAAAAGAAAAGAAAGCTGATGCCATTGTATCAGCAGGTAGTACAGGAGCTTTACTTACGGGGGCTACTTTAGTAGTTGGAAGAATAAAAGGAATAGATAGACCTTGTCTTTGTCCTTGTATGCCCAATATAAAAGGAAGTATGACTATAATAGCAGATAGTGGTGCTAATGCAGATTGTAAGCCTAGAAACTTAAGCGAGTTTGCTGTGATGGCAAATATATATCTTAAAAAAGTTTTAAACATGGAAAATCCAAGAATAGGTCTTGCTAATATAGGGTCAGAAGAAGGAAAAGGAAATGAGTTAGTAAAAGCTGCTTATGAAGAATTAAAGAACATGGATTTAAACTTTATAGGAAACGTAGAAGGTAGAGATGTTATAGAATCTAAGGCTGATGTAATAGTTTGTGATGGTTTCACAGGCAACATAATGCTAAAAACTTGTGAAGGTGTGGCAATGGGAATGATGAAGCTTATGAAGGAAACTTTAATGAGTAGCACAAAAGGCAAACTAGGAGCTTTATTAATAAAAGAAGACATGAGAAAATTAAAAGCATTCCTAGATTACTCTGAATACGGTGGAGCTCCATTCTTAGGAGTGAAAGGTGGAGTAATAAAAGCTCACGGAAGTTCAGATTCAAAAGCTATAAAAAATGCCATAAATCAAGCCATAAGCTTTGTGAATGGCAATGTAGTAGAAGATATAGAATCATATTTACTAGAAAAAAAAGAAGCTGAAAAAGCTAAAGAAAATAAAGAAGAAAACTAATAAAAAACCTTCCATTTAATTTGGAAGGTTTTTTATTATAAAATTGTTCTTAATCTTCTTTTATGAAAACAAATTTTTGACTCGTTGATAAACTATGAGAAAATTTATAATTATCAAAGGTGAAGTTTTTTAAATCTTCAGGATTATTTATTTTATTTTTAACTATATATTTTATCATTTGTCCTCTAGCCATTTTAGCTAATGTTGCTAAAGTTTTTAATTTTCCATTTTTATGAACTTTAAAATCTATATCGATAAATATGTCGTCTTCTCTTAAAAATCTCCTTACGACCTTTGCATATTCTTCAGAAGCTAAATTAACAATGACTTTATCTTCACCATATAATTTATTATATATTTTATCATTCCAAAATTTATAAAGATTTTTATCGTTAACCTTTATAGGATATTGCATCTCTAACCTATAAGGTAAAACTTCATCTAAAGGGTTTACTATACCATAAAATGCATCTAAGATTTTCACCTTATTATTAGCAAATTCAAAATCTTCTTTAGTAAAATCTTCGGCTTTTATATTTTTAAAAACTAAACCATCATAAGCTAAAAGACCACATACGCCTTCTTCTCTGAAGTTAAAATCCTGAAAATATGCATAGGATTGAAATGCTATTTTTTCATTAACTTTCATTAAGGATTGAATATCGTATGGGCTTAAGGATTTTAATACTTGTATTATTTCCTTTGTTTCCTCTGTGAAATATCTATTTGTTCCTAAAGTTTTAGGATTTATATTATTAATTTTAATATTTCTCATGTTTTTGGCAGGTGAAATAATTGATATCAAACTTTTTACCTCCTAATAATTTGAATTTAATTTGAGTTTTTATATTAATTTATTCACGATTATATCATAATAAGGAGAAGAAAATCATTTTAAATATAAAATAAATTAATTTATCATATAGCTGTTTTCCATATTATGAAAAAACTGCAGGTGAAATAATATGAGGAAAAGGACTGATGTAAACTATTACTTTTTTATATTGTAAATAATATAAGATATAAAAAGTGAAATAAGAGAAAATATCAATCCTATTGATAAAAAAAGCATTAAATATATAATCATTTTCAGGAGAATTAATAATAAGTTATTTAAATTTAAAAGAATGCTAAATAAACATATGGCAAAGCAGATTATAAATAAGGATAATATACCAACCCTACTATTTTCAAAATCCTTTTTGCTTAACGAAATATGCGATGATACAGAAAACATTAAGTAAATAAAGATATAAAAATTAATACTACTCAAATTATTAATACTTAAAAGAGAAAACAATAAGTTTTTACTAAGAGATAATAATAAAAAAACTATACTTTTCGTATTTATATCCTTTAAAATTAAATAATTGAAAATCACTTACTTTATGATGAAATATTAAACACATAATTAAATGTCCGATCTCATGGACTGAAGTACCAATCATACCAGTAAATAAAATCCCTTTATTTCCAAAAGCTGAGTATATATATGAGCTATTTCTTTTCTCTATGAAACTATAAATATATCCAAAACAAAGAAAAACTCCAGCAATTAATAAAGTTATAAAAATACTATATTTTAATGCTAAATAAATCATTTTACCTCCTTAATTTCATTTATTATTATTAAATACTATCATAGCCTCTAAGAATGTCAACAGATTCAAGAGCATAAAAGTTGTTCTAAAAGTAATATTTAATACATTTAATAAATATAAATATTATAAACAAGAGAGGAGGACAAGGGATGAAAATATCTGATGAGATTATTAATTCATTATCTCTTAATTTAAGGGACAAGATTAAAACAATTCAGGGAGAGAATATTGAAGAGATAAGACTTAGAATCAACAAACCTTTGATAATTAACGGAAATCAGAAAGATTATTTTTACAATGAAAAAGCTAAAAAACTAGACAGAAATATGGACAAGGCTTATATAGTAACCAAAGAGGATTTAGACCAAACTTTTCAAATTATATGTAAATACTCTATTCACTCATTTATGGATGACATAAAAAAGGGATTTATAACTTTAAGAGGAGGACATAGAGTAGGGATAGTTGGAAAAACCATAGTGGAAAATGGAAATGTTGAAAATATAAAACATATATCTTCTTTAAATATAAGAATATCCAAGGAAGTTAAAAACTGTTCTGATAAAGTAATGGACCATATTATTAAGAGTTCTACAAAGATAAATAATACCATAATAATTTCTCCACCTCAGTGTGGTAAGACAACTCTTTTAAGAGACATAGTAAGGAATTTAAGTAATGGAACTGAGAAATATAATTTTAGGGGCGTAAATGTTGCGTTAATAGATGAAAGGAATGAAATAGCAGGTTCTTATTTGGGAATACCTCAAATGGATGTGGGAATTAGGACAGACATTATAGAAACGTGCCCAAAAGATGTAGGAATAATGATGGTTTTAAGATCCATGTCACCAAATGTAATAGTAACGGATGAAATAGGTACGGGAAAAGATATAAAAGCTTTATATACGGCTTTAAATGGAGGTGTGGGGCTTATAACAACAGTTCATGGTGATTCCATTGAAGATATAAGAAACAGAAAAGAGTTAAATAATCTATTAGATGAAGAATTGTTTAAAAAGGTTATTTTACTTTCTGCAAAAAGGGGACCAGGTACAGTAGAAAAAATATATGATTTACAAGAAAAGAGATGGTACTTTGCAAATTAAAATATTTTTCATAGGAATTTTAATTGGATCTAGTTATTTAATAGGCGATATTATACATAAATCATTTATTAAAAGACATAAGGAATTAAATGAAGTTATTAGGATATTGGAAATAATCAGAATGGATTTAGCTTTTGGATTATACACACTAGAAGAAATTTTTTATAGAGCTTCTTTAAAAAAAGATTATTGTCTTTGTAATTTTTGTAAGGATATGCAAGAGGATTTAAGCAAAGAAGATGGAAGAACTTTAGAAGAAATGTTAAATAAAAACATTATAAAACTAAAGAAGGAGACGAACTTACAAAACAAGGAAATTGAAGAGTTAAAAAAAATGTTTTTAACTTTGGGACAAAGTGATATAGAGTCACAGCAAAGATTAATAGATTTAACTTGCGAAAATCTAAAAAAACTTACAAGTGATAGTAAAGAAGAAATTTTTAAAAAGGGATCACTTTATAAAAAATTAATAACGTTTATAGGCATTTGTATAGGAATAATTTTAATTTAGGAGGTTAATATGGAAATAGCATTGATATTAAAAGTTGCAGGAATTGGTATCTTAATATCAGTCTTAAATATGATCTTAGAAAAGGTTGATAGAAAGGACTGGGCAACACTTACAACTCTTGTGGGAGTAGTAATTGTTTTAGGACTAGTAATAACAGAAATTAGTGATTTATTTAATACAGTTAGAACAATGTTTCAACTTTACTAAAGAGGAGGAGGTACTTTGGAAGTAATGCAGTTAGTTGGGATTGCAATGGTTTCCACCATACTTTGCTTAGTTATAAGAAAAGATAGACCAGAAATGGCAAATTTTGTAGCCATAACAGCTGGAATAATAATATTATTATCCGTTGTTATGAAGCTTAGTTTTATAGTAGAAGGAATACAGTCCTTAGCCGATAAGGTGAATATTCCAGCTATGTACATAAATTTGATAATTAAGTTGATTGGTATTTGTTATATTATAGAATTTGCTGTTTCTCTTTGTAACGATTGTGGTGAAAAAAACATTGCGACGAAGTTGGAGTTTGGGGGAAAAATAATCATTATGACAATGTCATTCCCTATACTTTTATCCATTGTAGATACCATAATAAATTTAATTTAAATTAGGAGAATGATTTATTATGAAAAACAAAGTTTTAGGTCTTGTTTTAATTATTTTATTCTCTTGTATATCGGTATCATTTGCTCAGGACAAGAACAATGATGAAGAATATGAGGATACTAAAAATAGCATAGATCTATATATAGATAATCAGTTAAGTAAAATAAACATAGATGAAATTGAAAAATACGTAAAAGATGACAATGTAGTAAAAGATACGAATTTAACAACATACATAAAAGATTTAATAAGTGGAAAAGCAAACATATTAGATTTATTTGATAAAGATAAAATAAAAGTAACGATTTTTTCAGAATTAAAAACTAGTATTAAAATTGCAGCCAGTATTTTAGTTTTAGCACTACTATCATCCATAATAAAAAGTTTAGAAAACTCTTTTTCATCATCAAGTATAAGTACAGTGACAAATTACATAGTTTTTATAACCGTAGTAACATTAACTCTTATTAGTTTTAAAGATATATTAGCCTTATGTTATGCAACTATAGAAAATGTTATAGGACTAGTTAATGTAATTATACCAATAATGATTTCACTTTTAGTTTTAGTAGGATTTCCAATCACATCTACAGCTCTAAATCCAATTTTTATTGGAGGTATTGCAGTTATAAATATTGTATTTAAAAAATTTGTATTTGTAGCCATATCTTTAGCATTTGCCATATTAGTAATAAACAACGTAACTAATAATATTAAATTAAATAGGTTGTCAGCTTTTATTAAACAGATAAACATAGTAACTTTAGGGGCTGTATTCACTTTGTACCTTGGGCTAGTATCCATACAAGGTTTATACGTTACATCATTTGATAAATTTACAGTAAAGACAGCAAAGTTTGCTGTTGGAAACTTTATTCCAGTAGTTGGAGGTTTTGTATCAGACTCTGTTGATATATTGCTCTCATCTTCTCAACTTATAAAAAATGTATTTGGTGGAGTAGGACTAGTGATTTTAGTAGGAATATGTTTAATACCAGTAATAAAAATACTGTCAGTGATACTTGTATATAAAGTATGTGCCATAGCTATAGAGCCTATTGGAGAAGATAATATCTCTTCTTTTTTAAATGACGTAGCAAATTTAATGATAATTATTTTAGCTACAATTATTGCCGTTACAATAATGTTTTTCGTAACTATAGCTATATTAACGTCTATAAGTGCAGTAGCGACTTAAGATAAAAGGGAGGGATTTATTATAGCCGGTATAAAAGAATGGTTAATATCAATAATAGTAGGGGCATTTATTATAAATATGGTAGATATGATTTTGCCAAATACTAAAGTAAAGCCATATATTAACTTGGTCTGCAATTTTATCTTTGTATTTATGATAATAAGCCCTTTGGTAAGTTTTTTCTCAAATAATATGTCATTGGAAGATACCATCCTAAAAAAAATGAGCGATTACTCAATGATGTATGTAGATAGTTATAATGATTTAGCAGGAAAAACAAATAATGAAAATTTAAGCAAAGGATATGAAGATGGATTAAAAAGTGTATTACAGCTTAAACTTGATGAGTATGGATATGAATTAGAAGATTTAACAATAAACGGGTCAGAAATTGAAACTATAAAAATAAAAGAAAAAAACAGTAATAATGACAATAATGAGGACATACAATCTAATGACATGCAAGAAGAAGAAGTTTTTAGAAGTAAAAGTGAGCTGAACTTAAAAGAAAGCAAACTAAAAGAAGACTTGATAAAGGTACTAGATATATCCATAGAGGATATAGAAATTGATTAAGAGGAGTTGGAGTAGGTTGAAAAAAATTAACGAAATGTTCAATGATACGGAAAAGAAAAAATTGAAACCATTAATTTTTTTAGCGGTAATTTGTGTATTAGCTCTTATAGTCATATCAGTAATGCCAGATGGAAAAAAAGAGGAAGCAAATGTGAGTACAGACCCGGAAGTTAAAACATCTGCAAGTGAAAAAGAACAGAAAGACTTGGAAAGTAAATTGACACAAATACTAAGTAAAATTAATGGAGCTGGAGATGTAGATGTTATGATTACATTCCAGTCTAGTGAAGAAGTTGTTCCAGCATATAATTCTAATACAACAACAGAAACTACTAAAGAGCAAGATTCTTCTGGAGGGGAAAGAACAACTACAAGTTCAACAGAAAATAAAACAATGATTACATCAAATTCAAACGAACCGGTTATTTTGAAAACATCAGAAGCAGAAATTAAAGGTGTAATAGTAGTAGCAAGTGGAGCTAATGATCAAGCTGTGAAAGAGTTACTATATGATGCAGTTAAAACATCTCTACAAATATCAGGTCATCAAGTAGAGATATATGCCAAATAATAAGGGGTGGAGGATAAAAGATGAAATTTAATTTTAAAAGTAGGGGCTTTCTTGTAGGAGTATTATCAGCTATGTTAATAGCTGTTGGAGTAGTAAATTATCAGTTAAGTAAACAATCAGCGCTTACTGTATCTAAAGAATTTGAGGCTTATGAAGAGGCTCAACAAGATAAAAATACAGATAAATCAAAAACACAAAATAGTGATAAGGACGCAGAAGATAGTAAGGAAACAGCAGAAATAACTATTGTAGATAGTAAAGATAGTGAAAATGACGCTGTTAAAGAAAAGGCAGTAGAAACAAGTAAGGAAATTGAGGAGCAACTAACTTCAAAGGAAAACATGAGCAAGTCTACATATATTCTTGATATGAAAATGACAAGAGAGAAACAAAGAAATGATTTATCAGAAGAGTTAAATGAAATAATAAATAATCCTTCTACTACAGATAAATCAAGAGAAGAAGCATCTAATATGAAACTTAAACTTGTTAAGTATCAAGAAACTGAATTAAAAATAGAAAATTTATTGAGTGCTAAAGGGTTTGAAAATGCTTTAGTATACATAGGGGAAGATAATGTAAATGTTGTAGTTAACAAGCAAGATTTATCTAAGAGTGAAGCAGCAAGAATATTCGATTTAGTTGCAGAACAATCTGGAGTAGCTTACGATCAAATTAAATTAATGAATAGTTATAGTCAAAACTAATTATTTGATTTAAAATTAGTACTTTTAGGTTATAATAATAGATAATCATTAAAACCTCAGAAAATACTGAGGTATTTTCTTGCAAAACTTACTATAATTTGCTATGATAATATATAATTATAAAAACCTTAATACAGGGGGTAACAATCTCATGGAAAATAACAATAATTTAGGGCAAGTTAAAATTTCGAATGATGTTATAGTTACAATAGCTGGATTAGCTGCTTTAGAAGTAGAAGGTGTGGAGACAATAACTTCATTAACAGATAAATTACTTAAAAACAACGGTGTAAAAATCCAAATAGAAGACGGTAAAGTTACTTTAGATGTGGTTATAACAGTTGAATATGGTATGTCAATACCAGATGTATCATCTAAGGTACAAGAAAATGTTAAAAATACAGTTGAAACAATGACTGGTTTAGAAGTTTCTCAAGTAAATATACAAGTTCAAGAAATTAGCTTCAAAAAAGAAAGAGAAGAAAAAGAATTAGCAAAACAAGCTAAGAAAGAAGAAGCTAAATTAGCAAAACAAGCTAAGAAGGAAGAAGCTAGACAAACTACTAAATAAATTAAATAAAGCCCTCTGAAAATCAGAGGGTTTTTTATTGCTTAAGTGGTAAATAATAAGACTGAAGGAGGTTCATTAAGAATGAAAAACGACAATGCAAGCAAAATAAGTTATATTGAAAAAGCAAGAAAAATAACGAGTAGAGAATATTTAATGAAATTAATTTATCAAATAGATATATTAGAAGGTGATTTACAAGATATAAATAGTTATTTTGAAGAATTCTTAAAAAATCACGAAGAATACATAATAAATAGATACGAAGAGCTATTATTACAATATTCAAATGAAAGTTGTGTTGATTTAGAGAACGTAAATATAAACAATGCAATAGATATAGACTACATGAAAAGAGTTTGTAATGAACTAAGTGTACACAGCTATGATATAGAAGAGTTAATAACAAAACATGCCCTAAATTGGTCTCTAAGTAGAATAGCAAAAGTAGACTTAGCAATATTAAAACTTTCAATCTGTGAGATTGTATACATGAACAAAGAAGTACCTGTTAAGGTTTCAATAAACGAAGCTATCGATTTAGCAAAGTTATACTGTGACGATAAATCTCCTAAATTTATAAACGGAATATTAGGAAGTGTTGTTAATGACACAAGGGAACAATAATATCATATTAGGATTTGATACTAGCTGCTATACAACTTCTATAGCAGCTATAACTTTAAATAAAGAAATAATATTAAATGAAAAAATAATATTAAAAGTTAAAAAAGATAATAAAGGTCTAAGGCAAAGTGAAGCAGTTTTTCAACATGTAAATAATATGGGAGAAATGTCACAAGTAATAAATAATAAATTAAAAAATTATAACATTGTAGGTATATGTGCATCAACTAAGCCAAGACCAGTTGATAATTCTTATATGCCTGTTTTTTCTGTGGGTTATAATTTTGCAAAATTATTAAGTAGTGCTAATAGCTGTCCTTTTTATGAAACAACTCATCAAGAAAATCATATAGAATCAAGTCTGTTTAATAATGATTTAGAAAATAAAGAGAGGTTCTTAGCAGTTCATATGTCTGGTGGAACCACAGAAATACTTTTAGTAGAAAAGAAAAATGCTAGCTACAATATAGAAATTGTAGGTGGAAGTTTAGATGTTAGTTTTGGCCAGCTAGTAGATCGCTTAGGAGTAAAATTGAATTATAATTTTCCTTGTGGAAAATATATAGATGAGAATGCTTTAAGATGCAAAGAAAAAATCCAAAATGGTCTTAAGACAAGTGTAAGAGAAGGCTATATGAATTTATCAGGTATAGAAAATCAAATGAACAAAATAATTAATGATTATGATAAAGAGTATCTTAGCAAAATTCTTTTGGATACTTTGGTAAGAAGCATGTATAAATCCTTAACTTACATATGTGAGAAATATGATTTAAGAGAAGTACTTTTTGGAGGAGGAGTATCTGCTAGTAAATATATTAAAAAAGAACTAAGTGAAAAACTAAAAAGAGAAGGGATAAAAGCTTACTTTACAGATAGAGAATATGCAACGGATAATGGTGTAGGTTGTGCTATAATAGGATTAAATCAAATGAAGAATTATTAGGAGTGGATGTATGAAACTTAGAGCTTTAGATATAAGCGAAGCAAATTCATATATAAAAAGAATATTAACCAATGACCCTATTCTTTATAATCTTAGAGTAAAGGGAGAGGTTTCAAACTTTAAGGTTCATAGTAGTGGCAATGTTTATTTATCATTAAAAGATGAAAAGTCAAAATTAAATTGTATTATTTTTAGAAGTAACTATGACAAAAGTTTAAACTTGGATAATGGTGTTAAAATAATTGCCTCAGGATATATTTCTGTATATGAACGAGATGGAGCTTATCAACTTTACATAAATGAAGTGGAAATTGAAGGTATAGGTAATTTATATATTGAGTTTAATAAACTAAAGGAAAAACTAAAAAAAGAAGGATTATTTGATACAAAATATAAAAAGGAAATTCCTAAGATGCCAAAAGCTATAGGTATTGTAACATCACCTACGGGAGCTGTTATAAAAGATATTATAAATGTTACTAAAAGAAGGTTCCCTAAGGTAGATATAAAACTATATCCTGTAAATGTTCAAGGTGAAAGATCAGCTGTGGATATCTGCGAAGGAATTGAATTTTTTAATAAAATGGAGAATGTAGATACCATAATTGTAGGTAGAGGAGGCGGTTCCTTAGAAGAGCTATGGTCTTTTAATGAAGAAATAGTAGCTAGAGAAGTATTTAAATCTAAAATACCTATAATATCTGCAGTGGGTCATGAAACAGACTTTACAATTTGTGACTTTGTATCTGATATGAGAGCTCCGACTCCTTCTGCAGCGGCAGAAATAGCCACACCAGATTTGTCACAAATTTATTATAGACTTGATAATATAAGAAATAGAATGAACAGATCTTTAAACAATCAAGTGATATTAGATAATGAAAAATTGGTAAATACCTTTGATAAAATAAATAATTATATGAAAAACTATATAATAAGAGACAAAGTTATACAGATAGACCAAATTTATGATAAAATAAATTTTAGATTAGAACAAAATTTAGAAACTTCTAAAGAAAAGCTTTCAAAAAAAGCGGCTATACTACATAACCTAAGTCCTCTTGCTACAATAAGTAGAGGATATTCTATTGTTGAAAAGAATAATCAAGTTATTAATTCTATAGAAGAGGTAGATATAAATGAGGATATAAATATAACTTTAAAAGACGGTAGTTTAGAATGTAATATAAATAAAATTAATAGTAAAGAGGTATGATCATGGAACTTACTTATGAAGAAGCTTATGAGAAATTAGAAGATATTTTGATGAAGTTAGAGTCAAAAAATACTAGTTTAGATGATTCATTAAGTTTATACGAAGAAGGAATAAAATTATTTAAACATTGCAATAAATTATTAGAAGATGCAGAACTTAAAATAAGTAAATTTAATAAAATGGGCGTTGAAGAAGATTTTAATGTGGGGGAAGAGTAGATGGAATTTAAAACTGTTTTAAAAGAAAAAATTGATTATATAGAAACACTTTTAAATGAGTATATGCCAAAAGAAGAAGGATATCAACAAACTATTATGAAAGCTATGAACTACAGTTTAAAAGCTGGAGGTAAGAGGCTTAGACCTATATTAACTTTAGAAAGTTGTAAAATAGTTGGAGGCAAAGAAGAAGATGCAATTCCTTTTGCTATGGCTATAGAGATGATACATACTTATTCTTTAATTCATGATGATTTACCAGCACTAGATAATGATGACTTAAGAAGGGGTAAGCCTACAAATCATAAAGTATTTGGTGATGGTATGGCAACTTTAGCTGGAGATGCTCTATTAAACTATGCTTTTGAGGTAATGTTATCTTCATCCATAAATAAAAAAGGCTCAAATAAATATTTGAAGGCTATAAATGAAATTGCAAAACATGCAGGTATTTATGGAATGATTGGTGGTCAAGTTGTAGATGTGGAAAGTGAAAACAAAATTATAGACAAAGATAAATTAGATTTTATTCACTTAAATAAAACTGCAGCTATGATTGTAGGGTGTATGAGAGCTGGTGCCATAATTGGCGGAGCAACAGAAGAAGAATTGGAAAAAGTAACTAAGTATGGGAAAAACATCGGATTATCTTTCCAAATAGTAGATGATATATTAGATATAACAGGAGATGAAGAAAAATTAGGCAAACCTATAGGAAGTGATATTGAAAATCACAAATCAACATATCCTTCATTACTAGGGCTTGAAAAATCAAGGGAGATAGCGAGACAGTTAATAGAAGAAGGAAAATCTAGCATAGATGGATTATCATCAGAAATAGATTTTTTAAATCAATTAGGAGACTATATAATTAGTAGGGATTGTTAAGGAGGCCGCATGGATTTTTTTACACAAGTATTTAACAACCAGATATTATGGACAAGTATATTTGCTTGTTTTTTAGCACAATTTATAAAAATATTTACAGGAAAAGAAAGAGCAGTGGATTTTTCAAGAATATTTATGTCGGGTGGAATGCCGAGTTCACATAGTTCATTTGTTACAAG
The DNA here is from genome assembly GCF_000808015.1 of Terrisporobacter othiniensis. Taxonomy (GTDB): domain Bacteria; phylum Bacillota; class Clostridia; order Peptostreptococcales; family Peptostreptococcaceae; genus Terrisporobacter; species Terrisporobacter muris. The sequence continues at coordinate 8,014 of NZ_JWHR01000086.1, read as the reverse complement.
TTTATCAACGCTAGTTGGTATACACATAGGATTAGACTCAGTTGAATTTGCAGTATGTGTAGTTTTTGCATTAATAGTAATGTATGATGCTTCCGGTGTAAGAAGAGCAGTAGGAAAGCAAGCCGCTATTTTAAATAAAATAGTTGAAGATTTACAAAATAAAAAACATATTGAACATGAAACTTTAAAAGAATTAGTAGGTCATACACCAAAAGAAGTTATATTTGGCGCAATCCTGGGTATAGTGGTTGGAGTACTTATGGCTTAAAATTGAAAAAAAATGTATTATATGATATAATTTTTTTGCTTTATAGGAAATTATAATAAATACATGGAAACTATAAAAATCAAAGTCTTCTATGGAAGGCTTTTTTAATATGAGTAATTTTTAAATATAAAATAAAACTAAATTAAACCATTATAAAGGTGAGGAAAATTATGTGTAATTATTTAAATGAAGTAAATTCTCCAGAAGATATAAAAAAATTAAATACTGCTGAAATGGAAGAATTGGCGGAAGAGATAAGACAGTTTTTAATAAATTCTATTTCAAGAACTGGAGGTCATTTAGCTTCAAATTTAGGAGTAGTTGAGTTGACTTTGGCATTGCACAAAGTTTTCGATAGTCCAAAAGATAAACTAATATGGGATGTGGGACATCAATCTTATGTACATAAAATTATTACAGGACGTAAAGATGAATTCGCAACACTTAGACAACTTAATGGATTAAGTGGATTTCCAAAAGAGAATGAAAGTGAACATGATATATTTGATACGGGACATAGTTCTACATCTATATCGGTAGGTCTTGGAATTGCTTGTGCAAGGGATATAAAACGAGAAGATTTTAATGTAGTATCTGTTATAGGAGATGGATCTATAACAGGAGGTATGGCTTTAGAAGCTATTAATCACCTAGGATATTTAAATAAAAAAATGATAATAATTTTAAATGACAATGAAATGTCTATAGATAAAAATGTGGGTGGAATGTCTAGGTATTTATCAAGTATTATTAGAAATGCTAAAGCAAATCAAGTTAAAGATCAAATAGAAAAAATATTATCTATGACAAAAGCAGGTAACTTTATTTATAAGACAGCAGATAAGGTGAAGGATGGAATTATAAGTAAATTTACTCCACAAGACTGTGACTTATTTGAATCTTTTGGGATTAAATATTATGGACCAATAGATGGTCACAATATTAAAGAACTAATAGATATTTTAAATAAGGCTAAAAATAAAAAAGGTCCTGTTTTATTACATGTTATAACTGAAAAAGGTAAAGGGTATGAGTTTGCAGAGAATGCACCAGATAAATACCATGGTGTATCTAAGTTTAATATAGAACAAGGAATTAAAGCATCTACAAAGGAAAGTATATCTTCTCATGTAGGTAAAAAATTAGTTGAGATGGCAGATAAAGACGATAAAATTGTGGCAATAACTGCGGCAATGCCATCGGGAACAGGTCTAAATACTTTTGGTATATCTTATCCATATAGATATTATGATGTGGGAATAGCAGAACAACATGCAACAACATTTGCGGCAGGTCTTGCTAAGGAAGGTATGAAGCCATATTTTGCAGTATACTCATCTTTCTTACAAAGAGGATATGATCAAGTTATACACGATGTATCTATAACTAAAAAGAATGTTACATTTCTAATTGATAGAGCAGGCCTTGTTGGAAATGACGGAGAAACACATCATGGTGTATTTGATTTAAGTTATTTAAATATTGTGCCAAACTTGACAGTAATGGCACCAAAAGACATAAAAGAATTAGATCTAATGATGGAATTATCTGCAGATATAGATGGTCCTGTGGCTATAAGATATCCTAGAGGTAATTCATATTATATAGATAAAGGCTCTTATGAAAAAATAAAAGTAGGAAGCTATGAAGTATTAGAGGAAGGAAATAATATTTTAGTATTAGCCATTGGTAATATGGTGAAAAAGGCATTAAATGCAAGAGAAATACTTCTTAAAGATGAGATCAATCCTACGATAGTAAATGCAAGATTTTTAAAACCAATGGATGAAGATTTACTACATGAATTATTGAAAAAACACTCTAAAGTTGTGACGATTGAAGATAATGTCATAAATGGCGGATTTGGAAGTAGAATAAATAAATTTGTAATAGATAATAATTATAATGTAAAAGTGGAAAATATAGGTATACCTGATAGATATGTTGAACATGGTAATGTGGATGAACTATTTGAGACAATAGGCCTATCAGATGAACAAATAGCAAATAGAATAAAAAATTTATAATTAAAAGGATAGTATAATGAAAAAAAGAATAGATATTTTACTTGTAGACAAAGGACATTTTGAAAGTAGAGAAAGAGCTAAAAAAGCCATAATGGCAGGCCTTGTATTTGTAGATAATCAAAGATGTGACAAACCAGGGACAGAAGTTAAAGAAGATGCTAATATTTTAGTAAAAGGTAATCCAATTCCTTATGTAAGTAGAGGTGGATTAAAGCTTGAAAAAGCAATGAAATACTTTGGAGTAACTCTTAAAGATAAAGTTTGTATGGATATAGGAGCATCAACAGGAGGATTTACTGATTGTATGCTTCAAAATGGTGCAATAAAAGTATTTTCAATTGATGTAGGTTATGGTCAATTAGCATGGAAATTAAGACAAGATGAGAGAGTTGTATGTATGGAAAGAACTAACATAAGACACGTAACAATTGAAGATACAAAAGAATTTGCAGATTTTGCATCTATAGATGTATCATTTATATCTCTGAAACTTGTTTTACCTAAAGCAAAAGAATTGCTAACTAGAGAAGGTGAAGTAGTAGCATTAATTAAGCCACAATTTGAAGCAGGAAAAGGAAAAGTTGGTAAAAAAGGTGTAGTAAGAGATAAAAACGTCCATATTGAAGTTATAGAAATGATATCAACATTTGCAGTAGATAATGGATTTGCAATTTTAAATCTTGATTATTCGCCAATAAAAGGGCCAGAAGGTAATATAGAATACTTAATTCATTTAAGAAATAATAATGATGACTTTACTTTTGATAAAGAATCTTTTGATAAAAAAATAGTTGAAGTTGTAGAAGAATCTCATAACTTAAATAAATAAAAAGTAATGATAAAGGGGGCATAAAATGATCCTTGAATTATATATGAAAAATTGTGCTTTAGTTGAAGAAAGTAGAATTAACTTAGGCGAAAATCTAAATATACTAACGGGGGAAACTGGTTCTGGAAAATCTATTATAATAGAGGCTCTTGGTCTATGTTTAGGAAATAAATATGATAAGTCTTTTTTAAGAAAAGGTACTGAAAAAGGTATTGCAGAAATTATAGTATCATCTCCAAGTAGTAATTTACAAAATATATTGAATGAATATGACATAGATTTAGAAGACGACGAATTAATTATAACTAGGATTATTTATGCAGATGGAAAAAGTGTAGCCCGAATAAATGGAAGAACTGTTAAAATGTCCATATTAAAAGAAATAGCATTAACATTTATTGATTTACATGGACAGCATCAAAATCAAGCCCTGTTTAATAAAGATACTCATTTAAAATTTTTAGATTTATTTGGAGGAAAAATAATAGAATCACCAAGGGATGAATATAAAAATATTTATGCAGAGTATAACAAAGTAAAAAAGGCACTAAATACATTAAATGAAAATAAAGATGAAAAAGAAATTCAAAGAGAAATAGATTTACTAAAATTTCAGATTAATGAGATTGAGGCGGCTGCATTAAGCAAAGAAGAGTATGAAGATTTATTAAAGCAACGAGAAATCTATAGAAATAGTGAAAAAATATATAATAATCTTAACTTAAGTTATGAAAAGCTTCATGATGGAAGTATTAATGCTGTAGATTTAATAGGTATGGCATCCAATGAATTAAGTGAAATAAGTAAATACGATGAGACACTAAGTGAGTATAGTGGAACTATAGAAAGAATAATGTATGAGCTTCAAGATACTTGCAGAGATCTTAGAAATTATAAAGAAAATATTGACTTTGAGCCTTATGAACTTGAACAAATTGAAGTAAGAGTAGATGAAATAAATAATTTAAGAAGAAAATATGGTGAGACTATAGAAGATATTTTAAATTATAAGGATAAAATTTCATTTAGATTAGAAGAAATAATAAATAGAGATGAAATGGCAGAAAGTCTAAAAAGTAAGTTAGTAGAACTAGAAGAAGAGTTAAGTAAAAAGGCTTTATCTCTTACAAAAGTAAGACAAGAAGCTGCCATAAATTTACAAAAAGCCATATTGAGTGAATTGAAATCCCTAGATATGAAGGGAGTTAGTTTTAAAGTCAATTTCACTGAAGCTAATTATTCACAAAATGGAAATAGCGAAGTAGAATTTATGATATCATTTAACTTAGGTGAAGACTTAAAGCCAATTTATAAAGTTGCATCAGGAGGAGAAATGTCTAGATTCATGCTGGCATTTAAAACAATACTTGCAGATATAGATGAAATAGATACTATAGTATTTGACGAAATAGATGCAGGTATAAGTGGTATTGCAGCTCAAGTTGTAGGAGATAAATTACATAATATTGCAAAGAAAAAACAAATACTATGTATAACACATTTACCTCAAATAGCAGCCAATGCAGATACACATTTCTGCATATCAAAAAATAGTGATGGAAATAGAACTTATACTACTATTAAAAAGTTAAAAGACGAAGAAAGTATAAATGAAATAGCTAGACTTATTGCTGGTAGCAATATAACTGATACAACTATTGAACATGCTAGAGAAATTGTTAATTTAACAAAAGAGAATCATTAAACTAATAATAAAATAATTAAATATTGTTAATAAAAAGAATAGAATCATTTTCTATTCTTTTTTGTATATTTTAACTATTTAATGGAATTATAATATAGAAATTATTATTAGAAGGATATGGGATTAAGTATGAAAAAAAATAATAGATTTATCATAAGTATTTTTTTTGCTTTGCTGATTTTTTGTAATATACTAATAAAACAAAAAGATAAAGATATTTTGGAAACCTTTCAAGGTGAAAATATATCAAGTAAGAAATATGTGTATCCCCTTGGAAATATTGTGGGAATTAAGGCTGATACAGACGGAACCTTGGTTATAGGATTTGAAGAAGATGACATAGAGTATATTGGAGGTCTAAAAATAGGAGATAATATCATATCTATAGAAGGAGAAAAAATTAATAATAGTAAAGATATTACAAATATTTTAAATAAACTTTGTTCAGATGAGGTAGAAATTGTATTTGAAAGAAAGGATGAAGTTAAAAAATGCAAAATTAAAACTAAAGAGGAAAATGATAGATATAAGCTAGGTCTTTGGGTAAGAGACAAAATATCTGGTATAGGTACATTAACATGTTATAATCCTATTACAAATGAATTTTATGCCATAGGTCATGGTATTTGTGATATGGATACAGATAAATTACTAAGTATTAAAGAGGGAAATATTTACAATGCTTCAAATATAGACATTTATAAAAATAATGAAAAAAATGTTGGACAAATTAAGGCTATAATAGACTATAATAATTCTGTTGGAAAGTTTTCTATTAATTCGAATAATGGTATAAAGGGCAATTTTTATAATTATAATTACAATTTTAACCTTCCACTTATAGAAATTGGGAAAAAGAATGATGTAAAAACTGGAAGTGCATATATACTTTTTCAATCAAAAGAAGGAAATGTTGAATCATATGAAATAAAAATAGAAAAAATACTAAAAGAAGAAAATAATATGTTAATAAAAGTAGTTGATGATAAATTAATTGACTATACAGGTGGAATTGTAAAAGGTATGAGTGGTGCGCCTATTATACAAAATAACAAACTTATTGGCAGTTTAACTTATGTATTTAAACATAATCCTAAAAAAGGATATGGTATTTTCATTGATGAAATGTTAAAATTGTAAAATGATAATAAAATAATTTAACTTGTTAGAAGGAATATAATTTTACAGTGTCGAATAAACCTAAAAGAGTAAGCATATTAAAAAAATTAAAATAAGATAAACTTATATTGGGGGGAATTTTAGTGAACGAAAAGATTAAGATAGTATTAGCTGATGATAATAAAGATTTTTGCCAGCTATTAAAAGAATATTTATCTAATGAAGAAGATATAGAAATATTAGGAATAGCTAAAGATGGTATTGAGGCTCTTGAGTTAGTACAAAAAACTCAACCAGATTTATTAGTACTAGATGTAATAATGCCACACTTAGATGGCTTAGGAGTAATAGAAAAATTAAACTCTATGAATCTTCCAAAACAACCAAAAATAATAGTTTTATCTGCAGTTGGGCAAGATAAAATAACTCAAACAGCTATAAATTTGGGAGCAGATTATTATATTGTTAAACCTTTTGATTTTGTAATATTCATCAATAGAATTAGAGAATTGGTAACTAATAAAGTAGTTGGTGGAGAGCCAAAAATAAGACAAAATCAAGAAGTACAAATGACAAGAAGTGATTATGTTAAAAATACAGGAAATATAGAAACTGAAATAACAAATATAATCCATGAAATAGGTGTTCCAGCTCACATAAAAGGATATTTATATTTAAGAGAAGCTATTAAGATGGTTATTGATAATGTAGAACTTTTAGGAGCAGTTACTAAAGAGTTATATCCAAGCATTGCAAAAAAATATAACACTACTCCAAGTAGGGTTGAAAGAGCAATAAGACATGCAATAGAAGTTGCATGGAGTAGGGGAAAGGTTGATACAATAAATCAATTATTTGGTTATACAGTACACAATACTAAAGGAAAACCAACAAACTCTGAATTTATAGCAATGATTGCAGATAAATTAAGATTAGAACACAGCATGGTTAAATAATTTTAAATTGATTACAGTAAGCCTTCTAATTATTTAGGGGGCTTAATTTTTTGACTATCAACATATGAAGGAGATGCAAATATGAAAGTGGATTTACCTCCAAAAGTAAAATATATAATAGATAAAATATATGAAAATAATTATGAAGCATATATAGTAGGAGGATGTGTTAGAGACTCCATATTAGGTTTTGAGCCTAATGACTATGACATAACAACAAGTGCTACTCCAAAGGTCATTAAAGAGATATTTAGAGACTTTAAATGTATAGACATAGGAATAGAGCATGGAACGGTAAGTGTAGTGATAGATGATGATATTTATGAAATAACTACATATAGAATTGAAGGTGAATATAAAGATCATAGAAGACCAGAAAATGTTGATTTTACGAGTAAATTAGAGGAAGATTTAAAAAGACGCGATTTTACTATAAATGCTATGGCTTATAATGAAAAAGAAGGATTAATAGATTTATTTGGAGGTAATATTGACATTGAAAATAAAATTATTAAAACAGTGGGGAATCCTTATAATAGATTTAATGAAGATGGACTTAGAATGATTAGAGCTATTAGGTTTTCTAGTAAATTAAATTTTAAAATAGAGGATAATACTCTTTTAGCTATTTACGATAATGCACAAATAATAAAAAATATTAGCTTAGAGAGAATAACTGATGAATTTAATAAAATCATACTTAGTAATAAACCAGAAAATGTTATTTATCTTTTTAAAACAAAATTATTAAATTATTTGAATATAAGTAGTGAAGAAGATGAAAACAAAATTGCAGAGTTATATAAAAAAATTAGTATATTAAATAAATTTGATAAAGTATTAGTGAAAAGATTGGTAGCATTAGATTATTTAATTAAAGAGTTAAATATAAATTGTAAGAGCTTTTGTAAAGAATTAGTATACTCAAAGAAAATAATTAAGAATCATAACATTATTTTAATTTTAATGAAAGAGATAAATATCAAAGAATTAAATAAGGTTAAAGTAAAAAAAATATTAAAAAGAATAGACAAGAGTTTATTTGAAGAATACTTGGATATAAGTAGAGTTATTTATGAAGATGAAAAAAATTTTGCTAAAATTATATAT
>NZ_JWHR01000085.1 GCF_000808015.1 Terrisporobacter othiniensis | reverse complement strand
ATTTCTATGAAATATAAAAAGCTTACTGTGATTACAACTTTGATGGACCTTTCAGACCAGATCATGGAAGAATGATATGGGGAGAAACTGGAAGACCAGGATACGGATTATATGATAGAGCTTTAGGAGCTGTATATATAAACGGAATAAAAGAAGCTATAAACAAAAGTAAATAAATATTTAAGATATACTATTCAAGAATTTCTATAGGAAAAGCTTATAGGTATTCTTGGATATTACCTTTATTACTTTGGGAAAATGTTTTTATGACGGTATAAAAAGGTATTGAAATTATATTACTAATATGCTAGTATACGAGTGTAATATTATTTGTATATGTGATAAGGCATAATTATGCATTTAAATGTTAAAAAAATATCAAACTGAAATTTATATTAATTTTATTTCAAAAAGAAAATTAATATAAATTTAAAGTGATATTTAAATAAAAGCAAATAATGAAAAAATGTTATTTGCTGTTGTTAACTAACAACATAAAAAATAGTATGACTTATTATCAATTATAAAATTAGGAGGGTTTAGATATGCAATCAGCAGCTAAATTAGAAAAAAATATGTCATCGGGGAAACCGTTTGGAATGGGTGACAAAGTCGGTTACATGCTTGGAGATTTTGGGAATAGTTTATTATTTAACTTTATAGGAAGTTATTTATTAGTATTTTATACAGATGCATTTGGGATAAGTGCAGCAGCAGTTGGAACACTTATGGTTATATCAAGAGTATGGGATGCTATAAATGACCCAATTATGGGAGTAATCGTTGATAAAAGAAAAGCAGGTAAAAATGGGAAGTTTAGACCGTATTTAAAATATATGGGTTTACCACTTGGAATATTTACAGTATTAACATTCTTAGTTATACCTAATATGCCAGAAAGTATGAAATTACCATATGCATATATAACTTATATAGGATTTGGGATGGCATATACAGCTATAAATATACCATATGGTTCATTAGCTTCGGTAATGACAACAGATCCAGTTGAAAGAACTTCATTATCTACTTGGAGAAATTTAGCAGCAACATTTTCAATGATATTACTTATGGTTTTAACACCTAAATTAATATTTGATGCACAAGATGTTGTATCAGTAAAAGGTTTTGTTGTAGCAGCAATAATTTATGCCATAATAGCTAATATAGCTTATCAATTATCATATAAGATGACAACAGAAAGAGTTATTCATGAAGCCAAGGATACTCAAGAAAAAACTAGTTTAACTGAGACTGTAAAAACTTTATGCAAAAACAGAGCTTTAATTGGTTTAATATTAGGTTCATTAGGTACTTTAACAGCAGTATTCTTACCAAGTTCTTTAAATGCATACTTATTTAAAGATTATTTTCAAGCACCTGGATTATTAGGTTTAGGTGGAATGGTTGGAATGATAGGTACATTTATAGTACTACCTTTAACAACTAAATTAGTTGCTAAATTTGGTAAGAAAAACGTTTCAACTTATAGTTTAATAATATCTATAGCAGCTTATGCAGTAATGGTATTCTTCCCAAGTAAAAATCCATATGTATATATGGGATTAAGTGTAGTATCAGGTATAGGAGCAGGATTCTACAATATGATCGTATGGGCTTTAGTTGGTGATGTTATAGATTATCAAGAATATATAAGTGGGAAAAGAGAAGAAGGAACTGTTTATGCAGCATACTCATTAGCTAGAAAATTGGTTCAAGCTATAGTAGGAAGTATAGGTGGATTTGCTTTAGCAGCTATAGGTTATCAATCAGGAGTGGCTACTCAAACTGCTGAAGTTGCTGAAAGCATAAGACTTATAATAACATTAATACCGCTTATAGGATTTATATTTGGATTTATTACTATGAAGTTTGTTTATAACTTAAGTAATAAAAAATTAGAAGAAATAGAAACTGAATTAGAAAGAAGAAGAGCTTAGTTAGTTTTTAAATATTAAAAGCTTGACAAATCTCATATATAAATGCTAGTATACAAATGCAATACAACTTGTATACTAGTATTAAAATGAGATTGAGGAGGATATTTATTAATGGAAATGACATTTAGATGGTATGGACAAGATGACCCTGTGAAAATAGAGTACATCCGTCAAATACCAGGAATGAAAGGAATAGTAACGGCTATATATGATATACCAGTAGGAGAAGTATGGCCATTAGATAGAATATTAGAAT
>NZ_JWHR01000084.1 GCF_000808015.1 Terrisporobacter othiniensis | reverse complement strand
TCCATTTTATTTCTGGTGAGTAGTGTACTCTTGTACTCATAATAAAATAACCTCCTTTAAAATCATACATATAGTATGTTTCAAAAGAGGTTGTTTTATTTATTCCCGTGTAAAGGGTTCACTTCACTTTTTTTATCAAAGTGTTTTTATTATGACTAGAATGTCACATTAGTGGTCTTATTATATTTTTTAACTTATTGTATAATAATTATAAATAATGGAAAATTTGGAGGTAATCATGATAAATATTCTTATGGTAGAAGATGACTCTACGATAGCTTTTGGGGTAAAGTATGCTCTAGAACAAGAAGGATTTAAAATAGATATAAGCAAAGATTTGGAGAGTGCTAGAAGTAATATAAATGAAAAAAACTATGACATAATTCTTCTAGACGTAATGCTTCCAGATGGTAACGGCTATGATTTTTGTAAAGAAATAAGAGAAATAAAAGATATACCTATAATATTTTTGACTGCATGTGATGATGAGGTAAATATAGTAATGGGACTTGATATTGGTGGAGATGATTATATGACAAAGCCTTTTAGAGTTAGAGAGCTTATATCTAGAATAAAGGCTGTAGTTAGAAGAAATAAGGGAGAAGATAAGGGGAAGAAAATTCTAAAATATGGAAATTTAAGTATACACACATTAGAGGCTAGGGTGTATAAAGGTAGTGAAGAAGTATTTCTAACATCTGCTGAATACAAGCTACTATTAATTCTAATTCAAAATGAAAATATAGTTTTAAGTAGAAACCAAATTCTAGAAAAATTATGGGATGTAACTTATGATTTTATTAATGACAATACATTAACAGTTTATATAAAGCGTCTTAGAGAAAAAATTGAAGATGATTCAAGTAATCCAAAATTTATAATTACAGTTAGAGGTATGGGATACAAGTGGAATGGAAGTGAAGTTAATGTTTAGATATAATGTGGAGATGAAAAGTTTTATAAGGCGTTTTTTTGCCTTATTTTTTATTACTATTATCATATGTGGAGGAATAACAATACTGACTTTAAATATTATTAAAGAAAAAGTAGTAGAAAATAATCAAGCAATTATAGGTAATATCTTAAGTGATAGACCCGAATTGGAAGAAAAAGTTATGGATGTAATTACTCAGGGAAATTCCAAGGAAAATATAGATTTGGGTAAAGAAATATTAAGTAAATATAATTATAATAGCAATATAACTTTAAAAAATGAGCCAATAATAAATGAAAGTGCAAAATATATTTTTAATATTAATTGGATATTTATATGTGTTATTTTGATACTATTTATTTTCCTCGCACTTAGTTATTTTAAAAAGATTTATGATGATATAAAAGATATGACAGACTATGTTTACAATAGTTCTGAAGGTCGAAATTTTGAGATGAAGAATAGAAATCAAGAAGGTCAAATAGGTCTTTTAAAAACTGAATTAATTAAGATGACTAATATATTAAAAGAAAAAGTAGAGCTTTTAAATAATGAAAAAATATTTTTAAATAACACAATTTCAGATATATCTCATCAGCTAAAAACGCCTATGACATCTTTAGTAATATTAAATGATTTGATGTATGAAGATTTACCGAAAGAAACAAAAATAGAATTTTTAGATAAGATAAAATCTCAATTAAATCGTATGGAGTGGCTTGTAAAAAGTATGCTAAAGCTTTCTAAGGTGGAAGCTAAGGTTATTGATTTTGATAAAAAAGAAGTTAAAATTCATGAATTGATCAAAAGGTCTGTAGCACCTAGTTTAATACCTATGGAAATTAAAGATATTAAACTGAGTATTAATGGAGACGAAAATACAAGTTATATTGGTGATATAAATTGGTCAAGTGAAGCATTCGTAAATATAATAAAAAATTGTATAGAACATACTCCAAATGGTGGAAAAATAGATATTAATTATGATCAGAATCCTCTATATTGTGAAGTTGTAATAAAAGATAGCGGAGAAGGTATAGATAAAAAAGACTTACCTCATATTTTTAAACGATTCTATAAAGGAAAAACCTCAAAAGAAGATAGTGTCGGTATAGGTCTAGCCATGGCAAAATCTATTATAGAAAGTCAAAATGGAGATATATACGTAGAAAGTGAAAAAAACAAGGGTACTGAGTTCCATATAATTTTCCATAAAACTTATAGTGACTAATTTGTAATTTTGCATTCACCTCAGTGTAAGAGTGAAAGTTTAGTATAAAGATATAAATTAAAAATTATAATGGTTAGTGAAAAATTATGGAGGGTAATATGGAAATTTTAAAAATTAAAAATTTAAGCAAGACTTATGGTAAAAATGAAGCAAAAGTAGATGCTTTAAAAAATATAGATTTATCTATAAATAAAGGAGAATTTGTTGCCATAGTAGGACCTAGTGGAAGTGGTAAAAGCACACTGCTACATTTAATAGGAGGGGTAGACAAACCAAGTGAAGGTAGCGTTTATATAAATGATGTGAATATATATAATTTAAAAGAAAAGGACTTATCCATATTTAGAAGAAGAAATGTAGGACTTATATATCAGTTTTACAACTTAATACCAGTGCTTTCTGTTAAGGAAAACATACTGCTTCCTGCTGAGCTTGATAATAGAAAAATAGACAAAGAGTACTTAGATGATTTATTAAAAACTTTAGGATTAAAGGAAAGGGAAAATCATCTTCCAAATGAACTTAGTGGAGGACAACAACAAAGAACTTCAATAGGTAGAGCTTTAGTTAATAGACCTGCCATAGTGCTGGCAGATGAGCCTACAGGTAACTTAGATAGTAAAAACTCAAAAGAAGTAATAGAATTATTAAAATTATCAGTGAAAAAATATAAACAAACTTTAATAATTATAACTCATGACCCTAACATAGCACTTCAAGCAGATAGAGTTATAACTATAGAAGATGGAACTATAAAAAGTGATGAGGTGATATAAATGAATTTATATACAGCTCTTACACTTAGATACTTAAAGGAAAATAAAAAAAGAACAATAGTTACAATTATAGGAATCATACTTTCTACTGCATTAATTTGTGGTATAGGAAATATTTATAATAGTTTTATGGATTATCAGGTTAGAGAAACTGTACAAAGAAATGGTGATTTTCATGCCACATTTTATGATGTACAAAATAAAGATATTGGCAAGATAACTAAAAGTGCAGGAATATCTAAATATGGATATAGTGATAATTTAGGATTTGGAAGATATAATGATGAAAAGTTTTTATTGCAGATAAAGTCTTACGACAAAGAATCTTTTGATGGATACCAAATATCTTTAAAAGAAGGAAAGCTTCCAACTAATAATAAGGAAATAGTAGTCAGTGAAGATTCAAATTTATTAAAAGAGAAAAAAATAGGGGATATAATCACTATTAGTGTTGGAAAAAGAGTAACTAAAGACGGAGATACTTTAACAGGTTCTTGGATGGATGAGGATGAGAAACTTATAGATACTCATAAAGAAGAGTATAAAATAGTAGGTATAATAAGTAAACCTGGTTTTGAAGATGGAAGACAAATTACAACAGCCATATCTTATTTAGATATAAATAAGATGGGAAGTAAGGATGACGTAAATGTATCTATTACTGCTAATAATCCAAAAGAAATTTATAATATAGCAGGAGTTATTGCTAAAAATTTAGGTTTAAAAGTAGAGGGTATAGAGAATGGAGAATCGGATTCTTCTTATTATAATAATGAAAATGGAACATATTATGAAAATTTACAGTTCAATGAACATTTATTAAGATTACAAAGTGCTAGTGCTTATGACAATATCAATGGAGGTATTGATAAAATCATAATACTTGTTACTTCTCTAGTAATAATTTGTACCATAGCAACAGTATACAATGCTTTTTCTATATCTATTAGTGAGCGTAAAAGACAATTTGGTATACTAAATTCCATAGGAGCCACAAAAAGCCAAACTACGAAGCTGGTATTAATGGAAGCTTTTTTAGTAAGTATTATAGGTATACCCTTAGGATTACTTGCTGGAACAGTTGCTATAGATATTGTTTTTAAAATAATAGGAAGTCTTTATGGAAGTTCTCTGATAGGAGAATTGGGACTAAGGGTAGTATATAGTCCAGCAGTGATTATATTAAGTGCAATAATCGTAATAATAACCATATTAATATCAGCCATACTTCCAGCAAGACAAGCATCTAAAATATCGCCACTGGAATCAATAAAAAACAGTTCTAACTTAAAAATAGGAAAAGTAAAAGATTCAAAAATAGTAAGAGCTCTATTTAAGGCAGAAGGTGTACTTGCTTATAAAAATTTAAGAAGAAATAAAAAGAAATTTAGAATAACTTTATTCTCTCTTATTATAAGTGTTGTTATATTTATTTCTTTCAGTGGATTTATGACTTTATTTATAAATGCTAATAAAGTACAGTTTGGAGAAGTAAACTATGATTTGAGATTATCTTCAAGTACTGCTATGGATGATAAGCCATTGGAGGAGTTAAAAAATATTCCTGGAATTAATAGAGTCGCTGAAATAAATGACTATTCAATGGGAGTTTATTTACCAGAAAATAAAATAAATAAAAACAATGAAGATTTAATTAATGATACTGCTTACTTTTCAAAAGAAAAAATAGATAATAAAACTGTATATGATATATTAAATTGTTTAATAAAACTGCCTGGAGACTTTGAAATAAATAAAATAAATCTTAAAGAAGGTAGTTTTGAGAAAAAAGAAGCTATAAAAGAAAATGGAGTAATCTTTGTAAGAAAAAGTTATTACGAAGAACCGGGTAAAAAATATGAATTTGAATTAACAAATTACAAAGTTGGAGATACAGTCAAAGCTTATATATCAGATTATGATGGAGAAAAAGAAATAAGAAAAGAAATTGACCTTAAAATCATGGCTATAACTGATGATATATCAACAGGAAACTCTGGATATAATTATATGGGGCTTGATTTTATAACTTATGATGAAGTAGGCAAAAAGTTTGGACTTGAAGCAAATGCTAACGAGGTTTATATTTCTACAAATGGAGACGAAAATATAAGAAATACAGTAAAAGATATTGCAAATCAATATGCTTATAATGTATCAGATATAATGGAAAACGTAAAGTCAATGCAAGATACACTTATGGTAATGCAAATATTTGTTTATGGATTTGTTACTGTAATTTCTTTAGTAAGTATAACTAACATAGTAAATACAATTAGTACAAATATAAACTTAAGAAAAAGAGAATTGGCAATAATCAAATCCATAGGAGTTACTCCTGGTGGATTTAATAAGATGATATATCTGGAAAGTTTGCTATATGGAGCTTTAGCTTTAATTTATGGTATTCCTCTAGGAATTGGATTGGTAGCTCTTATGAATGTCATATTAGGAGATGTTATCCAAATGGGATTAGTACTTCCTTGGAGTGCTATTGCTATATCTGCCATAGGTATATTTGTAATCACGTTTATTTCAGCATATATTCCTATGAAGAAGATAAATAAAGAAAATATAATTGAAAATATTAGACAAGAAAGTATATAGATTATTTAACTGAAATTAAAAAATGCTCTTTCACATAACTATTATAGTAGGGTGAAAGAGCATTTTTATATATTCGTGATTATAAGTTATATTGTTTATAATAGTTTAATCAAATGGATTTTCAACTATACTTATTAAATCTGATGTTTTAACTTGTTCAGCAGTATTTTTATAGGATTTTTCTATTTTACTTTCTGACAAGTTGTTTATTTTATCTAAATCTGATTTGTTAGCAAGAGGTATTATTTCATAAACATACTTAGCAGTTTTGCTATTGTAATATTTATTTAACCAAGTAGGTATACAAGTGACTTTTTCAACTTTAGCTTCTTCATCAGTGTTATTTTTACTAATGTCTATATTTATCATCAAACCATCTTCTGTATATTGATTAAATTGATCTCTAGTTTGATTAGATAAGAAGTTTCCAAGAGAATAAGCAACTACAGTTTCATGTTTACCATCTGCAGATTTTATAGATGTAACAGGTTGTACCACGTGAGGGTGAGAACCTATTATAACATCCACACCAGCATCACAAAGCTTTTGAGCTAACTTTTGTTGGAAGGAATTCTCTTTAAGAGAATATTTGTCTCCCCAGTGTAGATAAACTACTTGTAAATCAGTATCCTTCATCTTTTTAAGAGTATAGTTTATATTATTAAATGCCTTATCTATACTTGTAGAGTCAAAGATATTAACACTGTTTTTGTATTCATTGGAGATTTTCACATCATTTAAGTATTTGTTATCGTTAATAATTCTTCCATAAGAATAAGAAGTAATACCTATTTTTATATTATTAACATTTTTTACTATATATCTATCTCCGTTATTTTCTCTAGTTCCAATCACATCAAGTTTTTTATCTTTTAAGGTTGCAAGAGTATTTTTTATACTTAAATCACCCTTGTCATAAGCGTGGTTATTTGCTGTAGATATTAAATCAAAACCAGCATATTTTAATCCATCAGCAAGTTCATCTGGTGAATTGAATTTTGGATAAGAGCTATATCTATAAACTTTGTTACCTGTTAATGTTGTTTCCAAGTTAACCATGGAATAATCAGCATCTTCAACATATTTTTTCACATACTCAAAGTTATTGTTGAAATTATATTTTGCTGTAGATACATCATATTGCCCAGTTAGCTGAGCGTTGTATACCATAGTATCTCCCACGGCTAATAAAGAAGCTTTATTGACATTTTTTTTTGTAGGCGTAAATACAGATGCTTCTTCTGATTTATTTTTAGAAAATATGGAAGTCTTATTAACACTACTAAAAGAGAATACTCCCATAATAAGTATACTTAAGCTGAAACAAATAAGAAATTTCTTAGTATTGATATTGTTATGATTGTACATTTTATGCCCCCCTTCTTAAAATATAAAATAATCATATAACTTTATATTATCCATAAATTAGTATATTTTCAATTAAAAGTTTTATTTTGTATAATTAATAGATTTTTTGGAAATAACTAAGTTTAAATCAAATACAATAATATATATAATAAAAGGAGAAACTATTAATAGTTTCTTTTTTTATATACTAGGACATTATAATTGGCTTCTGAATTTATGGAGAACCTACTCAGTTTATTAAGAGAAGTAAATTTTTGCTTTTAAATGTTAGTGTTCAAGAGGAGATTAACTTGGGAAAAGGTAATATTAAAATATTGATAAATGTGGACATAATACCAAATGGTAGATTTGAATTAAATAGTAAATAATAAAAATAAAAATCCTGGCCTCGAAAATAAGGCTGGGATTTATTATATTTAAATAAGTTTATAATTTATTTAAAAGGACTATCAACAACAGTAATTATATTAGAAGTATCTATCAAAGATGCCGTATTATTATATGATTGTTTCATGTTATATTTATTTAAAGAAGCAATGGAATTCAAATAATCTTCATCGTCTATAGGAATAATTTCGTAAATATTTTTATATCCGTTACTATACTTATTTACCCAAGTAGGTATACAAGTAACTTTTTCAATTTTTGCTTCCTCTTCATTACTTTTTTTACTTATGTCAATATTAACCATTAACCCATCTTCACTATATGCCCCAACAGTCTCTCTTCTTTGATTAGATATATAATTTCCTAAGGAATAGATTACAAGAGTTTCATTTTTATCATTTGAGGAAGTTATTGTTTCAACAGGTTCCACCACATGAGGATGAGAACCTATTATAATATCAATACCAGCATCACAAAGCTTTTGAGCTAATTGTTTTTGGAAATTTGTTTCATTTCTCGCGTATTCTATACCCCAGTGTAAAATAACAACCTGCATATCTGTATCCTTCATTTTATTTGTAGTAGAGGTAATAGTTTTAAAAGCTTTATCCACATTTAAAGAATCAAAAACATTCATTTTACCTTCGCATTCTTCTGATATTTTAATTCCATTTAAATATTTATTATCATCCTTTACATCTCCATAAGAATAAGATGTGATACCCACTTTAATATTATTTATATCTTTTATTATGTATTCATCATCAGCAGTATTTTCTCTTGTACCAACTGTATCAAAGCCCTTTTCTTTTAAAGTATATAATGTTCTATTAACACCTAAATCACTTTTATCAAAACTATGATTGTTTATTGTCGATAATAAATCAAAACCAGTATCTTTTAATGCATCAGCCAATTCATCAGGTGAATTAAACATAGGATAAGAACTGTATGGATATACTTCATTGCCAGCTAGCGTTGTCTCTAAATTAGCCAAGCTATAATCGGCTTTTTCAACATACTTTTTTACATATTTAAAATTATTTTCAAAATCATAAGTTTTAGTAGAAGAATCATACTGAGCCTGTAATTGAGGAGTATGAACCATAATATCTCCAGCAGCTAATATGGAAGCCTCGTAAGTCTCGGCATCTTCATTAAATACAGAAGTAATAGCATTCTCTTTTTTGTCTTCGTTTGTATTATTGTTTATTTTGCTATGGATGAAAAAAACTCCAATAATACAAGTAACAACTATAATAATTTTAAATGATTTATTCTTATTCTTATTTTTTCTCCTAGATCTTTTTTTAGACATAAGTTATCCCCCTTTAATAACTAATTTCCACAAACCCCTTACTAGTAATCATATATATATTGTAATAATTTATCAATTATAAAAAAAATTGTATATATGGCAATTACCTTGACAATAATCACATAATAAAAATAATAAGGTGAAAATATGAATAATATTGAAAAAGGTAAATTAGGCGAGGAAATGGCATTAAAATACATTATTTCTAAAGGTGGAAAAATAATAGAACGAAACTATAGAACAAAAATGGGTGAAGTAGATTTAATAGCAAAATTGAATGGTGAATTAGTTTTCGTTGAGGTCAAAGGTAGAAGCAATATAAATTATGGATATCCATCGGAGGCCGTAAATTATAAGAAAAAAAGAAAGATAACTAGTGTGGCAAAATATTATATTTTGGATAACTCCTTAGAAAATTTATCCATTAGATTTGATGTAATTGAAATTTATTTTAATGAAAAGAAAATAAATCATATTGTGAATGCTTTTTAGAAAGGGGAAACATGTTAAGTATAATAAATTCTAATAATTTAATAGGAATAGATAGCTTTTTAGTAAAGGTGGAGACGGATATAACAAGAGGAATTCCATCATTTAATGTGGTTGGACTTCCAGGGACGGAAGTAAGAGAAGCTAGGGAAAGGGTGAAATCAGCAATAATCAATAGTGGTTATGATTTCCCCAATTCAAGAATAGTAGTAAATTTATCACCGGCAGATATAAAGAAAGAAGGTTCATTTTTAGATTTACCAATTTCCATAGGTATACTGAGGAAATATTTGAATAGAGATGATTATTACTTAGATGAGTGCATCTTTGTTGGAGAATTATCTTTAGATGGGCACTTGAGAAAGGTAAAGGGAATTTTACCTTTAGTAATTGGAGCAAAAAAGGAAAACTTTAAACGTATATTTATACCGTATGATAATTTAAGAGAAAGTAATTTTATTGATGGAATAGAAATTATCCCTGTAAAAAATTTGCAGGAATGTATTAATTATATTAATGGGAATAAAAATATTGATTTAAATTATAAAGATTTAAAAGTACATAATGTTGAGTTTAATTACACTGAAGATTTTAAAGATGTAAAAGGAAATTATTTTGTGAAAAGAGCTGCAGAAATATGTGCAGCAGGAAATCATAATCTCATCATGGTGGGTCCACCTGGATCAGGAAAAACTATGGTTGCGAAACGTATGAGAACTATACTACCCAAATTGGACAAAGAAGAAATGATTGAAATAAGCAAGATTTATAGTATTGCAGGCTTAATTAATGAAGAGGATGGAATAATTACAGAGCGACCTTTTAGATCACCTCATCATAGTACAACCATGCAATCATTAGTAGGTGGAGGTTTTAACTCAAAGCCAGGAGAAATTACTTTATCTCATAGAGGTGTATTATTTTTAGATGAAGTAGCAGAATTTGATAGAAGAATATTAGAAAGTTTAAGACAACCAATGGAAGATAAATATGTGAATATAGCAAGAGTAAGACAAAATGTTAAGTATCCTTGTAATATGTTAGTTATTGCAGCTATGAATCCTTGCCCCTGTGGTTTATATTTGTCAAAGACAGAATGTCGCTGCCAAAGTTATGAGATTATTAGATATAGAAATAGATTATCAGGACCACTTTTAGATAGGTTTGATATATTTGTGGAAATGATACAGACTCCTTTCGAAAAACTTAATGAAAAATCACAGGAAGAAACTTCTGAAGAAATAAGATGTAGAGTGGAAAAAGCAAGGGAAATACAAAAACTAAGATTTAAAAATGAACTTATAAATACTAACAATGAGATGAGTACAACTATGATAGACAAATATTGTGAATTAGATGAAGAAAGTAAAAATATATTAGATGATATTTATAATAAGCATGAGTTAAGCAATAGAAGCTATACGAAGTTAATAAAAGTTGCTAGAACAATAGCTGATTTAGAAGGTGAAGAAAATATAAAGAAAAATCATATATTGGAATCTTACTCATTTAGAAAAGCTTATTATACATATTTTAAATCTAGATTGGAGTTAAACCATGTATAAGAAGGATATTTATTTGTGTATAAAATCAATAAAGGGAATAAGTACTATAACTCTTGGGAAAATAATAGAAGAAGTTGGCTGTGTGGAAGAAATTATAAATCTTAGTGAAAAAGATATATATAATTTAAAAAATATAAGTTTAAATATTAAGGAAAATCTAGTAAAATATATTAGTCGTTTCAATTTATATGATATTAAGGAAAAATTATATAAAAACTCTATTCAGTATATTTGTATAGAAGATAAAGAATATCCAGAAAAACTTAAAAATATTTATAGCCCTCCTTTAATATTATTTTATAAAGGAGATTTGTCCATAATAAATAATAATTTAAATATAGCAATGGTAGGCTCTAGAAAGCCTACGATCTACGGTATAAATTGCGCACATCGTATTAGCTATGAATTATCTGAACGAGATATTAACATAATAAGTGGGCTTGCTTTAGGCATAGATTCATGCTGTCATAGAGGATGTATAAAAGGAAAGGGCAAGACTATAGCAGTCTTAGCATCATCTCTAGATAACATTAGACCATCAAGTAATACACAACTAGCTAATGAAATTTTGGAAGATGGAGGATTAATTTTATCTGAATATAATGTTGGACATATAACCACTCGTGGTAATTTTCCATGCAGAAATAGAATTATTAGTGGTATAAGTGATGGTATTATAGTTGTAGAAGCAGGAGAAAAAAGTGGTGCCTTAATTACTGCTGATCTAGGACTAGATCAAGGCAAGAATATATTTGCAGTTCCTGGTGATATTTGTTCGGATTTAAGCAAAGGTTGTCATAAAATAATTAAAGAAGGTGCAAAATTAATAGAAAATATTGATGATATTTTAAATGAATATGATAATAGTAGTTTTAATAATAATAAAAATAGTATAGAATATGATATTAAGGATTTAAGTAATGAAGCATTAAAAATAATTCAGGTTATAAAAAGACAAGGGATGTTGCAAATTAATGAAATTTGTGATAATACTGGTATTGATATAAAAAATGTAAATACTATAATAAATGAATTATTACTAAGAGACTTAGTTGTTGAAATGAATAATAAAATGTTTAGCATAAACTAAAAAATTAAGGGTGGGGGTGTGAAAATGGCGAAAACATTGGTAATTGTGGAATCGCCTGCAAAAGCTAAAACAATAGAAAAATTCTTGGGAAAAAGCCATTATACTGTAAAGGCTTCGGTTGGTCATGTTAGAGATTTACCTAAAAGTACTTTAGGTGTTGATATAGAGAACAATTTTGAACCTAGATATATTAATATCAGAGGTAAAGGTGATTTAATAAAAGAATTAAAAAAAGAAGCTAAAAAATCTAAGAAAGTATATCTGGCAACTGACCCTGATAGAGAAGGTGAAGCTATTTCTTGGCATTTAGCATATATACTTGGTATTGACGAAAATGATGAATGTAGAATAGAATTTAATGAGATAACAAAAGACGCTATCAAGAAAGCTATCAAAAGTCCTAGGAACATAGATTTAAAACTTGTAGATGCTCAGCAAGCAAGAAGAGTATTAGATAGACTTTTAGGATATCAAATAAGTCCTATACTTTGGATAAAAGTAAGAAAAGGTCTTAGTGCAGGTAGAGTACAATCAGTAACAACAAAAATAATATGTGAAAAAGAAAAAGAAATTAATGAATTTGTTCCTAAAGAATATTGGACTTTAGATATTGAAGGAATAACTAAAGATAAAGAAATAGTATTATTTAAGTTTGTATCACTTAATAATGAAAAAATAAATTTAGATAATGAAGAAGAAGTTAATAAAGTTTTAGAAAATATAAAAAATGAAAAACTAATAGTAGAAAAAATTGAATCAAAAACAAGAAGAAAATCTGCGCCAAAGCCATTTACAACTAGTGTGCTTCAACAAGATGCAGCTAATAAATTATCTTTTACAACTAAAAAGACAATGATAATAGCTCAAGAATTATACGAAGGTGTTGATATCAAAGGAGAAGGAACAGTAGGTCTTATATCATACATAAGAACAGATTCAAAGAGAATATCTGAAGAGGCTAAGGAAAAGGCAAAATCATATATCTTAGAAGAATTAGGTGAAAACTACTATAAAGTAAACGCTGACAAAAAAGAAGGCAAAGAAAAGAAAAAGGTTCAAGATGCTCATGAGGCTATTAGACCAACTTCAGTGCTTAGAACACCAGAAAGCGTAAAAAGTTCATTAAGTAAAGATCAATTTAAGCTTTACAATTTGATTTGGAGAAGATTTGTAGCTAGTCAAATGGAAGATTCCTTATTTGATGTATTAAATATAGATTGTAAAATAGGCGATGCATTATTTAGAGCAACAGGTTCAATAATGAAATTTGATGGATATACTAAAATTTATAATTTTACAGAAAGAGAAGATAAAATCTTACCACCAATAAAAGAAAATGATGAGTTGGAAGTAAATCAATTTATACCGGCACAGCACTTTACTCAGCCACCAGCAAGATTTACTGAGGCTAGTTTAGTTAAGACTTTAGAAGAACTTGGCATAGGAAGGCCTAGTACTTATGCTCCAACAATAGCAACTATCCTAAATAGAGGTTATGTGGAAAAACAAGGGACTAGCTTACATCCAACGGAGCTAGGTATGATAGTAACAGATATTTTAAATATAAACTTCCAAAAGTTTATTGATGTTGATTTTACGGCTCAAATGGAAAATAAATTGGATGAAATCGAAGAAGGTAATATACAGTGGAAGAGTGTAGTTTCAGAGGTATATGAACCTTTAAAAGAAGCTATTGCAGAGGCAAAAGAAAAAATAGAAAAAATTAATATGGATGAAGAGACTGATGAAATCTGTGAATTATGTGGATCAAACATGGTTATTAAATACGGTAGATTTGGTAAATTCATGGCTTGTAAAAACTATCCAGACTGCAAAAACACAAAGCCACTTGTTAATAAAGTAGGAGTAAAATGTCCAAAATGTGAAGAGGGAGACATTATTCTTAGAAAATCTAAAAAAGGCAAAGCATTTTATGGATGTTCAAATTATCCAGAGTGTGATTTCATAAGTTGGTATAAACCAACAGGAGAATTTTGTAAAGAGTGTGGCTCTTACATGGTAGAAAAGCATACAAAAAATGAGATAAAGGAAGTATGTTCTAATAAGGAATGTAAGGCTGAAGGAAGAATAATTGAAGAATAATTAAATAAAACTATAGAAATGACTGAATATTGGGAAAAATACAAACAATTTATTGTTAAGTATATATTTTTATGTTAGAATGAAATAGGTAAAATAAGTATATAACTAGGAAGCTAGAGAATATTAAATTCTTGAAACCTTAAACTTTGTTAAGGAGATGATTAAATGGCAAGTGAAGTATTACAAAAGACAAGAAAAATCAATAAAACTCTTCAAACAAGCGGAGGGAGTAGTGTATCATTTGATTTATTAGCAGAAACATTAGGGGAAGTATTAGAAGCTAATATATACGTGATAAATGCAAAAGGAAAAGTAATAGGTCTTTATTTAACAGATGCACAAGATAGCTCTGTTATAGAAGATGAAGAAACTAAATTACAAATTTTCCCTAAAGCATATACAGATAGTGTTTTAAAAATTAATGAAACACTGGAAAACCTAACGGGTGAGAAGGTATTAGAGGTATTTCCGTATGAACAAGGAAGATTAGAAAAATACACTACAATTGTTCCTATACTAGGAAGTGGACAAAGACTTGGTACACTAGTAATATCAAGATATGGTGATATATTTACAGATGATGATTTAGTCATATCTGAGTATAGTGCTACAGTAATAGGTATGGAAGTTCTAAGAGGGTTAAGTGAAGAAATGGAAGAAGAAATGAGAAAAACTGCAGTAGTTCAAATGGCGATAGGAACATTATCTTATTCAGAATTAGAAGCAGTGGAGCATATTTTTAAAGAACTAGAAGGAAATGAAGGTTTACTTGTTGCTAGCAGAATTGCTGATAGAGTTGGAATAACAAGATCAGTAATTGTTAATGCTCTTAGAAAATTTGAGAGTGCAGGAGTAATTGAGTCTAGATCTTTAGGAATGAAGGGAACTCATATAAAAATTCTTAATGATAAGTTAATACCAGAACTTAAAAAAGTAAGAAGTAATTATTAGTAATAAAAGGTATCTTTATAAAATAAGATACCTTTTTTAAATTATATAAAGACTTTAAAGGATTTTAAATACTTATAATTTCTAAAAGGGTTATAATTATATAGTATATAAAACTTATAAGGAGGGAAAAATGTGCAACCTTTGGCAGATAAATTACGTCCTAAAGAGTTAGAAGATATGGTAGGACAATCTCATATAATTGGTAAAGGTAAAATTATTAATAAATTATTAGATAATAACACCATACCCAATATGATTTTATATGGTCCTCCGGGCACGGGAAAAACAACGCTTGCAAACATTATTGCAAATTGTACAAACAAAAAATATGTAAAGCTTAATGCTGTAAATTGCGGAGTTAAAGAAATAAAAGATGTGATTGATGCAAATAAACAAGATTTATTTTCTTATAATGGCATACTTTTAATGCTTGATGAAATTCAAGCTCTTAATCGCAAGCAGCAACAATCTTTACTTGAAGTTATAGAAGATGGCTCAGTTACATTAATTGCTAGTACTGCAGATAATCCATATTTTGTAGTATATAAGGCGATTTTAAGCAGAAGTACTATATTTGAGTTTAAGCCTATTGTGAAAAAAGACATATTAAAAGGTTTAAATAGAGCATTAGATAAAATGAAAAGTTTATATACATATGAAGATATTAACATAGAAAATAAGGCATTGGAGTATATTGCGGATACTTGTAATGGTGATATGAGAAGTGCTTTAAACAAGTTAGAATTAGTTTTTAACGTGGGAATAGATATATTTAATAATCGTGTGGAAGTAACATTAGATGATGTTGTAAATTGTTCTTCTGTAAAAATGTTAAATTATGATAAGGGCGGAGATGACGGATATTCCATATTGTCAGCTTTTCACAAATCTTTGAGAGGATCAGATGCTGATGGAGCCATTCATTATTTAGCAAGATTAATAAAAGCAGGAGACCTTCAATCAATAACAAGAAGATTATTATGTGTTGCCAGTGAGGATGTAGGATTGGCTGTACCTCAAGCTATAACCATAACAGAGGCTTGTGTTTCAGCGGCCCTTCAACTAGGTTTTCCAGAAGCTCGTATACCATTAGCTCAAGCAACCATATATTTGGCACAGTGTCCAAAGTCAAATTCTGTAATTAATGCTATAGATATGGCACTATATGATTTAGATAATATTGAAACAGGAGAAATTCCGAATCATTTAAAAGATGCTCATTATGCTGGGGCTAAAAAACTAGGTAGAGGGGTGGAATATAAATTCCCTCATAATTTCGAAAATCATTATGTTGATCAACAGTATTTGCCGGATGCAATAAAAGATAAAAAATATTATGTACATGGCAAAAACAAAAATGAAAGTGCTTTCGAAAACTACTGGAAAGTAATTAAGAATAAATCAAAATAAAAACAAATATACCAATGGTATATTTGTTTTTATTTTGTAAGATCTTTATACTTTATTTTACCTGTAAATTATACTTTTTCATGAGGTGTTGTTTTCATTTGATTGTTTAAGTTATGTTGTTTTGTTCTAGTTTTTTTACTAAATTTAGCCTCATTTTGAGATGCTATTTTAACATTAACTTGCACATCATCAACATGAATTGTACCTAATTCATTGGCTATTTCTAATTTTTCATTTTCATAATCCTTCATTTTCTTTGTACTAGGTCTTTTTTTATCAGTCATTTATACACATCCTTTTATAT
>NZ_JWHR01000083.1 GCF_000808015.1 Terrisporobacter othiniensis | reverse complement strand
ATCTTCAATAAGTTCTTTTTTATTTTCCTGAAGAGCTATTACTTTTTCTTCTACAGTATCTTTGGAAATTAATTTAATAACATCTACTAAATTTTTTTGACCAATTCTATGAGCTCTGTCGCTTGCTTGATCTTCACTGGCTGGATTAAACCAAGGATCAAAATGAATTACCATAGATGCACTAGTTAAATTCAACCCTGTTCCACCAGCTTTTAATGATATTAAAAATACTCTCTTAGTATTACTGTCATTAAACTCTTCCACCAATTTTATTCTATCTTTTGCATCAGTCTTTCCATCCAAATAAGAATATGCAATAGTTTCTTCTTCTAATCTTTTTTCTATAATTTTAAGAACTTTTGTAAATTGAGAAAATACTAATATTTTTCTATCACTTTCTTGTTTAATAAGATTAATTAAAATTTCTAACTTAGAATTTTTTCCTTTATAATTTTTTACATTTATTTC
>NZ_JWHR01000082.1 GCF_000808015.1 Terrisporobacter othiniensis | reverse complement strand
ATATTTATTGTAATAAAAATGTAGTAACAAATTTAATTATAGAAAATGAGAATAAAATATATAAACATAGTGGAAATATTATAAAAGATATTTTTATTGTGAAATCATCAAAAATGACTTGAATATGCTAAATTTGAAGGAATAACAGGACCAGATATATTAACTGTATATGACTCTGACCTTGGTACTTGTAAAGAAATTTCAGGATATCCTTATGACTCAACATTAGGAATAACTGTTGATTTAAGTCAAGAATTTGAAATAAAATCATGTATAGAAGATATATACTGAGAATTTTTATATTGTATGACAAATAAATAATTATTCACCACATTTTTTATTATTTTGATATACTGTATTTAAAACAACAAAAGGAGTGTCGTAAATGATATCATTAATAGTTGCAGCTACTGAAAATAACGCAATAGGAAAAGATAACAAAATGTTATTTCATATAAAAGAAGATTTACTTTTTTTCAAAAATACAACCATAAATAAAACCATAGTCATGGGGAGAAAAACATTTGAATCTTTGCCTGGAGTGCTACCCTTTAGAAAACATATTGTTCTAAGTAGAGATAAGGGATACAATGTGGAAAATCAGCAAGTGGAGATTAATCATTCTTTGGAGGAAGTATTAGAAGAAATTAAATTTTCAAAGGAAGAAATCTTTATTATTGGCGGAGAAGAAATATATAGACAAATTTTAGAAAAGAATTTGGCTGATAAAATATATATAACGAGAATTTATAAAACTGTAGAAGATGCAGACACATTTTTCCCTAAAATAGATGAAGAAAAGTTTCAAATTGTAGATAAAAAAGTACTAAATAAAGAGGCAATTGTATATGTATATGAAAATATTTCGAAATAAAATGAGGGGGATTAGATGAAAGTTCTAAGTGGGGGTTGTACATTAGATTGTTTTGATGCGTGTAAATTTAATGTATATACTGAAGATAATAATATTGCAAAAATAGAAGGAGATAAGTTACATCCCTATACTAAGGGGGTTATTTGTAAAAAAGGATTAAGTCATTTAAAAAGACATAATCATTTAAATAGACGCTATAAACCACTGTTGAAAATTAATAATAGGTGGGCAGAGATAAGTTTTGAAGAAGCGTTAGATATTATGGCTGGGAAGTTAAGCTATTATAAAGAAAACTATGGGTCAAAATCATTAATGTATTATGAACAATATGGTAGCGGAAGTTTACTAAAAAGTATTGGGGAGATATTTTTCAACTTCTTTGGAGGAAGTTGTAAACAAAAGGGTGGTCCTTGTTGGAGTGCAGGTATAGAGGCTCAAAAAATAAATTTTGGCGATGTAAAAAGTCATTCACTATCAGATATGCTAAATAGTAAAACTATTATAGTATGGGGGAAAAATCCAGCTAACACAACTATACATACTATGAATATAATTAAAAAAGCTAAGACAGCTGGTGCTTATGTTATTGTTATTGATCCTATATACACTGCTACAGCAAAGCAAAGTGATTTTTATATTCAAATAAAACCAGGTGGAGATAATGCCTTGGCTTTAGCTATGGGCAAAAGGATAATTGAACTAAATCTACATAATGAAGATTTTATAAATAAATATGTGAAAAATTTCGATGAATATCAAGCTTATTTAAATAAATTGAATTTAAGAAAGTTGTGTAATATGGCAGGCATTTCGATGAAAAATTTAGATTTACTTGTGAAAAAATACACAGAACCTTATTCAACTATTTTGCAAGGCTATGGTATGCAAAAATATGCTCATGGAGGAAGTACAATTGGTAATATAAACACTTTAGGCGCTATAACTGGTCAAATCGGTTATAGTGGAGGAGGAGTAAATTATGCCAATAGGCTTTATCCAGATGTGTTAAATATAGATCCTTATGAAAGTTTTAAACATGCAAATGATGAATTCTTTTATGTTAGTAAAATAAGTGATTTTATAGAAGAAAATAATGTGAAAATGGCAGTAATAACAAAAAGTAATATGTTAAATCAATTGCCACAGCTAAAAAAGTTGCGAAAAGCCATGGATAAAATTGAATTTAAAGTGTGTTTTGATTTATTTTTAACTGATACAGCAGAGGCTTGTGATTTATTTATTCCTGTGACAAGTGTTTTTGAAAGTGAAGATTTACTATATAGTTCTATGACTAATCCTTACTTAACTTATATTGAGAAAGCAGTAGAACCAGAAAATCAACTTATGGATGAGTACTATTTCTTTAGGGAATTAGCTAGAAAATTAAATCTTGCTAACTATCCTTATGTGGATAAAAAGGAATATTTGGAAAAAGTCATAGAACCACTTAGATATATAAATAAAGAGATAAGTTTAGATTACCTTGCTAAAAACTACTTTACTATTCATGAAAATATACCTTGGGAGAATAAGCAGTTTAAAACAGAGTCAGGAAAATTTGAAATATTTATTGATAAAAATGCCTTGAATATAAGTGAAACTAATAAAGAATATAACTTTAGATTATTAACAAATCATGGAAAAGAATCTTTGTTTAGTCAGCATTATATGGACGATAAAAATAAAGCAAAAGCTTATATTAATAGAGAGATGGCAGATAAATACAATCTTTTTGAAGATGATTTAATAAATATGGAATCAGAGGAAGGAAAAATAGAAGTTTCTTTGGAAATTGACGATAGTATTTGTGATGATGTGGTTATGATGTATGCTGGTTGGTGGAAGAAACACGGTAATCCTAATTGGATAATAAAATCAGGTATATCAGATATAGGTGGTCAAGTGACTTATAACGAAACTTTTGTGAAATTATATAAACAGACATCAAAAGGTGAGCAAAAGGAATAGAAATATGGATAGATTTGAAAAAATAATGAATGATAAAACAATAATAGATGTATACAATAAAATATCTGAATTTGAATATTTAGATAAAGGATTGTCACATCACAATTTAGATCACGTTAAAAATGTTGCCAAATTAGTTGAATCTTTATTGTATAAAAATAATGTGTAAATTAATGCTCTAAAAAGATAAAAATATTTTTATAGAAAATAATATGGATAAATAAGATTATTAAAATGTCCAAGGTTGTATAAAAATAAAACAGCCTTGGACATTTTTGAGAAACGTAGTTGACTGAAATTTCATAACGCCCACACAGTGGCTTAAAGTTGTAACGAGGATATATCGTTGACGATATGCTTCTCAATTTTGGCAATACGAAGTGTTTCGCCGACACGTTGCTCAGGTGAAGCGAATTTTATGCTTTACTCATCCACAATCCATGAAGATTGCAATAAGCATATACTTCTTGTAGTTTTTCATCATTACATAATGCAAACTCCACAACAGGATCAGTATTTGACTGTAAGTACTTACGTTGTATACCTTGATTTGTAACTATATGAACCCACGTGATACTATGTGCTTCTTCCATAGGATGAGCCACACTTCCCACATCTACTTTCACAGTATTTCCTTCTACACTTACCTGAGGAACATGTTTTTCTTGTGCTGCATTTGTGGAGTTAGCCACTAGTTCATGCATAGGTTTATCACCACATTTTATTTCTTCTCCTGTGTTGGATAACACTTCTACTATATTTTTATCATCGTCACATACTAAAAATTTACTTTTAAACATAAGAACACCTCCATTTTACGTTATATCATTATTATGAGTTTTAAATTTCAAATTATTCTCTAAAGGGTATAAGAAAACATATGGCTTTTTATTATTAAAGATTGAATCTGAGATTTTGAATAATATTATGCTAAAATCATATTATGAACATAAAATTTACAGGGGGATAAATATGAAGAAAAGTGCAATTGAATCCATAAAAAATCCTGATAAAATAAAAAATTATTGGATAAAGGAAAAGAAAACAGTAATACTACTAACCATATTTGGGATTTTGTACAATGTGGGAATGGTAGCTAGACCTATTTATCAAGGAAAATTAATAGATGCTTTAATTGGAAAAGTAAGTTTCTACAACTTAATAAAATTAGCACTAACTTTTATATTTGTGATTTTTATGGTGCAATTTTTCAGATATATTAAAAGGTACTATGTTAGACAATTTGCCAATAGAACTACGGCTACCATGAGGTTTATGCTTTATAACAATATTTTACATAAAGAAGAAAAAGAGCTAAGTGAAGAGAATATGGGAAGTCTTATGACAAAGGCGATCTCAGATGTGGACGTATGTGTGGAAGGTATGAGAAAGTCTACCACAGAAGTTTTTGACACAGGAGTTCTTTTTATATCATATTTAATAACACTTTTACGCTATGATGTGAAGATAACCTTGTATGCTTGTGTATTCATACCTGTGGCTATTTTTATTGCAGAAAAACTAAAAAAAATTATCTTTAAATTTACAAAAGCTTATAGAAGTCAAGTGTCTAGGGTATCAGATATAACTTATGATAGGATAGACAATGCAATTTTATACAGACTTTATGGTAGAGAAGCTGATAATAGAATAATTTATGACAAGGAACTTTCTGACTTTGAGAAGAAAGCAGTTGTGGCAAATGTATGGGAAAATGCCATGCAGCCAATTTACAATGTTATTGCCATGGGTGGAATTGTCTTTGTCATAATAATGCTTGGTGAAAAGGTCTATACAGGAACATTTACCATAGGTGAGTTTTCTGCTTATATTTCAATATTTGCTATTATGGCAGTGAAGGCTAGTAGGATTGCTAGGCTTTTTAATACAATTCAAAAATCAGCGGTATCTTGGAATAGAATAAAACCCTACTTAAATGAATACAGCCAAATTGATAAAAGTTTAGGTGAAATAGATAAAAAAACAATAATAGAAGCTAAAAATTTATATTTTAAATATAATCATGACTATATAATAAAAAATCTTAATTTTTCTGGAAAAGAAAATCATATCATAGGTATAACAGGACCCATAGGCTGTGGCAAATCAACTTTAGGAAAAATCTTTTTAGGAAATTATAACTATGAAGGAAGTTTAAAAATAGATAATAAAGAACTTAGAGATTATAGTGAATATGAAAGAAGTAAAATCATATCTTACTTAGGTCACAATCCTAATTTAATTTCAGACACTATCTACAACAACATAACTCTAGGAGATGAAGGGGATATATCTCATGTTCTTAATATGGTTTGTTTTAATGAAGATTTAAAATTCATGGAAAAAGGAATTCATACTTTAGTTGGAAATGGGGGAGTAAGACTAAGCGGTGGTCAACAGGCCAGAATTGCTCTAGCAAGGACACTATATCACAAAAACAAAATACTAATTCTAGATGATCCTTTCTCTGCTGTGGATATGAATACGGAAAAAATTATAATAGAAAATCTAAGAAAATACTATACAGACTCCTTGATTTTGCTAATATCTCATAGACTTTCAATTTTTAAGTATTTAAATCAAATCATATTAATAAATGAAGATAAGAGCTTGGAGTATGGAAGTCATTATGAATTACTAACTAACTCAAAATTATACAATCAGCTTTACTCTTTACAACAAAGAAAAGAAGGTGATAAAGATGAATAATAAAAATAAGTTTATAAAAATTAATAGCAAAGTAGTTAAATTAATAATAAATGTTTTCAAAAACCATAAATCACTTACATGTTTACTTCTTTTCGTAATAATTGGATCAATAAGCTTTAGTTTGGCAACACCTCAAGTTCTAAAATATATAATAGATGATTATTTAATTGTAAAAGGAAAGAGCTTATTATTGCCTGCCCTACTTTACTTTAGTACAATAGTATTTCTTGGTATTTTTAATTTTGGAAAAGAAGGAATCATCACTGTATTTGGTCAGAAAATCATTAGAAAAATAAAAGAAGAAATGATGATTAAGCTTACAAGAATACCCATAGGATATCTAGCTACAAATGAAAGTGGTTCCATAGTATCTCGTTTTTCCAACGATGTGGAAGCTGTAGGGTCTTTGTTTACAAATGGTATAGTAAGTATGATTGTAGATACATTTAAAATTGTGGGAATAGTAATTTCCATATGGTTATTTAGTTATAAACTTGGTATTTTAGTTTTATTTATCATACCTGTAGTATATTTTTTAACTAGAGCTTTTCAGAGAAAAATGTTAAAAGCACAAAGACTTTATCGTGTTTTAACAGCCAAGGTGAACAATCATATACCAGAAAGTATAAATAATATCCAAATGATTAAATCTTTTGCAAAAGAAGAATATATGGAAGAAAGATATGTGAATTATCTTGATGAAAGTTATGAAGCTATGAATAAAATAAACTTCTACGACTCAATTTTTTCACCCATAATATTAATACTAAGAGCTGTAGTTGTAGCACTAGTAGTAATTTTGTCTAGTGATCAACTATATTTTCTAGGTCTTTCCATAGGTTCTGTAGCTGCAGCAATAGAATTAATTAACAATATTTTTTCACCTATAGAAAATTTAGGAATGGAACTTCAAAATATTCAACAATCCATAGCAGGGATTTATAGAATAGACGAATTTCTAAATGAAGAAGAAGAAACTGAGAAAGACCATAATTTAACTTATGAGAAAATTGTAAATGATAACTTAAATATAGAACTTAAGAATGTGGATTTTTCTTATATAAAAGGAGAACACATATTAGAAAATATATCACTTAATATAAAACATAAAGAAAGTGTAACTTTTGCAGGAAGAACAGGAGCTGGAAAGACAACACTTTTTAAATTAATTCTTGGACTTTTGGAGCCAAGTAGTGGAAGTGTTACTTTAAGTAATGTGAAAGTCAGTGAAATACCTAATCATGAAAAACGTAAAATATTTGGATATGTGGAGCAGTCATTTTCCTTTATAAAAGGAAGTGTGGCAGAGCAAATTAGTTTAAAAGATGAAAATATAAGCAAAGAAGATATAGAAAATGCCATGAAATTTGTAGGACTTCATGATTATATAATAACTCTTGAAAAAGGTTACGACACCTTTGCATCTCCTCATCTTTTTTCACAAGGACAGATGCAACTACTGTCTATCGCAAGGGCAATAGTAACATCTCCACCAATTATGTTACTAGATGAGATTACAGCAAATTTAGATTCGGAAACAGAAGAAAAGATAATATCTGTGCTTAAAAGTGCTTCCAGTGAAAGAACACTACTTTCCATATCACATAGATTATCATCTATTTTAACTTGTGATAGAATAATAAAATTGGAAAACAAAAGTATAGCAATGGAATAATAAATTTAAAGTATATTAAAAATCCTTATCCATTAAAATCTAAATATTATAATTTTTTAACATGAGATAGTATTAGTAATAAGGACAATCCATGATAAATAAATAATATATTAGGGTTAAATAATTGGGGGAGGATTTTTTATGATATCTAGCAATAAAAAATTAATAATTGATGCAGCATATGGCAGCATAACTAATAAATATACAGAAGATAAAGTTATATTAGTTGGGGAATTTCCTGATGAAAAAAGTAATTATGCAAATAGCTTGCAACTTGTTATAAATAGAGAAAATGATTTACCTCTTACCATAGATGTTCCATACAGTGGATATAATATGCAACTATTTGTAGGTGATTTTACTGGTGACAGATTGGAAAATATAATGATTAGAGGAGAATATAAAAACCCTTGTAATAATATTATAAATGAAAATAAAAATCTAAATAGCACAAGTGAAAATAAGAATATAATTAACTATGAAATAGGCGTAATTTACAAATACGAAAATGAAAACTTAATTGAAATTTTTAACCTTGAAACATATAGAAAAAATAATTCATGCTCTGCTAAATTTAAAAATAATTATAGAACTTCAGTTACTTGTGGTAAGAAAAAATATTTAATTGATTTATCTACAAGATCCAAAGAGTATTTGGGAATGATGTACGATGAAAATAAAAAATTAAGATTAAACTTAAGTCCAATAATAGATAATCCAAGTGGAATTTATCCCATAAAACAAGCTTTTAATGATTACTATGAATTACTTATTTACCAAAGAATTGTAGGGATTAACAGGATGGATATCCTCGGAACAATAGAAACATTACTTGATTTAAGAGATAATAAGTTAAATATTATATACGAAGGATTACTTTCTTATCCTCATGAAGAAGTTTATAAATTAAGAAATAAAAGGGAAAATAAATCCAAGGACAGAATAAAAATACTTGAAGGCAGTAAATTTATAAAAGCTTATTCCTCAAAAAGCAAAACTAAAAACAATACTGAAATTAAAAATGATGATTTGAACTTAATGATAAAATCAATGGATGAAGAAGCTAACATCTTATATGTGGATGCATACTTACTTAATTTGAAAAGTTATGAGTTAAAATCTTTAAGTAATTTAAAAGTAATATTAAAAGATGACAAAAATAGAATAGTAGGCAATAAAGTTTTTAATAAAGTTGATATAGGTAAAGGTTTAAAGCCAAAGGAAAAAGTGAGAGTATTGCTATCTTTCTTCTCCAATGAGTACAATATATTTGATAATTTAGATATAAATGATTTAACCTGTGAAATTAATTATGATGCAAGAAGTTGATAAATTTTCACAAAAATCATCTAGAAATATTTAACATGTGGTAATATAATGACTATAATACAAATTGATAAAATCATATATGAATGAAAAACAATTAGGAGGATAACTTATGAAGCAATGTATGGACTCAGATAATATACACAGAAGAATGAAGAAAATAATAGGTCAGTTAAATGCTATAGATAGAATGGTAGACGAAGATGTGCCTTGTGAAGATATAATTATGCAAATTAATGCAGCCAAATCTGCACTTCATAAAGTCGGTCAAATAGTATTAGAAGGTCATTTGCATCACTGTGTAAAAGAGGGGATAGAACATGGGGATGCTGATAAAACCATAGAAGATTTTGCAAAAGCTATTGAATACTTCTCAAGAATGTAAAAATAATTTAGATATTTACAATAATATAAAAAAACTGACAACCGTTAGGTGTCAGTTTTTTTATTAATTATTTTCCAGGTTTGAAAGAACTCTTAAGAGGAACTATTCTATTAAATACAAGTTTTTCGTCAGTAGTATACTTAGTATCTACTGAGAAGAATCCATTTCTAACAAATTGGAATTTATCTAGAGGTTTAGCATCTTTTATTGCTGCAGGCTCTACGAATCCTTCTAATATTGTAAGTGAATTTGGATTTATTTGATCTAAGAAGTGCTTACCTTCATTTTCTGGAGCATCATCTAATATTAATGGCTCAAATAATCTAAATTGTGCAGGAACAGCAGTTTTAGCATCTACCCAATGAACTGTACCTTTAACCTTACGTCCAGTAAATCCTGAACCTGATTTAGTTTCTGGATCATAAGTACCATGGATTTCTACTACATTACCATTTTCATCTTTTATAACATCAGTACATTTAACAAAGTATGCACCTTTTAATCTAACTTCATTTCCTGGGAAGAATCTTCTGTATTTTGGTATTGGTTCTTCCATAAAGTCGTCTCTTTCTATGTAAAGTTCTCTACTAAATGGAACTTCTCTTGTACCAGCTTCTTCGTTTTTAGCTATATTTTCAAGTTCTATCATTTCACTTTGATTTTCAGGATAGTTTGTTATAACTAACTTAAGAGGATTAAGTACACCCATAGCAAGTTGTGCTTTTGGTTGTAAATCTTCTCTTAAGAAATGATCAAATAATTGGCTGTCAACTTTAGAGTCAGCTTTTGATACACCTATCTCAGCGCAGAAGTTACGTATACATTCTGGAGTATATCCTCTTCTTCTAACACCTGATATAGTAGGAAGACGAGGGTCATCCCATCCATCAGCTATTCCTTCATCAACTAGTAATTTTAATTTTCTTTTACTCATTACAGTGTTTGTTAAGTTAAGTCTAGCAAACTCTATTTGTCTTGGAACATTTTCCATTTCACATTCTCTAACAACCCAATCGTATAAAGGTCTTTGATCTTCAAACTCTAAAGTACAGATAGAATGAGTTATTCCTTCTATAGCATCTTCTAGTGGATGAGCAAATGAGTACATTGGATATATGCACCATTTATCTCCAGTGTTGTGATGAGAGGCATGAGAAATTCTGTATATAACAGGGTCTCTAAAGTTTATATTAGGAGAAGACATATCTATCTTAGCTCTTAAAACTTTTTCTCCATTTGCAAATTCACCATTTTTCATTCTTTCAAATAAGTCTAAGTTTTCTTCTATAGATCTATTTCTATATGGACTTTCAACTCCTGGTTCTGTTAAAGTACCACGATTTTCTCTTATTTCATCTGCAGATAAATCATCTACATATGCTTTACCTTTTTTTATTAAAATAACAGCTCTGTTATACATTTCATCAAAGTAATCAGATGCAAAATATAAATTATTCCAGTTAAATCCTAACCACTGAACATCTTCTTTAATTGAATTAACATATTCATCATCTTCTTTTAGTGGATTTGTATCATCAAATCTCATATTAACTGTTCCGCTGAACTCCTTTGCTAAGCCAAAGTTTAAACAAATACTCTTAGCATGTCCTATATGTAAGTATCCATTTGGTTCTGGTGGAAAACGGGTAATTATGTGATCATGTTTTCCAGTTTTTAAATCGTCAACTATAATATTCTTTATAAAATTATTTGAAATTGTTTCGTTTGACATATTTTATACCTCTCTATTCATTTTATTAACTATTAATATATAATAAGTTGTATCATAATC
>NZ_JWHR01000081.1 GCF_000808015.1 Terrisporobacter othiniensis | reverse complement strand
TCAAATTTATATATATTGAATCAAAGTTTTTGTCTACATAATCATAAAAATCTTTATTACTAAACTTACTATTTAAATCATTTATAAAAGTTTCATTAGTAAAGTCTCTCCAAAAAGTGGTAGTAAAATTATTATGGGTATAATCTTTTAGTGGTTCACCTTTTTCGTTATAAAGCAAAGGATGAGTAAGATTATGGTTTTTTGAAATAGTTTTTCTTAAAAGATAGCCATTAAATCCTTCTGGAATCAAATTTATAATATACTCGTCTAAATCACTACCTAAATAAACTTCTTTTGAGCATATTAAAGATTTAATTTCATCTAAGTTCATGTTTTTCAATTTTGGTAAATCTTCTTTTACTAGGATTTGATTAATTTTCTCGTTATATATTTTATTTAAGTAATTTCTTAATTCTAATTGATAATTCATTTTATGCC
>NZ_JWHR01000080.1 GCF_000808015.1 Terrisporobacter othiniensis | reverse complement strand
CTCTTGCTTCTAAGTTAGCTTTAGTATCAGCAACTACAACTTCTCCTAATAATTCAGCGAATTTAGCAGCATGTTCTGCTTCTTCGAAAGCTATTCTTTTGTAAGCTTCTGCAACTTCTGGGAATCCTTCTCTATCAGCTTGACGGCTCATAGCTAAGTACATTCCAACTTCTGTACATTCTCCAACGAAGTTAGCTCTTAATCCTTCTAAAACTTCTTCATCTACTCCTTGAGCTGAACCTATTCTGTGCTCATCAGCCCATTTCATTTCACCTTTCATTTCTTCAAACTTTTCAGCTCCTACTTTACAAACTGGACATACTTCTGGAGCAGTTTCCCCTTCATGTATATAACCACATACTGTACAAACAAATTTTTTCATTTTTATATATCCTCCCATTTTCCATTTATATTATTTTAATTTTAGTAGTTAATTTTAAATGTTAATTCTTACTTATAATTTATATATACCCGCCACTTCTTACTCTAAACAAAAATTTAAAACTTTTTTAAAATATAACTCCAAAATTTATTTTATGTCTACCATTTAAGTAATTTATTTTTTATAAATTCTATATTTTCTTTACTAAAATCTATACTACCAGAAACTGAAATCACTCTATCTTTGTATTTAAGTATGTACCCACTATTGTATTGATTATCTTTGTATACTTGTAAAGCATCCCAATTATTATCTTTAACTTCATCATACTCGTAGTATTTATATCTCTTTAAATAAGATTCAAAAGTTTTATCAATTATCCAATCATACTTACTTTTACATATTTCATAATCAAAATAATATCCGCTACTTTCATCATTGTATTGTTCATCCATAGCTTCCCTATCATCATATTCTATATCATAATTCATCTCATCATAAGAGTAAGTATAAGAACTTGCTAAAAAAGACTGTGAGCTTTCAAAATATAAATATTCCTTTTTTGTCTTCATATCTATAAAATCATTTATGGTCATAATAGGAGTTTTATTCTCATCCCTCACATAATTAATCATTTCTTTTCCTGATAATATAATATGAGTCGATATAAATATTCCAATGGCACATATAAGAACGCCTAGTATTCTACTTGTTTTCTTATACTTTTTAAGTACTATAATTATAAACCTACTTATACAAATAGATAAGAATAGTATAAAAATAGCTAGATATATATAACCTTTATCAATACCTAAATCTCCCATCAAACTAATAAACATTAAAGCTAAAATGCACATATATAGTTCTGAAAAAACAGCATTTACTTCAAATTCTTTTAAAGTTGGATAATTTATATTTTCACCCAATTTAAAAGCTCTATTAGATTTTAAATACCATAATCCATCCTTTATTGTAAGAATCAAAGCACCCATAATAATTATACTTAGTGATATCATTACAAATAAAGCACTATTACTTGATATCTCACTAAAGAAGCCATATCCATATTTTTCACCACTAGATAAATTAAATATCATTAATCCAATTAGAAAAATATTATATAATACGCTTCTCAGAATAGATTTTCTAACTTTTTTTAATACTATTTCTTCATCAGTTTGTATAGGTGTAATGTCTTGGTCTTTAGTATAAAAAATGAAATATTTATTATGTTGAAGTAAATGCATCCATCCTGTTGCTTCACAATATTCTATATATTCATCCTTCTTAGCATCTGTAAATATGTCTACTGTAAACTTGATTTTTTGTGATTCTCTCTTTTTAAATACTAAAAATCCACACACTATATCATGTAGTATCCATCCTTCCAATGCTTTTTCTTCCAAGTACTTTTCCAGTGCATTACATTCATGCTCTCTTATAGTAATTAATTTAATAAATGTATTTTTACTTATTCTCATAATTTTCTCCCATATAATTTTTGCCTTCATCAACCATTGACTTAAGTCTTATATATTCTTCTTTTAAAGCTTCATATCCATCTTTTGTTATTATATAACTTCTTTTTCTACCTTCTACTGCTGTTTCTTTTATCATTCCCGAACTTTCAAACTTTCCAAGAAGTGTATATAAAGTCCCTGGACCTACAGATATTCTACCTTTAGAAATTTCCTCCACCTTCTTCATAATGTCTACACCACAACATTCACTTGTAAGTGACAATAATATATAATACATGGGTTCTGATAGTGTTTGAAATTGCTTTCTAGCCATTTATACCACCCTTACTAAAATATTTTAATCTTTAATTATTCTAAATGCTTTACTTACAGATATAACTATTAACAGTAAAACAAATCCTGTATATACATAAGTATTTAAATATCCCAAGTCTCCCACTAAAGCAATCATTACTATTATTAGCGTACCTATGTATAAATTCAAAAAAATGCTTTTTACTTTTAACGCCTTAAGACTTGGATAATTAGCATTTTCATTCAAGCTTACTAATTTTTTAAATTTGAAATACCATAAACCACTTCTTATAATCTCAATAATTGGACAAATAGTAAACACTGCACAAATAAGAATCATAAATACGTAATCATTGCCATATATTTCTTTACTATATTCTAAATTTGGAACAAAAAAAGTATTATAAGCATTATTCACCATAGAAAAAGAAATCCAAATATATATGAATGTATTTATAGCCATAGCTCTTCCTACTTTTGTTAATACAATTTCTTCATCAGTTTGTATAGGTGTAATATTTTTATCTTCTGTAAAAAATATAAGATAATGATTTGTACTACATAAATGTTGCCATCCACTAGCTTCACAGAAATCTATATACTCACCTGTCTTTAGATCTGTAAATATATCTACACTAAACTTATAATCTTTTGGTTGTGATTTTTTAAATATAAAAAAACTACAACTTATATCATTTAATATCCATCCCTCTAATGCTTTTTCTTCCAAGTATTGCTCTATAGCTTCACATTCATTTTCTTTAAATGTGATAAACTTTACAAGTGTATCTCTTCCTGTTCTCATAAAATTCCCCCAAATATTTTTAAATTTATATTCCTCATTTTATGATTAAAGCATTATGTCTATATATTAAATATCGATACACGATATTTTTACTTAAATCGTAACATCGTGTATCGATATTGTCAATTATATCCAATTTATTTATTGCTAACTTTAAATATAAATTATTTTATTACTTATATTTTCATGCAAAAAAGTCATTGGGGTTCTTCTTTCCAATGACTTTTTTATCTAATTTCTATTCTCTAATTTTATTTTTTTCCTATCTCTAAAGTTAAAATTTAACTTGAACATTTTGTCTTTCTTCTATATTTTCCAATTCAAAGAATGGTTCTTCCTTAAACTTAAACAAACTAGCAATTATACAACTTGGTACCTTTTCAATAACCTTATTAAGATTATTTACTGTTCCATTGTAATATCTTCTTGATTTTTCTATCTCTGATTCTATATTTTGTAATTCTTTTTGTAAATTTATAAATTGTAAATCAGCCTTTAAATCCGGATAGTTTTCAGAAATCATTAACAATCTACTTAAGGCATTGGATAATTCACCTTCATATTTTGATTTATCTTTTGGAGAGCTTGAAATTGCGTTTCCTCTGGCCTGTATAACTTGTTCCAATGTTCCTTTTTCATGAGTAGCATATCCCTTTACTGTCTCTACTAAATTTGGTATAAGATCATATCTTTTCTTTAAAAATACCTCTATTGTGGAGAATCCTTCTTTAACGTTCATTCTAAGTGATACAAGTTTGTTATATGTCGCAGCACCCCATATTATTACAACTCCTGCAACTACTACAATAATAATCCCCATCATTGTTACACCTCCATTTATTTTAAACCTTATATTAACTAAGCTCTACCAGCTTGAGCCACCGCCACCGCCAGAGCCTCCTCCACTAAATCCACCACCACCAAATCCTCCTAAACTACTTGAAGAAGATGTATCTATATATTGACTTGCCGTGGATTCCACTTTATTCAAATCATTTACAAACATGCTTAAAGCCATATAATTATTTAATGGATAATAAGTATCATAGTAAGATGGTTGTTCCATAGAAACATCTCTAAACTTATCTGCCCATATTTTAGTAACTCCAAGAACTTGCGCATAAGGAAGTGTATTGTAGAAATACTCTGGATCTTCTTCTATCAAAGCTTCTAATCTATCTTTTTCTGCTACTTCTATAAAGTTTCTAAATCCTACAATCTCTCCTAATAACTCTTTTCCATAATCACTCCTTCTCGGAACACAACTACTTAAGATATTTCCAATTAGAGATACTATTATACTGACTATGATTATTAAAGCATCTAAATCTGTGAATAAAAATGGGAAAATTATCATAATTAAATATATGAAGCTAACAATAACAATACTAGCTATTTTCTTATTTTTTTTCATTAATCCATGTCTTTTTTTCAACAGCATATAAAAAATCAAATAAAATACTAAATGTATAATTAGTATGAATATGCTAAACATAACATATCCCCCTACAGAACCATGATCCACCTCTCTAGCTACCATCATACATGATATTATAGGTATTGCTGATATTATGCTTAATAAAAATCCTCTTATTTGCGAAGAGCTATCTCTCAATTTATTACTACCTTTAAATTCTTCTTTAACACTTTGTGTTGCTTTACTTACTTCCTCTCCAAAATAAGTTTTTAATTTTTCACCAGTTACTCTTCTATCATTTTCATATTTAAATAAGCTATTAAACAATTTTTTTTCATAGTATTTATGATTACTATCAATATCTTTTAATTTTTCTATGGTGAACTTATCTTTTTCTTTCATAATAATTTTTATATATCCTTTACTTGCCCAGTAAAATAATAAAGAAGTCACTTGAGAGTTACTAATACTTTCATTAAAAGCATAGCCCACTTCTGCGCTATTCATATATCTTGGCGGGTAGAATTCCACCACTGGTGTTATAGGATTTTTATCTTTGAATCTAAAAAATAAAAATGTAATTATAAGTAAAAATAATGGTAATCCAAATTTAACTATGTTTGCAGATATGGGTAAAGGTCTTACAAATAGACTTTCGTCTATCTGAAGATTTAGTTTTACATCTTCTCCCACGTATATTGTATTTTTGTTTGTAAATACCACATTTTTATCATTTTCATCTAAGTTAAATCTGTCTGTACCTAAATTTGCTCCCTTCTCACTAAAGTCCACAGTAGCATCATTTATGGCAAATGGTGAATTTAGATCTACTTTAAGATTTTCAATTTTTCCATCTAGATGAGGGCTTACTATTTTAAAAACAATATCATCACTAAGTCTAGGTTCAATAGTATAAGTTACTTT
The DNA here is from genome assembly GCF_000808015.1 of Terrisporobacter othiniensis. Lineage (GTDB taxonomy): Bacteria > Bacillota > Clostridia > Peptostreptococcales > Peptostreptococcaceae > Terrisporobacter > Terrisporobacter muris. Next base: position 15,496 of record NZ_JWHR01000080.1, on the reverse strand, counting down.
AAAATTATATTCATTCATTTTATTATCTAAGGTAATAGTCCCATCTTCTTCATTGTAGGATACATTTTTATCATCCACACTCATATCTAACAAATAGAAATTTTCACCTTTTATCATGTCTAATAAGTCGATTGTAAGTGACTCTTCCCCTGTATAATCTTTGTTCATTTCTATTTGGAAATTACGCTGAATTTCATATTTTTTATCATCTGTTATATTAATATTTATTAATTGATTTCTAATTGTATATGGATATTGTTTTACTGGAGCATTTTTAAAAGCTCCTTCATTTAGCATTGCATTTACTGTGACTGACTTATAAGGTTGTATATTTTTTATTGAATTGATATAAATTTTATTGTTTTCTACTTTATATTTAACATTTATAGAATCGTTACTACCATACTCACCATCTGTTACATTTAATTTTTCTAAATTTGCTTCTTTTGGATAAGTTATAGTTGATGTGAAATTTTCAATATTTGTGTCCCATTGATTTCCTAAAACGTTTAAATAAATGTAATCTCCTTCGGGTCTTTCTTCGTTGTAATTTTCTATGGTGTATGTAATTTTATAAGTTTTATCTCCACTTATAGTTTCGTCTTCATCACCTATTTTTATTTTCATGTCAAAAGAATCTTCTATCTCATAAGGTGCTCCTTCTACAGATACATCTTTAATATTATAATCTTCCAGTCTTGTAGATGTGGGAATATTTCTAATGATTCCATGGCGATCTTCATTGAAATATACCTCTATAGTTTCTGTTATTTTGTATTCTCTTTTATCATTAACATCCACATTTACATCCATATTTTTTATATAATAACCATCATCTTGTTCTGCATAAGCTTTAAAAGTAATTAGATTTATGAACATTAACATAAAAATCAAAAATAACACGCTTGTTTTGAACCTTCTCATCCATTCCCCCTCTTTCAAATTTATTTCACTATAAATAGTAACATAGTTCAAATCTATGGTATATCTTTTTTGAATTTCCCCTCAATTTTATTATTTTTCACTTTAACTTTCTAATTGTATATATCAGAAAATTCTATTTTACATTTTTCTATATTAAAATTGTTTTTTTCACGTATTATAGAAATATTTTTTTTCTCATCGTCAGCTTTTAAATTTTTGGGCATAGAAAAAGTGAACATAGACCCTTCATATTCTTCACTTTCAACATTTATACTGCCTCCATGAAGTTTTATTATTGATTGAACAAGATATAATCCTATTCCACTACCTTCACACTTTTGTTTATAATTAGTATTCGCTTGTCCAAATCTGTCAAATATAACTTCTAGTTTGTCTTTTGGTATTCCTTTCCCATTATCTTTAACGCTAACAAAAATAAATTCTTTATCATCTCTTATATTAATTAATATTTTTCCATTTCCATCTGTTGTATATTTAATAGCATTAGATAATAAATTTAACATTACTCTTTCTATTGCTTCTGGATCACATGCCATAATAACTTCTTCACAATCTGTATCAAATATAAGCTCTATATTTTTATTTCTTGCATATTCAGCTACAGATAAGCATATATCCTCTATAATATTAACTATATTATTGTTACTTAGATGAATATCATAATACCCTATATCCATTTTATTAATATCCATTAGATTATTCACTAATTTTAAAACCCTGTAAGAGTTTTGTCTTATACTTTTTAAGTATCTAACTAAATCATCATTTGATATTGCAATGTTATTGTCAATTCTTTGCTGCATAACTTGCATTGTTCCTAAGATAATGTTTAGAGGTGTTTTAAACTCATGAGATAAGTTAGTGAAAAAGTCATTTTTCATAGCTTCTAACTTTACTCTTTCCTCTAGATTTTTCTTCATTTTTTCTTCATTTACTTCATATGTAATATCCTTACCCGTAACAATATAAGCATTACTTTTTTGTGAATACTCTATATTCCAATAAATCCATTTATAAGTTCCATCTTTACAAAGATATCTTGCTTTTGCATTAGCTTTTCTTTTCTTTGAATTATGTAAATATTCATTCAAATGCTTTATAACTTTTCTATCCTCTACATGAATATTCTTATATATATCTCTATTTAACAAATCTTCCTTACTCCAACCTAACACCTTAGTCCAACTAGAACTTATTTTCAGTAGTTTGCCTTTTACATTATATATGGAAAATAAATCTATAGATTTATCTAAATAGTCATCAAGCTCATTTTCCATTATTATTCTTTTTTTATTTTCTATTATTATCTCCTTATTTAAAATCCACCCTCTAATAATTATTGAAATTAGTTTACATGCACCAAGAACCAAATCAGAATCCACATTTTTGCATACGTTTTCTGGGTCATATGTAATATTCAAACTTCCTATAAATTCATCATCTGCAGAAAGTTTATAGCTTCTAAAAAAGTTCTTATCATCAAACTTTTCAAGTTCATTATAATTAGCTCTGTTGGCATTTATAAAATCACTAACTCTATTTACAGGATATAATTCTATTCCTCTCAAATTTACTGTTTCTAGTTGTTTTTTAGCTATATTAATCTCAGTATATTTACTAATATATTCTTTTCCATCCCCTAATCCTATATATGGAATTAAAACATTTTTTTTCATATTATAAATATATATAGTTATTCCATTTGCTTTCGTATATTCCATTAAGTCCTTGCAAATATTCCCAACAACCTTTTTTACACCTTCATCAGATTTTAATGTATTTATATCATTTAAATTCTTATATATATTCACTTCCTCCACATTAACGTCCCCCTATATAAAAAATAAAATATTCCTTTATAAATTATTATAGAATTAAAATAGCTTATTTTCCACGTATATTTTATATTTAGAACAAAAAAATCTATATAAATAGATAATTAAAATATCTATATTATATAGCATTTTTTATTTTAATATTTTATTTTAAATAAATTATACTGCTTTAATAGACGATATTTTTTCTTCTTTATCTTCACTTCCCATTATATAAACTCCAAGTCCCATAACTAAAACTCCACCAACCATATTTCCAAGAGTTACTGCAACCAGGTTATATATAGCTCCTGCTAAAGTAGCCCCTTGAATAGCAGGTGATATTAAAGCTACAGAAAAAATCGTCATATTTGCCACACTATGTTCAAATCCGCTAGTTATAAATGTAAATAAACATAAGAATATCATCAATATTTTTGCTGTATCGTCATTAGTTCTAAATGAACATAAAACTGCTACACACACTAATATGTTACAAAGAATACCTCTAAAGAATAGTGACATAAACGGTGCCGATACTTTTGCTATAGATGTTGTTGCGAAGAATTCCATTACTGCCCCTTCATTTACAAGACCAGTTCCTACGAAGAATGCCGCAACTAATATGGATCCCAGTAAGTTCCCCACAAAACTAAATATCCAAACTTTACTCATACTTCCTGTAGAAACACCTTTATTTAATCTTCCCACAGTCATTACCATATTGTTTCCCGTAAACAATTCTGTTCCTGTCATTATTACAAGACATAGTGCAACTGCAAATGATACTCCCATCATTATTTTTGTGGCAGGAGAGTTCACTGCACTTAATAGTCCTCCAACTGTAAATATTAATATGATTCCAAGTCCCACATATAGCCCCGCGAATGCTGCTGATACTAAGTACTTAAGTTTACTCTTATTCAATAAATTTATTTTGTTTTTTGCTGCGTTCGTTAGTTTCAATACTGTTTCGTTATGCATAATAACCCCTCCTAATTATATGATTAATATTTAATTCCACTCCAATAAATATTCTCGTTCACTTTAACTATATCTGCAAATTCCACACCTTCTAAAGCCCATTTTTTGTATTCCATAAATCCAGTTCTATCAATTATATATCCTATATGCTCTTTTCCTCCTGGAGCATTCAAATCTATATATTCTTTAACAAATTTATAAGTATTTAAAACTATTTTTATAATAGATTCTTCATCTGCCCAAATTAAGAAATCTTCTGCTAGTCTTGGATTTTTCTTACCTGTTCTACCCATAATTACTAGTCTGTAGTATTTATTTTCATCTCTAGTCCATGCACTTATTGGACAGTTAAGTGTACATTCTCCACAACCTATACATTTATCATGATCTCTTACTATTTTGTAGTTTTCCATTTTTAAAGCACCAGTTGATAGTTTTTCACATTTTTTCACACAAGCGCCACATGATACGCATCTATCTTTGTCATATAAAGGAAGTGTCATTCCAATTATTCCAAAGTCATGAGTTCTTGCTTTTATACAATCATTTGGACACCCTGTAAAAGCTACTTTAAAATGTAAATCATTTGGGAAGATTGCTTTTTCCATTTTCTTTGCAAATTCAGTAGTGTTGTATTGAGCTTTTGGGCAGACTTTGTTTCCTATACACGCACAAACATTTCTAGTTCCTGCTGCTGGATAACCACCATCTTTCACTTCTTGATTAATATTCATATTTTCTATAACTGGTTGAATTATTTTATTTACTGCTTCCATATCTTCCATTTTTATTCCAAGAATTTCGAATCCTTGTCTAGTTGTAATATGAACTTGACCATTACCAAATTCATTTGCAATTTTTGAAACTATCATTAAACTTTCTGGATCTACACATCCTCCAGGAATCCTAACTCTTAGAGAAGTTTCATACTTTTGCTTAGTAATTCTATAAGCATTTTTCATTACTTTTTTAGTGTTTACATCTCTTAACATTATCTTCCCCCCCTAGTCTATAAGATTTTTAGCATAAGAATAATCAAATACTGGACCATCTATGCATATATATGTGTCATCCATTTTACAGTGTCCACATTTTCCTACTCCACAACACATTTTTCTTTCATAAGAAACCCATATATTTTTTTCATCTAAATCTCTTTTTAAGAATTCTCCCACAGTAAACTTCATCATCATTGGTGGTCCCACAACTATGGCAGACATGTTGTTTATATCTTCAATATTCAACTCAGGTATATATTTTGTTACAAGTCCAACATTACCTTCGTATCCTTCTTCTGCTCCATCAACTGTTATAAGAATATCGAGCTTTTTACTCCATTTTTCTAAATCAGCTTTAAATAATACATCCTTTGGAGATTTGAAACCTACTATTAATTTAAAACTTTTACATTTATCTGGGTTATTGTAGAAATACTCAACTATTCCTCTAACTGGTGCCAATCCACTTCCCCCAGCAACAACTACAACTTCTCTTCCTTCATATAAACTTACATCAAATCCATTTCCATAAGGTCCTCTTATGAAAAATTTGTCCCCAACTTTGTAGTTAAATAATTCGCTAGTTACTTTCCCCACATTTCTTATGGTAAAATCTATATAATCTTCACCGTATCCACTTACTGATATTGGAGACTCTCCGTACTTTGGTATTGATATTTCATAAAATTTGCCTGGAAGTACATTTTTAATAGAAGTTTCTACCCTGAAAGTCCACTCTATTTCTGTATGTTTTACTATGTCTATTACTTTTGCTGCAACTGGCATATATGCATTCATTTATTTTTCCTCCTCATTAACTACTTTTTTAACTTTATCTATACACTCTGAAAATGATATATATTGTGGACATGCATCGTCGCATCTTCCACATCCTACACACATATCATATCCAAACCTCTTATTAAAGTCATGGATTTTGTGCATTACTTTAAATCTCATTCTTTCTCCTTGTTTCTTTCTAAATGAGTGGCCACCAGCCATGTCACTATATCCATCTACTTGACATGATGCCCATACTCTTCTTCTTTCTCCCACTCTTTCATTTTCTTTGTAGAATATATCTTGCATTGTGAAACAAGTACATGTTGGACATACAAAGTTACATCTTCCACAAGCTATACATCTTGCATCATATTCATTCCATATTTCATGTTTTGATAATTCCACTGGATTTATATTTCTTGGTACTTGCACTTCTATATTGTTTGATTTCACATAATCTACTTCAAATTCACATTCCTCACCATCAAATATGTTTAAATCATCGTCTTTTATATCTAAGTAAATTACATCTTCTCTTAGATTTAATCCCATAGAGTAGTTTTCTGCTTTATTTGACTTCATACTTACACAGAAACAGTTTCTATAACTTTCACTACACCCTATTAAAACAAATTTTACTTTTTCTCTTAACCTATTATAGAAGAAATCCTTTTCCAGTCCATTTTCTAAGTAAATTTGATCCAATCTTTTTACTCCATTTAAATCACATGCTCTTAGAAAAACTAATAACTTTTTATCATCTTGATCACTTGTTTTAAAGTCTTTTTCAGTGAAATAAAAAAGTACTTGATTTATTGGTAATATTACTTCTTTTGCTGAGAAGTTAGATTTTTTATTAAATTCTATATCCTCTATTCTTTCTATTTCTTCATATTTAGTTAAATCTGTGTCAGAGAAAGTCCCTTTAAATGGTTTTGTAACTGGTGCTAATATTTTGTATTCTAACTTTAATCTTTCTAAACCTTGATTAAATACTTGTTTATCTAATTTAATTTTCATATATTCTCCTCTCTTTTATCTTGTTAAAAAAATAATAGCATTTTGATCTACCCAAAGTCTGTGATAATAATCACAAAATTGTGAAGAAATTATGAATCTTATTTTTTTAATAAAAAAAAACACCTATTCTTAAAATAAGTGCTTTTATTTCATTCTATTTTAAAATTTTCTCGAATATACATTTCAATATTATTTTTTATCTAATTTATGTGCTTTTAAAGTAAGAAGATAATTCTTCTTTTTTAATGTACATTTTTTTATTTTCTATTTTCACTAAATTTTCATCTTGCAAAATCTTCATAGATCTAGATAAAGTTTCTCTTTTACAACCAAGCATATCTGCAATATATGTTATGGTTAAATTAGCATTGATTAAAGTCCATTCACCCTTATTTATACCAAATTCTCTACCCATTCTATAAAGCTTAGCCGCAAGTTTTTTATCCATTCTTATTGATATGGAGTTTTTCAACTGTCTATAAAGTCTTCTATTTATATTTTGCATATGATTTAATATATTTTTAGTTAAAGTAAAATCATTTTCCATAATTTTAAGAAAATCTTTAGAAGAACATTCTAACAGAGTGCTGTTTTCAAAAGCTTCACAAGATACAGCACTGCTTTTATTTTCATCTATAAAAACATCATTAATCATTTGACCTTTTGGAAGAATGAAAATTATTTTTCGTTCTCCACTTTCATTTATTTTAAACAAAGATATTTTACCCTCTTTAATAAAATAAACTTTATCCACCATATCTCTCTCATAAAAAAGAATTTCTTTCTTTGATACTTTTCTAATTTTAAGGATTTTTTCTAGTTCAATCTTACTCTCTTCCTTAATATTTTGAAACAATTCTATACTATCCATATGGCTACCCATTATTCAAATCTATTTCTATGAATTTTATTTTTATCAAACTTATCTACGAATTCATTTTCTTCGTCACTATAACCTATTGAAACAAGAGAGTAGGGAGTTAAATTTTCAGGTAAGTTCAAAACTTCTCTGACTTTATCCATAACCTTGCGCTTAGGATGGACTCCTATCCAACATGAAGCTAAACCTTGGTTAGTGCATTCTAATAAAATATTTTGTGTGCATGCTCCCAAGTCATGTATCCATTTTCCAGGTTTAAAAAATCTTTCTTTGTTTCCTGTAACTGCTATACATAGCTTTGCATCTTTAATCTGTTTTGATTTATGATGAGTCTTAGATAATTTTGTTAAAATTTCTTTATCATCTACAACAATAAATTCCCAAGGTGAAGAGTTCTTAGAAGAAGGTGCTTGCATTGCCGATTTTAAAATCTCAATTATTTTTTCTTCTTCCACTTCTTTGTCTGTATATGTTCTTATTGAACGCCTATTTTTTATAGCTTCTAACATTTTATCCTCCCCTACAACAGCTTTAAAATTCAATATAATTTAATTAAGTCTATCCCTTATTATTCTAGCAAATTTATTATATTTATAAAACATGTTTGTAATAAGCATAAGGAATATTTTTACTAAATAGGAAATTTTTAATTTGTTTTATTTATTACATAATAGGGTATAAATGTTATATAATTAAAAATTGGAGATGATATTATGGAATTATTTACACCTAGATGTAATAAAAGAAGTTTACTACTTATAGCAGGATTAGTTTGGATATTTGCCGGTGGTATGGTATCAAAACTTGGGCTTGATGTATTATTTACTTCATCAATACATCCATTTATTTCGCTAGCAGTTGCTGTTATAACTTTTTATGTATTTTTTAATTTTATTTTCATAAAATTAGTAAAAAAACACAAAAATAGAATTTCTGCAAAAGAACAAGATAAATTATGTTTATTTTCATTCTTTGATGTGAAAAGTTATGTAATAATGATATTTATGATGGGTCTTGGTATTACTATTAGATCTATTCACTTTATAAATCCCCTTTGCTGGGCTGCCGTATATATAGGAATAGGCCTTGCTTTACTTAGTGCAGGTATTGCCTTTGTTGTAGAGTGGAAAAACTGGAATTAATTAGCTTACTTTATTTAAATTAACATATAAAACAGGGGCGTATCATTTTTGATACACCCCTGTTTTATATATTATCTCTTCTCATAAACATATCTATAAATATCATCTTCATCAACTAAATATATTTTTGAAAATTAACTGACACTTACTTTTCTTTTAAATGCAAATGCATTGTCATATAAATAGGCCTTTTTATACTTATACATAAAGGTTAAAGAAACTATCATAGTAGAAACTTCTGCAAAAGGGACTACTAACCAAACTCCATTTACACCCATAATTCTAGGTAATATAAATATACCCATTAAGAAAAATACAAAGGTTCTCATAAGAGAAAGAATAGCTGATATTTTCCCATTTGAAAAAGCAGTAAACATCCCTGAACCAAATATATTAATACCTGCTACTAAGAAAGCCATCGAGAAAATCATAAATCCATTATGGCTTATATCAAATAATGAACTTCCTTTTTCAGCAAATAATGATATTAATATTTCTGACATGGCCCTAGACATAAAAAATGTTACTATACCAAATACACAAATTATTATAAGGCTGTACTTAAACAAGTTTTCCACCTGTTTTTCATCTTGCCTTCCATAATTATAACTTATTCTAGGTGACACTCCAGAAGTAAATCCTAAATAAGCTGCATTTAATAAAAATTGTATATACAACATTATAGTAATTGCTGCTACTCCGTCTTCTCCTAGAAATTTAATCATTACAATATTGAATAAAAAAGTTGTAAGTGCAGATGATATTTGCGTTACCATTTCTGACATTCCATTTGAGCAACTTCTTAAAATAACTTTCATATTTAATTTAGGCTTCACAAAGTGTAGTAAGTTCTTTTTGTTGAAGAAATAAATTATACCTACTAAGCTTGGTACAACATATCCTATACACGTGGCTAAGGCAGCACCTCTAACACCCATATTAAATTCAACAATAAACACATAATCTAAAACTATATTTAAAATACCACCAGCAACTGAACTTAAAAGCCCTAAGTTTGCTACACCTGCAGTTACTAAAAAGTAATCGAAATAAAGTTTTAGTATTATAAATGGTGTGAAAATTATCATAAAGAATAGATATTCTTTACAATTATAATATAATGACTCAGTTGAGCCTAGTGCATATATTATATCCTTCATAAAAATAATACATATGATTTCAACAACAACTCCAACTATAATAGCACTTATTGTAATAAGAGTGAAGTACTCTCTTGCATCTTCATTTTTATTTTCACCCATGGTTTTCGCCACTATAGCACTACCTCCTGTGGCAAACATAACCCCGATTCCTATTAATATATTTATTACAGGATAAACAATATTTGTGGCAGAAAGTGCATTTGCTCCAACAAATTTAGATATAAACATTCCATCTACTATAGTGTATAGTGAAAAAAACATCATCATCACCACAGTAGGTAAGGTATATTTTATTAAAGAAGTCAGAGTGACTTTCTTTTCTAATGAATTTTCCATAAAAGTCTCCTTTCAAAACAATTTAACTTATTCTATAATAAACTATCCTGCTAATGGATAGTCAATAAAAAGGATTATAAAATTAATATTATTATAAAATAAATAGTTTGAAATGACCCCTTATCTATTGATTAATTAAATAAAAAATAAGTAACTTAATTGATAAAAAAACTGATGACTAAAAAGTCACCAGTTTTTTAATTATATGTTTATAATTTTTTACTAACTTCCATAACTAAACTTGCAACTATAGCAAGACCAAAGGAAATACCTAAACTTATTATATCAAATGACATTGGCATAGCAAAAATCCCTCTCATAAAAGGTAATAATGTTAAAGAAAACATTACTAAACAAATACAAACTGCACCTAATGCATATTTATTACTGCTAATACCTAAGCTAAATATTGTTTCAGTATTTGATCTTGATGCAAATGTCTGAACTATTCTAGATAGTGTAAGTGTTGCAAAAGCCATCGCTGTTCCCATTTCAGGCGATTCAAGAAGTCCTATATATTGAGCAAATATTGTAACAATACCTATTACACTACCTCTAAATAATACAGTCTTTAAAGTTCCTCCAGCTAAAATACTTTCATCAGGATGTCTTGGAGGATTTTTCATAATTCCTTTTTCTGGTGGTTCAAAACCTAAAGCTATAGCTGGTAGAGAATCTGTTACCAAGTTAATAAATAATAATTGTAATGTAGTAAATGGATTTGACCAGTCTGCAATAACTGCAAATAATATGGCAATTATTCCACCTAAATTTCCAGAAAATAAATAGGTGATTGATTTTTTAATATTATTGTAAACTGTTCTACCCACTTCGATGGCATTTACTATGGTAGCAAAATTGTCATCTAAAAGTACCATGGCAGAAGCATCTTTCGCAACTTCTGTTCCACTTCCCATTCCTATACCTATGTCTGCTTGCTTAAGTGCTGGGGCATCGTTGACACCATCTCCTGTCATGGCAGTTATTTTATTTTTCTTCTGCCAAGCTTTTACTATTCTTATCTTGTTTTCAGGAGAAACCCTGGCATAAACTGAAATATGTTCTAGTTTTTCATCAAGCTCTTCATCAGTTAAATCATCTAGCTCCTTACCTGTAAGAGCTAAATCATTTTCTTCCATTATTCCTATATCTCTACCTATGGCTGCTGCAGTAGTTTTATGATCCCCAGTTATCATTACTGTTTTTATTCCAGATTCTTTTGCTTCTTTTACTGCTTCGTAAACCTCTTCTCTAGGTGGATCAATCATTGCCATTAGTCCTATTAAAATAAGCTCATCTTCATCTTCCAATGTAGGAACAAAGTTTTTATCTTCAATTTCCTTTGTAGCAAATGCTAAAACCCTTAGTGCTTTATTTGAGAAATCTTCATTTGCCTTTTTAAATTGATTTATAATTTCATCATTAATTGCTACTACATCCCCATCATCTAATACATATTTACATCTATTAAAAATCACATCTGGAGCACCCTTCGTGAACATGTATACTTTATCTTCTACCTGATTTATTGTAGACATTAATTTTCTATCACTGTCAAAAGGTAGCTCATTTAATCTATTGCATCTTTCTCTTAATACTTTATAGTTTATATTATTTCTATCTGCATGATTTATAAGAGCAACCTCTGTTGGATCTCCTATTTCCACACCCTCATCTGTTATATCTGAATCGTTACATAAAGTTGATGCTAAAGTTAAAGCTATTTCACTTTCATTTTGGTCACGTGTTGATGCTATATCATCGTTACTAGATAAAGCTATTTCTTCACCTATATCAGTTGCTAATACTTTTTCTTCATCGCCATACATATAAAAGTCAACAACAGTCATTTTGTTTTGTGTAAGTGTTCCAGTTTTATCAGTACATATTACACTTGTTGAACCTAAAGTTTCGACTGCTGGTAATTTTCTTATAACTGCTTGTTTTTTAGCCATTGTATTTGTACCTTTAGCCAAGACAATAGTTACTATTGAAGATAAAGCTTCTGGTATTGCTGCGACTGCTATTGCAATAGCAAACATAAATGAATCAGCCACATTTGCCCCTCTAATAACTTGAATTAAGAAAATTAAACTTGCTAATATAACTATACCAACACCAAGTTTTTTTCCAAAATCATCAAGCTTCTTCTGAAGTGGTGTTTCTTTGTTTTCTGCATTATCTAATAAATCTGCTATTTTTCCTATTTCAGTTTTCATACCACATGCAGTAACTACATAAGTTGCTCTACCATAAACAACCATAGAACCACTAAATACCATGTTCTTTTGATCCCCTAAAGCACACTCTTCATCTATTTTATCTTCATGTTTTAACACTGGCTCACTTTCTCCAGTTAACATACCTTCTACTACTTTAAAAGTTTGAGCTTCAATTATTCTTCCGTCTGCTGGCACATAATCTCCAGCTTCTAAAACAACAATGTCTCCCTCTACTAAATCTTTTGATGGAACTGTGATTTTAAGTCCATCTCTAATTACTTTTGCATTTGGTACTGATAATTGCTTTAAACTATCTAAAGACCCTTCTGCTTTTTTAGTTTGAACTACACCTAGAATAGAATTTAATATAAGTACGGCAAATATAATTACTGATTCTACCACTTCTCCTAAAAATATTTGTACTAAAGCTGCAACTAAAAGTATTATTACTAATGGATCTTTAAAACTTTCTAAAAATAACTTCCAAGTTGGTGTCTTTTCTTTTTCTCTAAGTTCATTTAATCCATTTTTCTTTAACCTTTTCATAACCTCCATTTGAGATAATCCCTCTAAGCTAGAATCAAAATGTCTTATAGCTTTTTCACTTGTTTCCTTGTAAAACATATAATTTCCTCCCAATTATTATAAAACTAACTTTTCGTAATATATCTAGCAATTTCTAGATTTTATTAAATAAAAGTGATAATTTGTAATAAAAAAAGACCAACAAAGTAGATAAAACTACTCTGAAGGTCTTGCTAACAAGTTTAAACTCGCTAATCAACCGGGATTTTACTCCGTTCTGACGACTGATTATCACAATAATGTGAAAGCTACTCCCCTTCACGGGAATTTTCTTATTTGTAAACATTATAAACATAAATTAAATTTTATGCAAGTTTTTATTTGTTAAAGTTTAGTTAAATTATTATGAGTATATATCCGAAAACTCTATATTGCACTTCTCTATTTGGCAACTTTTCGAGATTTCTCTTTCTAAGATAATACTGGGTTCTTCTCCTATAATATTAACTGGCAATTCAAACATAAACTCCGAACCTACTCCCAATTCACTTTTTACGTATATATTGCCATGGTGCAATTCTACAAGAGATTTTACTAAAGATAAACCAATACCACTTCCTTCACATTTTCTGTTTAATTTAGTATCAATTCTCTTAAATCTATCAAAAATTACATCCACTTTATCTTGTGATATTCCTAATCCATTATCTTTAACAAGTACTTTAATTTTTTCGTCATCAACAGATAATTCTACATATATGTCCCCATTTTCTTTGCTATATTTTATAGCGTTAGATAATAAATTTAGCATAATTCTTTCAATTTTATCTGGATCACAAGATATTATTTTTTCCTCGCAGTTTGTATCAAATATTAAGTTTAAGCCTTTATCTTTAATATACTGAGCTACAGATAAAGTTATATTTTCTACTACATCAACTATATTATAATTTCCTAATTGTAACTTATAGTAACCAGAATCTAGGGAAGTAATATCAATGAGATTATTTACTAGTCTTAATAATCTATATGAATTTTGTTTTATGTAATCTATATGAGTTTCTAATTTTAAACTACTATCCCAAGTTATTTTATTATTATCTATATTACGCTTCATAAGTTGCATTGTACCTAAAATTATATTAAGTGGAGTTCTAAATTCATGAGATATATTTGCAAAGAATTCATTTTTTAGACTTTCTATATGAACTGCTTCTTCAAGCAATTTTCTTTCTTTCTCTTGCTTTCTTTGATCACTTATATCTTTTACTGTAATTATAATTTTATCTTCTAATTTAACAAGCTTATAATTTAATTCTACCCATTTATAAATGTTATCTGCACATCTTAATTTAATCTTTATACTTCCCATATCATTTTTATTACTATTAATTATTTCTAAATACTTTTCTTTAAAATCCTCATGAATTAAATCTAATATATTCATGTCTAATAACTCATTTTCATTCCAACCTAATGTCTTAATCCAGTTTTTATTGACATACTCAAATTTTCCATTTGAGTCACATCTTGCTATTAAGTCTACTGAAATATCTAAAAAAAGTTTTAGTTCACTTTCTATTTCCTTACGTTTATCAAACTCTTCTTGTAATTCTTCAGATAATATATAACTCTTTATTATGATTGCTGTGTTTTCTGAAATTGTTTTTAAGTAATCATATTTATTAAATTTTAATGTATTATTTTCTAAGGATTTTATTAGTAAATATCCAAAGGTTTCACCATTAAATTCTATATTGTATAAACTCATTTTCATCAATTCATCATGTAATTTATACTCTTCCGATAGTCCACATTCTACAATATAGTCAAACCCTGATTTTTCCTTATTCACTAATAATATAGCTGTTGAATCACACTCAAAATAATTCAATATACTTTCACTTAGAATATTATTTAAATTATTTATTTCTTTATTCTATGTAAATATTTTATTTTCTAAATTTTTCTTTAAAGTTATATCTTTTGTACTTCCTAGAATGTATTTAACTTCATTATTTTCGTCAAATATAGGGGCCTTATATGTTTCCACCCATAATTCTGAATCTTCATTTTTTGAATAACTTTCTATTAATTGATACTTTTTACTTCTCTTAACTTCCTTATCCATATTCGTAAATAAGTTACACATTTCTGTGTCCCAATAATCAGAAGTATTCTTTCCTAATATGTTTAATTTATTGTCTTTTAATTCTTTCGCATAAGATTCATTGACAAATATATATTCACCATTCATATTTTTTAGCCAGCAATTAAGTTTTAAATTATCTAGAATTTTTTCTAAATGTTCTCTTGTATATGTCTTTTCACATAAATCTTTAGCAATTATAAAAATAGATTCTTCACCATTATAATTGTCTAATAATACTTCACTGCTTACTGGTATTGTTTCTATATCCTTGGAATATAGTTGTAAATCCAACTTTATGCTTGAGTCTTTAGATAATTTATTTATATCTAAATTTTTAATATCTAAAATTTTTTCAGCTTTACTATTTTCTACATCTCCTAAGGTATATTTAGTTTTTAATAATGCTTTTTTATTACAAAATTTAATTTTAAAATGTTTATCTAAAATTATTATATAATTGTCAGTTATGTTTAATATCTTATTCATATCACCTATATTAATCCAAATTCTATATTTTTTTGATAAATAATAG
>NZ_JWHR01000079.1 GCF_000808015.1 Terrisporobacter othiniensis | reverse complement strand
AACATATACACATATATGTCATTTTTCTGGGTCTTGCCTGCATTACCAGTCACAATCCATTTTATTCTTATAAAATTTTTGTTAAATGTAATAATAAATAGACTTTTTCACTTTTATCTAATTTATATTTAAATTCTTTTTCAATATATTTATCTAGTTTTTGTAAATACTCTTCATTTTTATAATTATTTCCTATCAAATAATCATACATTTCTATCATCTTATCATCTTGTAAAGCTTCTTTTTTGAAAATTCTTTGTGCCAGAAACTTTAAATGAGTCATAAAACGTAATGTAGTTAAATTTGATTCATCTAATTCTATTCCATAACACTCTTTTATTAGATCAATACTACCTTTTACAAATTTTAAAGTATCATATGCTAAATTATCGTTTGATTGCATATTAACAAAATGTAGAGCAATATAACCTGCTTCATCTCCAGGCAAGCGGATATGACATATTTCCTGTATAATGTCTAAAGCTTTTAATCCTAATTCAAATTCTTTTGAGTACATCATCTTTATGTCAGAAAGCATTAAGTTAGGTAAAAATATGCCATTCTTTGTTCTCTCAATTGCAAAGCTAATATGCTCAATTAAAGATAATATACCTTTATTGCTAAACTTACCTTCACTCCCTGGAATAAGACCTACAATTTTTTCTGATGCCTCCATAACATCTGAATCAACATTCTTCAACATCTCTAAAAATTTTGTCTGCATATCATCTTGAACATAGTAAATTTTTTCTATCTTTTCTTCACTAACTTTATCACCTGGACGTTTATTAAAACCTATCCCTAATCCGATTAAAATAGCATCTTTTCCATCATGAGTTACTGTTGATAATGCATTATTGTTAAAGATCTTTACTGCTATCATATTAAACTCATTCCTCCCTAAGTTATTTCAAAACTTCAATAACAGTGTCTTGTCCTGCGATTACTTCACCCTCTGCGATACAATTTATATTTGAAAATTCACTATGGTTTAATACAATCATCATAGTTGTACTATCTATTCCTTTAGAAATTATTTTTTCTCTATCAAAACTTATTATTGGGTCTCCTTGCTTCACAATACTTCCTTGAGACACTTCATTTTTAAATCCATCTCCATTTAAACTAACTGTATCTATACCTATATGGACCAATATCTCAACTCCATCATCCGATACAATCCCAAATGCATGCTTTGATTCTGGAAGTACTGTTATTTTACCATTGCAAGGAGCTACTACAATATTGCTATTAGGAATAATTGCTACTCCATCTCCCATTAGTTTTTGTGAAAATGTAGCATCATTAACTTTCTCAATATTAATACTTTTTCCACTTACAGCTGCACAAATTTTATAATTTTTATTTTTCTTAAAAAAACTTAACACAATATTTCCTCCTTATTGATACAAGGATCTCCTTATCAATACAAAAAGGCATGAATCCTTAGAATAAAATAATACTCAAGAACTCATGCCTAATTTAATAGTTACACGTTTTCAATTATAAATACATTATAAAACGTTTTCAATTTTTTTTCAATATTTTTTTCTATTTTTGTATATTTTTGACTACATGTGCCGAATTTCAATTATAGAATTAATATAATTTTTAAAATTGCTTACTTCTATATTGAATCTCTCTCTGTTTAATAATTAGTATTTTATAAAAATTTAAAAATAAGGGGCCTCTTTAAATCTACAGCTTTTTTAGGACATAATTCATGACAACAAAAACATCTTATGCAATTATCTAAATTTATATTAGGACCATTTTCCTTCATATCTATAACCTTAGGAGGACAAACCCTACTACAAACTCCACAGTTTACGCATTTTCTATAATTTATTACTGGTTTACCTGCTAGTTTTTTATTTATAAAAATTTCTAAACTTCTAGGCACTTTCCCTCTTAGGAAACTAATACTTTTATTTGAAGGTATTTTAAAATCTTTAATTACTTTATCTTCAACTTTTTCTCCTAGCACGCAAATATCAGAAAAGTCTTTTTGAATTAAACTTCTTTCAACACATCTCTGTACTGTAGGAACTTTAATTGGTTCTAAATTTATAAGTTTACAGGCAACAACATCTATAGCATAGGGGCTAGAAGATGCTAATAATATACCTATTTTTCTAGGTACTCCTGCCGTTGGTCCTTCTCCTTCCATCCCCACTACACCATCCATTATAGTAAGAGTTGGTGATACAAAATCACATATATCAACTAAGGCTTCTGTAAAGTCCTTAACTTCTGGCATTTTAAAATGATATTCAGCTTTTTTTACCCCAGGAATTACCCCAAATAAATTTTTAACCCCTCCTGTAAAAGTTGCCATTGCATGTGTTTTTAATTTGCAAATATTTATAACATGATCTACTTCCACAATGGGTTTTATCACTGTCATATATTTCAGTATCTTACCCTTTGGATTTTCCACTTTCACCTCTGATATATCATAGTTTAGTTCCATACTAAGTTCTTCACATAATTTTTCTATTCCACAAGTTTTGTACACACCTTTTAGAGATGCTTTTGTATAAGGCCCTCCAGGGCTATCTCCAACTATTACTTTACATCCTAACTCTAAAAGTTGCTCTGCTATTACTTTTAAAATCATAGGATGAGTAGTTGCCATTTCCTTGGGCAATTTTTTAGCGACAAGGTTCAACTTTATAAACACAGTGCTATTTTTCTTTATGTATTTTTCAATTCCTCCCAAATCATGTAGCAATTTTTCCACTTGTATTTTTACTTCTTCATATTCATAACTATCACAACTTCTTAGTGATACTTCTTTCATTTTTAATCTCCTTTTATAATATAATCCCATTGTTATGCATTAGTTTAATTATAGCATTGTGTAATTTACATATATCTTTATATATTCTAATTATATTTTAATTTGTAGTTACTTTTCTCTATCACATTAACTTTTTTCTTAGTTTGTATATAATCAATTATCACTTCACTTATATCTAAGTTAATTTCTTTTACAACTTCTGCACCTTCATAACTTGGATATATTGCTGTGTTTGTAGCACGATAATTATTCATTACTATAGTGTAGTATTTCTCTAAATCAATATCTACATTATCTTTTTTTATAGACACAACTCTATTTCCAAATTCTCTATTTAAATCTATCTCATAGGTCATTCCACCAAAAGTATCGTAATTATAATGTTGTACTTTAGGTTTTAAAAATGAAACATTTACTTTTACTTCTCCATTTTCAACTACAAAATAAGTAGCACTCTTTTCCATAGCCTCTTTGATTTTTTTTCCCTTTACTTTAAGAACCTTTAAAGTATTTGGATAAGGATAATTAATTAACACATCTCTAATTGATACAATTTTTTTAAATCCAATTGTACTATCAAATATAGATAGTTCCGAGAAATCAGCTCCTGATTTCTCAAGTTGAACTTGGTGCAAAAAGTTTATAAATGGATGACCTTTAAGTCTTATTTCAAATAAATCATCTACTAATATATCCTTGTCAAATTCACCTATTTCTTGATCTAGATAAACTTGCAATTTACCTTCTTCTTCCTCAAATATATTTAAAAGATTTTTATCTATTTCTATTTTTAAATCCTTAACTTCAACCAATTTATATTCTATTTTTTTACTTTCAGTATCTATTACTATCTTTGTGAAGTTTTGTCCATTATTTAAAGGCTGTGAGCAAATTACATTATTTATTTTTGTTATAAATGATCGATGTTGATGTCCACTTAAAATCATATCTATGGAATCAAACTTCTCTAGAAGTTCACTTCCTTGATTTTCTTTTGTTAGTGCCTCTGTTGGTGTCATATTATCTTCTATACTTTTTTCAAATCCACCATGATAACAAACTATTATGAAATCACAATTTGCTTTTAGCTCTTGCTCATATTTTCCATATGCTTCTACTGGATCATTAAACGTTAAATCTTTTATATTGCACTCTTGCTCCCAATTAGGTATAAAACCAGTTGTTAGCCCCATGCATCCAACTTTAAATCCATTGTAATCAAATATTTTATATGGTTTTGTTTCAAATGCTAAACCTTCTATATTTGCATTTATAACTTTATCACTTACAGGTGCATATGATTTATTTAAATAATCTAAACCATAGTTAAATTCATGGTTACCTAATACATAAATATCATATTTTATATTTTCCATTCCTTCAATAATAGGATTTTTCTTTACAGCATGTTTATATAAATAATGAGTAAGAGCAGAGCCTTGAACTAAGTCACCACAATCTATTTTTAAAGATGCATCATAGTTTACTTCATCTTCTTTTATATAGCTTCCTATTTTTAAAATTCCAAGAGGCTGTTCTTTTACGTAATTTGTAGGGTATACATACCCATGTAAATCACTAGTTTGATAAATAACAAGTCTCATATTCTATTCCCAAATTCCCATTAAAGTTGATTTAAATTCTTCTAATTTTGTTTTAATATCCACATTAGTATTTGCTAATATTGACTCTAGTACTGTATTAGATTCACGGAATGCACTATCCATACCTTTTACAACTGGGTTTGTAAATAAATTCTTAGTTGCATCTGCTAATATAGGTGCTATTAATGTTCCTGAATTTTTATATTCATCTGATTCTATAGCACTTTTTCTAACAGGTATATATCCAGTTGCTTTTGCCCACTCTATTTGATTTTCTTTTGTTGTTAAGAATTGTAGAAGTTTATATGCTGCTGTTTTTTGTTCTGCTGTAGCACTAGAAAATACAAATAAGTCTGTACCTTGTTGCATAACATATTTTGCTGGATATGGTGCAGCACCTATCTCAAATTTATCCCCAACACCTTGTTTAACAAAAGCTTCACCTGCATTTGAACCTACATATAAAGCTATAGTTTCATTTCCAAAAGGACCTGATAAATATTTATCTGTTCCTGCAATTCTAAAATATCCATCCTTTACACCATCTAGATAGTAATTTACAGCTTTTTTAGATGCTTCACTAGTCGGATCTAATTTAGAATCAAATGTTACATCTTCATTTTTTAAATAAGTTGTATAGTAGTTACTTAATGAATCAAATCCACCACCAACAATATTTGCTTTTTCTTTCACTTCTTTAGAAGCTTTAGCAAATTCCTCATATGTTGTTGGAACTGCTATGTTATGCTTATCTAATAAAGTTTTGTTATACCATAAAACTTCTGTTGATTTATTAAATGGCATTCCATAGATTTTACCATCTATTGTAGATGCTTGTCTAAACCCTTCTAATATATCATCATAATTATCAAATTTAAGTGTTTTATTTTCTATATATGGTTTTAAATCTACTACTAAATTTTCATCCATAGCATTTAAAAGCCAGTCTGGATAAGCTTGTGTAATAGTTGGCAAATCTTTTGGACTTGCAGTTGTTGCAGTTATTTTTTGTTGCAAGTCTGGATAGCTAGATTGATTTTGTAGAGTTACTGTAATATTAGAATTTTCTTTTGTAAATTTATCAACTAATTTTTTTAAAGCTGTTTCTTGTTCTCCATTCATAGCATGCCAAAAAGTTATTTCTACAGGATTTTTTAGTTCTGTAACTATTTCTTCAGTAGTTTGCTCAGTTTGTTTTTTATTTGAACATCCTACTAGTAATATTACTGATAGTGCTATTGATACTAAAGTTTTAAATTTCATTACCCTTGTGCCTCCTTTAAATAGTCTGTTTTTTCTTAGGTAATAATCTTTCTCCATGCTCATTATAAAGCTTCTCTGGTTTATATGAGTGGATTGGTACTAATAACTTAGGTTTAATTAAGTTTATTATCTTTATCAAATCCTTAGGATGAGCATGTCCACTACATGATGCTATTACAAATTCAATATTTTTTTCTTTGAATCTTTCAACAAACGGTTCATAACTAGGGTCAAAAGGTCCTAATGGTGTTGCATTAGAGTGGATATATACTCCATTCTGTTTTAACTTATCAAATTGATTAAGAGCAAGTATATCTAATTGCCACATATATTTACTCTCGTCTTCTAAAAGATCTTCAAATTTAATTTCGTATTTAGGATTTAATCCATAGTCCTTATCATCTAGTTTGTAGTAATAAGATTCATATCCACTAGCTTCTTTTAGCACATATGAATAATATGCATCCAAAACAACCTTTCTTGAATTTGTTTTTATTATATTTAAGATTCTTTCTATATTTGAAATATAATAATTAAAAGTTATCTGTTTATTAGTGTTGCTATTTACTACTTCATTTATTCTTTTTATTAATTCATTTTCATTACATATTTCATCATCTTCATCTTCAAAATCTTTAAATGAAACTGTAACTCCTTCAATTAAAAGCACATCACAGTTTTCACTTTCTTTACAAAACTGAAGTGTATCTTTTTCTCTATATCCATGTAACCTTATATCTCCTGTATAAGAAATTACTAAATCTGGTGTCTTTATTAATAGTCCACAAGCACCATATGCATCATGATCCACAGGCATTACTTTTACTTTAATTTTGCCTACTTCTATTTCTTCATTTTCTTTTACTCCTATCATATGACGAGTGTTATTGTCTTTCTTTTTATCAAAAGGAAATAAAAAATCATTATTTATATTTAAAGTATTGAGCAAAGATTTTGTTCCTTCTAATGTATATAAAGGTATCTCAGGATTTAAATAATTAATAATTTTTGAATGATCTAGATGCATATGAGATAAAAATACTGCTGTATTTTTAAACTTTTCTTCTCTTGATTCATATCCTTTTAATAAAATTTCTGGGTCAAATATATTGTCTATATATGGAACTAACTTTTCATCTAATAGTTCTTGCAAGTTTGATGGCTGAAACTCAGCACTTGGATTGTATTCACTCCCAAAATCAAAAAATATATGACTGTCTTCATATACTATTTCTATAATAGTTCCACCAATAGTTAATATTCCATTGTGAAATGTTATTTTTGTTTTTTTATCCTTTAATACCACTGCTAGCAACTCCTTTAATTATTTCTTTTCTAAATATTAAATATATGATTAGTATTGGTACGATGGCTATTGTTGATGCTGCCATTTGTAGTTGCACGTTGGTTCCACTTTCTGTTGCAAATGCACTAAGTCCATTACTAAGTAGTCTCATCTCTTTGCTATTAGTAACTAATATTGGCCATAAAAATGAATTCCATCCACCTATAAAACTTAGTATTCCCATAGTAAATAATGATGGTTTTATTAATGGAACTAGTATTCTTGTGATAAATTCCAAATCACCACATCCATCTACTTTTGCTGCCTTATAATAAGATATTGGAATACTAGATATATATCCTCTTAAGTAGAATATATAAAATACACTTGCAAGAGATGGTACTATTAAAGCTGTATAAGTGTCTAATAGTCCCATTTGTGCTATAGTCTGATAATTAGTAAATACTGTAACTTCATAAGGAATCATTAATAAAGTAACCATTACTGCTGATAATATATTTTTAAATCTAAACTCTAATTTAACTAAGGCAAAGGCCGCTAAAACAGAAGTCACTAAAGTTCCTAGTGTCGATAATCCTGACACAAAAATTGTATTGAAGAAGTATCTAACAAAAGGAGCTTGCTTCATTGCTTCTGAGAAGTTTTGCCAATTAAGAGACTTTGGAATAAGCGTTGGTGGTATACTAGTGGCCTCTTGAAAAGTCATTAAGCTCGATAAAATCATATATACAAATGGAAATAATGTTATTACAGCCATTATAAAAATAAATACTTTTGCTAACGCCGAATTAAATTGTTTCATATTCTCACCTACTTAGATAATTTTTTCATTACATAATTTTGTATTAAGGTAAATAGCAATATAAGCAAGAATAATATAACTGCTGCAGCCATTCCTTGACCATAACGATATTCCACATAGAATTTATTAAAAATATAAAATACTGCTGTAGTAGCACTATCTGCTATACCTGCTTTTCCATTGAATATGGCAAATACCTGAGAATATACCTTAAATGCATTTATAAAGTTAACCATTAATAAAAATGTAAGTATAGGTATCATCTGAGGTAGTGTTATTCTAAAAAACTGTTCTGACTTAGTAGCTCCAAACATATCAGCAACTTTATAGTAATTTTTATCAACATTTCTTAGTCCAGAAAGAAGTATTATTATGTTGAATGCCAAACCTTGCCAAATACCAAAAATAATTAGTGTTAACATGCTCATTTTAGGATCATCTAGAAAGTTAATTGGCCCTACATTTATAAAGCCTAATATATAGTTCACAAAACCATAATCTTTGTTTAATAAGAACCTAAATACTATACCTACAGCTATAATACTTGTTAAGTAAGGTATAAAGAATATGGTTTCAAAAATATCTTTGTATTTAATTTTTTCAATTATTGTAAGAGCTATTGCCATGGCGATAATTACACCAACTGGTACAACAATAAATGAGTATAGTGTAGTATTAATTATTGCCTTATGAAATTTGGGGTCTGCTAATACAACTTGATAATTTTTTATACCATTGAAGACTAAATTATTTAAAGTTCCCTTTTCAAAAGAAATAATAAAAGTCTTAATCAGTGGATACACGTGAAATATGACTATTATAATTAAAGCTGGCAATAAATATAACCATGCTTGTGGTGCATTCTCAGCACTATACTTCATCTTTTTCATTAGTAAACCCTCTTTCCATCTTCTTGAAATATATAAATACTGTCATAGTCTATATCAAATCCAACTTCATCTCCTTCTTTCACATGCTCACAAATGTCTGTAATTGATTTTGAATTTTTGTTATTAATCTTAAAATTTAAAATGCAGTCTTTTCCTATTAACTCTACAGATTCTACTTTTGTTTTAAATAGTGGATTTTTACTTAACATAAAATATTCTGCTCGTATACCTACTACATATTTTTCTTCAGTAAATTCTTGTTTTATTCTATCTTTCTTAAGTAAATTAGTATCAATAGAAAAATCCTCTCCAACTAAAACATTCCCTTCTTTATTCATCTCAAAAATATTTATAATTGGATTCCCCATAAATTTTGCCACAAATAAATTTGCTGGCTCTAAATATAGATTCTGAGGTATATCAAATTGTTGGACTACACCTTGGTTCATCAATACGATTCTATCGCTTATAGATAAAGCCTCCTCTTGATCATGAGTTACAAAAATAGTAGTAATTCCTATTTCCTTTACTAATCGTCTAATTTCTTCTCTGATTTTTAGTCTAAGTCTAGCATCTAGGTTACTTAAAGGCTCATCAAGAAGTAAAATCTTAGGACTTTGAACTAAGGCTCTTGTAATGGCAACACGCTGTTGTTGACCTCCAGACATTTCTCCTGGCTTTTTATTGGCCAATTCTTCTATACTAGTTATTTTCATGTATTCCTGAGCTATTTTCATGGCTTCTTCTTTTGACTTTTTTTTCTTTCCCACTGTTAAGGGAAACATGACATTTTCCAAAACTGTCATGTGAGGATATAAGGCATAATTTTGAAATACCAAACCTATATTACGGTCTTTAGGGTGCTTATTTATAACTGATTCATTATTAAATCTAATATCACCACTAGTAGGATCTAATAATCCTGATAATAAATTTAGTATTGTAGTTTTTCCACATCCACTAGGACCCAATAAACAAACTAATTCACCCTCATTTATTTCAAGATTTATACTTTTTAATGCTTCATATCCATTATCATAAACTTTTTTCAATTCTTTAATATGTATCATGTTTTTCACCTCTCATAAAGATATTATTTCTTGAAGTGGTGAAACTTATTATAAAAAATAAAAATTACTATTAAATCAAAAGAGCAACTACTTTAGATAGCTCTCTATAGCTAAAGTAGTTGCTCTTTTATTTTGTTTCTAATATTTAATTTTATAGTTACTTTCATCTATAACATTAACTTTTTTCTTATTTTGAATATAATTTATTATAACTTCACTTATGTCTAAATTAATTTCTCCTACAGTTTCTGCACCTTCATAGCTTGGATATATCGCCGTATTTGTAGCACGATAATTATTCATTACTACTGTATAGTATTTTTCTAAATCAATGTCCACATTATCTTTTTTCATAGAAACTATTCTATCACCAAATTCTCTATTTAAATCTACTTCATAAGTCATTCCACCAAAAGTATCATAGTTATAGTGTTGAACTTTAGGCTCTAAGAAAGAAATATTTACTCCTACTTCATCATTTTCTACAACAAAGTAAGTTGCACTTTTTTCCATTGCTTCTTTTATTTTTTCACCTTTTACTTTTAGTACTTTTAAAGTATTTGGATAAGGATAATTTACTAATACATCTCTAATAGATACAACCTTTTTGAATCCTATTGTACTATCAAACATAGATAGGGCAGAGAAATCAGCTTGTCCAGCATCAAGATGAACTTCATGTAAGAAGTTTACAAATGGATGACCTTTAAGTCTTGCTTCAAATAAATCTTCCACTAATATATCTTTTTCAAATTCGCCTATTTCTTGATCTAAATAAACTTGTAGTTTACTTTCCACATTTTCAAATATACTTTGTAAGTTTTCATCGATTTTCACATCTAAATCTTTAACTTCTACTAGTTCATATTCTACTTCTTTAGTTTCTGTATCTAGTACTATCTTTGTAAAGTTTTGACCATTATTTAATGGTTGAGAACAAAGCACTCCATTTATTTTAGTTATAAATGATCTATGCTGATGTCCACTTAAAACCATATCTATTGAATCAAACTTTTCTAAAAGTTCACTTCCTTGATTTTCCTTTGTTAAAGCTTCTGTTGGAGTAGTATTATCCTCTAAACTTTTTTCAAATCCACCATGATAACAAACTATTATAAAATCACATTGATTTTTTAACTCTTTTTCATATTTTGCGTACATTTCCACAGGATTATTAAATTTTAATCCTTTTATATTACATTCTTGCTCCCAGTTAGGAATAAATGATGTTGTAAATCCTATGCATCCAACTTTAAATCCATCTAAGTCAAATATTTTATAAGGCTTTGTTTCAAATTGTAATCCTTCTATATTTGCATTTATTACTTTATTACTTATAGGTGAATATGATTTATTAAGATAATCTAAACCATAGTTAAACTCATGATTCCCTAATACATAAGCATCATAGTTTATATTTTCTAGCCCTTCAATAATTGGATTAGTCTTCATATCATGTTTTGATAAATAGTGTGTCATTGCTGAACCTTGTACTAAATCTCCACAATCTATTTTTAAAGATTTATCATAATTTAACTCATCCTTTTTTATAAAGCTTCCTATTTTTAAAATTCCTAAAGGTTG
Source organism: Terrisporobacter othiniensis (assembly GCF_000808015.1). Classification (GTDB taxonomy): domain Bacteria; phylum Bacillota; class Clostridia; order Peptostreptococcales; family Peptostreptococcaceae; genus Terrisporobacter; species Terrisporobacter muris. The sequence continues at coordinate 88,589 of NZ_JWHR01000079.1, read as the reverse complement.
TTCTTTTACATAGTTTGTAGGATATACATATCCATGTAAATCACTTGTTTGATAAATAACTAGTTTCATATTTTTCTCCTTTTTATAAAAAATTCGCTTTGATTATATCTCCACAACTTGTTCCGCTATACTTTAAGTAGCTGGAATTTGCAATTTATATATAAACTAAATAAATTATAAATTCCAACTATATAAAATAAAGAAGATGTCTTAAAATTTAAGACATCCCCTTGTAAAATTACATCTAACTTAAAAATACTTATTCGTATATTCCTGTTAAAGTATTTTTATATGCTTCTAATTTAGATTTAACATCTGATTTAACATCTGATAATATATCTTCCATTACAACTTTTGATTCATTGTAAGCACTATCAACACCTGCAGCAACTTCGTTTATGAATAAGTTTTTAGATGTTGCTTCTTTTAATACAGATGCTACTAAACTTCCTGAGTTTTTGTATTCATCTGATTCTATAGCACTCTTAGTAGCTGGTATATATCCAGTTTCAATTCCCCAAGTTATTTGGTTTTCTGTTGCAGATAAGAACTTTAAGTATTCAAATGCAGCTGTTTTTTGTTCAGCTGAAGCATTATTGAATACATATAAATCAGTTCCTTGTTGCATAGCTGATTCAGCTGGATAAGCAGCAACACCTACTTCAAACTTATCACCTACACCTTGCTTAACAAATGATTCACCAGCATTTGATCCTACATACATACCAAGTGTTTCATTAGCAAATGGTCCTGATAAGTACATATCTGTACCAGCTATTCTGAAGTAACCTTCTTTTATTCCCTCTAAGTAGTAGTTAGCAGCTTCAACTGATTCTTTACCAGTTACATCTGTATCTTTATTGAAATCTACACCTTTATTTTTTAAGTAAGTAGTGTAGAAGTTGTTTAATGAGTCAAATCCAGCACCAACTATACCTTTTTTCTCAGTTATAGTTTTTGATACTTCTGCAAATTCTTCAAAAGTAGTCGGAACTTTTAATCCTAATTCTTCAAATAATGTTTTATTATACCATATAACTTCTGTTGATTTATTGAAAGGCATTCCATATATTTTGCCATCTATTTCACTAGCAGTTCTGAATCCTTCTAATATATCTTCGTAATTTTTATCACCTATAGTTTCATTTTCTATGTAAGGTTTTAAGTCAACAAGTAAATCATCTTGCATTGCATTTATCATCCAGTGAGGATATGCTTGAGTTAATGTTGGTAAGTCCTTTGGACTTGCAGTTGTTGCAGTTATTTTTTGTTGTAACTCTGGGTAACTTGATTGATTTTGTAAAGTTACTGTTATGTTTTTATTTTCTTCCATGAACTTATCAGTTAGTTTTTGTAGAGTTTTTTCTAAATCTCCGTTCATTGCATGCCAGAATGTTATTTCAACTGGCTCTTTAATTTCTGTTACAATCTCTTCAGATGAAGCATCTTTACTGTTGCCACATCCAGTCATTAGTCCAGTCGTCAGGACTGCTGCTAATGCTAATGATGCAAATTTCTTGAATTTCATTATTAAATCCTCCAAAATTATATAGTTTGTTTCTTTTCTGGTAATAGTACATCGCCAGACTTATTGTAAAGTCTTTCTGGATGATACGAGTGAATTGGAACTAATAGTTTAGGCTTAATTAAGTCTATTATTTCAATCAAATCAAATGGATGAGCATGTCCAGTACATGACGCTAATTTAAATTCGATATTGTTATCTTCGAATCTTTTTATAAATGGTGCATATGCTGGGTCAAAATCTCCAAGTGGTGTTGCATTTGAATGAACATAAATTCCACCCTCTTTTAATCTATCAAATTGTTCAATGGCAAGTGTATCTAATTGCCAGAAATAGCTACTTTCATCTTGTAGAAGTGTTTCAAACTCTACTTCGAAGTCTTTGTCTAGTCCATAATCTTTATCATCTAATTGATAATAGTGTGATTGATATCCTGTTGCATGTTTTAATACATAAGAATAATATGCATCTAATACTACAGTTCTTGGATTAGTTTTTATTATATTCAATATTCTTTCTATATTAGATATATAGTAGTTAAATGTTATTTGTTTATTAGGATTTTCTTTTACAATGTTATTTATCTTTTCTATTAATGCCATCTCATTATCATCTGCTGGCACATGTGCATCTTCATTTAACTCTTGGAAAGAAACTGTAACACCTTCTATTAATAAGACATCACAATTTTCACTTTCTTTACAGAAGTTTAAAGTTGCATCTTTTCTATATCCATGAAGTCTTATATCCCCTGTATAAGATATAACTAAATCTGGAGTTTCTATTAATAATCCACTTGCACCATATGCATCATGGTCAACTGGCATTACTTTTACTTTTATATCTCCAACTTTAATTATTTCATTTTCTTTGACACCATTTATGTCTCTAACATTAGACTCTCCTGCTTTATGAAGTGGGAATAAGAAATCATTATTTATGTTTAAAGTATTTAATAAAGATTTTGTTCCTTCTAACATATATAGAGGTACTGCAGGATTTAAATAGTTAACTATTTTTGAATGATCTAAATGAACATGTGATAAGAATACTGCTGTATTTTTAAATTTATCTTCTTTAGATTCATATCCTTTTAAAGGTATACTTGGATCAAACATATTGTCTAAGTATGGTACAAGATTCATATCTAATAAATCTTGTAAATCTTTTGGTTGTTTTGGATCTGATGGATTATACTCACTACCAAAATCGAAGAATATATGACTATCTTCATATGCTATTTCTATAATTGTTCCCCCAATAGTTAATATCCCATTGTGGAATGTTATTTTTGTCTTTTTATCCTTTAACGCCACTCTTTACAACTCCTCTTATAATTTGTTTTCTAAATATTAAGTATAAAATTAATATAGGCACTATAGCTATTGTTGAAGCCGCCATTTGTAAGTGTACATTTGTACCACTTTCTGTAGCAAAAGCACTAAGTCCATTACTTAATAATCTCATTTCTTTACTATTTGTCACAAGTATAGGCCATAAGAATGAGTTCCATCCGTTTATGAAACTTAATATACCCATTGTAAATAATGAAGGTTTAGCAAGAGGTATTAATATTCTTCTTATAAATTCTAAATCTCCACATCCATCAACTTTTGCCGCTTTGTAGTATGAAAGAGGTATAGATGTAAGATAATTTTTTAAGTAGAATATATAGAATATACTTGCTAATGATGGAAGTATTAAGGCTGTATAAGTATCTAATAATCCCATATTTGCTATTGTTTGATAGTTAGTAAATACAGTAACTTCATATGGTACCATTAGAAGTGCTGCCATTCCCATTACTAATAAGTCTTTATATTTAAACTCTAATTTAACTAACGCAAAGCTGGCTAATACTGAAGTTATTAATGTTCCTACTGTTGATAATCCAGCAACTATTATAGTATTGAAGAAATATCTAACAAAAGGTGCCTGCTCCATTGCCAATTTAAAGTTTTCCCACTTAAACTCTTTTGGTATAAGTGTTGGTGGTATACTTGTTACCTCTTGGAATGACATTAAACTTGATAATATCATATATATAAAAGGAAACAGTGTTATTAAGGCCATTATGCCTATAAATGTTTTTGATATAAATAAATTAACCTTTTTCATTTTTTCACCTACTTAGATATTCTTTTTAAAACATAGTTTTGAATTAAGGTAAATAATAATATTAATGCAAATAATATTACTGCTGCAGCCATACCTTGACCATAGCGGTATTCAACATAGAATTTGTTGAAGATATAAAATACTCCTGTAGTTGCACTGTTTGCTATTCCTGCTTTCCCATTAAATATAGAGAATACTTGTGCATATACTTTGAAGGCATTAATAAAGTTTACCATTAATAAAAATGTTATTGTTGGTATCATTTGTGGTAGAGTTATTTTTATAAATTGTTCAAACTTTGAAGCTCCAAACATGTCTGCTACTTTATAATAATTTTCATCCACAGTTCTAAGTCCTGAAAGTAATATAATTATATTAAAAGCAAGACCTGACCAAATACCAAATATAATTAGAGTCGTCATACTCATACTCGGATCATCTAAGAAGTTTATTGGCCCTACATTTATAAGACCTAATAAGTAGTTTATAAAACCATATTCTCCATTGAATAAAAATCTAAATACTATACCTATCGCTATTACACTTGTTAAGTATGGTATAAAGAATATTGTCTCAAATAAGCTTTTATGTTTAATTTTTTCAAATATAGTTATTGCTATAAACATCGATATTATAAGGCCTATAGGCACTACTACAAATGAGAATAAGGCCGTATTTCCTATTGCATCGTGGAATTTAGGATCTTGTAATACTACTGAGAAGTTTCTAAATCCATTAAACTCTAAATTATTTAATGTACCTTTTTGCATAGACATTATAAATGTTTTAATTAAAGGTAAAACATTAAATATTCCTATTATTATTAAAGCTGGTAAAAGAAATAACCATGCTTGTGGTGAATTCTCCGCTCTATATTTTAACTTTTTCATTAATACACTCTAACTCCATTCTCTTGGAATAAATAAATTCCGTTGTAATCTATATCAAATCCTACTTCATCATTTTCTCTGATATTTTGATTTACATCAGTGATAGATTTTGCATGTACTCCGTTTACATTGAAGTTTACTATACAATCTTTTCCTATTAATTCAACTGTTTCTATTTCCGCTTTGAATAAAGGGTTTTCACTTGTTACGAAGTATTCTGGTCTTATACCCACTATGTATTTACCTTCTGTTAATTCAGCTTTAAATCTGTCTTTATTTAATAGATTTAAATCTATAGAGAAGTTTTCTCCTTTTAACATATTTCCTTCTTTTTCAAATTCAAATATGTTTATGATTGGATTACCCATGAATTTTGCAACAAATAAGTTTGCTGGTTCTAAATATAAATTTTGTGGTATATCAAATTGTTGAACTATACCTTCATTCATAAGAACTATTCTATCACTTATTGATAAAGCTTCTTCTTGGTCATGAGTTACGAATATAGTTGTTATTCCTATCTCTTTAACTAACCTTCTTATTTCTTCTCTTATTTTTAATCTAAGTCTTGCATCTAAGTTACTTAGAGGTTCGTCTAGTAATAATATTTTAGGGTTTTGAACTAAAGCTCTAGTTATTGCAACCCTTTGTTGCTGTCCACCAGACATATTTCCTGGTTTTTTATCTGCTAATTCTTCTATACTAGTAATTTTCATATATTTTTTAGCAATTTCCATAGCTTCAGCTTTAGGCATTTTCTTCTTTCCTACTGTTAGTGGGAACATAACGTTTTCTAATACTGTCATGTGAGGATATAAAGCATAATTTTGGAATACTAGTCCTATGTTTCTATCTTTAGGATGTTTATCTATTACAGACTCATTATCAAATTTTATATCTCCACTTGTAGGATCTAATAACCCTGCTAAAAGATTTAGTATTGTTGTTTTACCACATCCACTTGGACCTAGTAAACATACTAACTCTCCCTCGTTCATTTCTAGATTAATACTTTTTAAAGCCTCGTGACCATTGTCATAAACTTTTCTTAGTTTTTCAATTTGTATCATTTTGCACCTCTAATGAAATTTTTTCTTTTTTGATGTTTAAAGTCGAAATATAGATATATTTTATAACTTTAACATTATAGTATATCATATTTATTGTCTTTTTCGCATTTATTTCTTTTTAAGTATATAATAATTAGTCATAATATACAACATATTTTATATAATTATTAAAATTTAACAATTTACGACAATTATATGTCTAAATATGTTGATATAACTAATATACAATTTTTTTTTTATGTGATACACTAATATATTTAACCCACTTTTAACATTTCTTCATTATATAAAATACCTTTTGTAAAAAACAAAACAAAAAAAGATGTATCTATATAATTCCTAATTATTTAGATACATCTTTATATTTATAATTTAGCAATTTTTCAATATGCTCAATTTTCAAAGTAGAACAAATCTTCATTAAACATTTCCATAATGCATATATGTAAATCTCAAAAGTATCATGTTCATGCTTAGATAACTGTTCTTGTATAGAAACCTTAACAGATTTTGCTATAAAGAAAACCCACTTCAAAAAATCACAAAAACAAGCCACAATTTTTATCCATTAACTGCCTTTTATGTGAATTCAAATTCCCCTCATTGCTCGCTTATAATTTTATATAATCCTTACAATTAGTTATCCCATACCATTCACATTCTTTACATATATCATCAAATATGCATTCGTTTATACTCCCATATACTAAATCTTCTAAGTCCTTATAATTATATATACCCTCTTTTAAATTAAAGTGATTTATAACTTTAAAATCAAGTAAATTAACTTTTTCTTGAGATGAGCAAAGATTTTCACCTAATTTGTTAGGACATTTTTCACAAATGCTATCTGTATAAAAAACTAGCTCTACTTCTTTAATTTCCTCTTTTAAATTATCTACTTGAAGGAATTCATTATAAGCCTGAATCTCCTTTATGATACCCTCCATTTTCATTTTAAATTCTTCACTATATCCATTACCACTGTACGCTCTCATGCAAAGTATATGATGCGGTCTTATTTTTAACATAAAGTTACTTTTACGCCTCCTTTCAAAATTAAATTTTCTATTCTTAAATCATTGAAATTTCTATGTATTCATAAGATTATTATAGTATGAAAATACTATGTTTTATAGTATAATATTAATTAATCTTAGTTAGTTTTAATTTTGAATTTCCTCATTATAGGAGGAAATTTATGAAAGAATTAGTAATAGGAAATTTAATCGCAAAAATGCCTGTAATCCAAGGTGGTATGGGCATAGGAATATCTAGATCATCTCTAGCTTCTGCCGTTAGTAATGCCGGCGGTATAGGTATTATATCTGGTGTTAGCATTGGATATGACGAAGATGATTTTGAAAATAATACTTTGGAAGCAAACTTAAGGGCTTTAAAAAAGCATCTTATAATAGCCAAGGAAAAATCAAATAATGGTATAATTGGTGTTAATTTAATGGTAGCCATGAATTATTATGAAGATCATGTAAAAGCAGCAGTAGAGTCTGGCTGTGACTTAATAATTTCTGGAGCAGGACTACCTTTACAATTACCTAAATTAGTAAAGAACAGCAATACTAAAATAGCTCCCATTGTTTCATCATCTAAAGCAGCTCATGTTATTCTAAAAATGTGGGATAAAAAAGACAATACAACAGCTGATTTAATAATTGTAGAAGGTCCAAAAGCTGGTGGCCACTTAGGTTTTAGTAATGATGAATTAGATGATATAAAATCTATCAATTATGATGATGAATTTATTAAGATTTTGGACATAACAAAGAAGTACGAAGAAAAATACAATAAAAAAATACCTGTAATTGCAGCTGGTGGAATATCTTCTGGAATTGATGTAAAAAAATATTTAGATTTAGGTGCTGGCGGTGTTCAAGTAGGTACTAGATTTGTCGCTACTCATGAGTGCGATGCCCATGATAATTTTAAACAAACTTATATTAATGCCAAAGAAGAAGATATTAAGATAGTTAAAAGTCCTGTTGGGCTTCCAGGAAGAGCAATAAAAAATAAATTTATTGATACAATATTATGTTCAAGACCTAAAATTACTAAGTGCTATAATTGTTTAGTTCCTTGTAACCCAAAGAACACACCTTATTGTATTTCAACTGCTTTAATAAATGCAGTAAAAGGAAATGTTGATGATGCTTTATTATTCTGTGGTGCAGATGCATACAAAATAAATGAATTAAAATCAGTAAAAGAAGTTATGAATGAATTAACTTGTGAGATATAAACTATAAATTAAGGAAACTGGCTAACTCCATTGGAATTAGCCAGTTTTTTATAGTATTCAATATTTTATTTTTCATAATCTAGTTCCATTAGAGTTAATCATTTTTGTTCTTAAAATTCTATTTTCCTACAGTTCAGTCATATTAAAAATTACCCATTTTTCTAAATTTATCATATCTATTATTTAATAGTTCGTCATAATCTATATGAATTAAATTATCTAAGTCATTCAATATATATTCTTTTATATTTTCGGCTGCTTGAAGTGGATTTGTATGAGCTCCGTTCTCTGGTTCTATTATAATATCGTCTATTATCCCAAAGTTCTTCAAATCATGTGAAGTTATCTTCATTGCCAAAGCTGCTTTTTTAGCTTTACTTACATCTTTCCAAAGTATTGATGCAAATCCTTCTGGCGATAAAATAGAATAAATAGAGTTTTCCATCATATATACTTTATCTCCTAAAGCAAGAGCTAAAGCACCGCCGCTGCCACCTTCCCCTATAATTATAGATATTACAGGAGTTTTTAAACTACTCATTTCTAGCAAGTTTTGAGCAATAGCATAACCTTGCCCTCTCTCTTCAGCTCCTATACCACAAAATGCACCAGGAGTATCTATAAAACAAATAACAGGTCTTTTAAATTTTTCGGCTTGCTTCATTAATCTTAATGCTTTTTTATACCCCTCAGGATGAACCATCCCAAAGTTCGTGTCTATATTCTCTTTTGTAGTTTTTCCTTTGTTTATGCCAATAACTGTTACATTCACATTATTTATACTACCAATTCCGCCAATTATAGCTCTATCATCCCTAAAAGATCTATCACCATGAAGTTCAATAAAATCATCAAATATATTTTCTATATAAAATTTCGCATTCGGTCTATCTTTGTGTCTAGCAAGATTAACCTTATCCCATATTATATTTTCATTATTTTGCATTCTCACTCACCCCATGTAATCTTAAAACTTTATATAAGTAGTTTTTTAAATCTCTTCTTTTAACAATAGAATCTACAAATCCCTTTTCCAATGCAAATTCTGCACTTTGGAAATCCGCTGGTAGCTTCTCATTTATTGTATTTTCTATTACTCTTCTTCCTGCAAATCCAATAACTGCATTTGGCTCACTTATGATTATATCTCCTTCCATAGCGAAGCTTGCTGTAACTCCTCCTGTTGTGGGGTGCGTAATTACACTAATATATAATAAACCTGCCTTATCATGTCTTGATATTGCTAGTGAAGTTTTAGCCATTTGCATAAGAGATAATATACCTTCTTGCATTCTGGCTCCTCCAGACGCTGAGAAAATAATAAGAGGTAGTCTATTTTCTGTTGCATATTCAATAATACGTGTTATTTTTTCACCAACAGCAGAACCCATACTACCCATCATAAAGTTACTATCCATAATCGCAGTTGCTATCTTAATGGAACTAATTTCTCCTGTTCCAGTTATGACAGCTTCCTTCAATCCAGATTTTGCTTTATTTAATTCTAATTTATCTTCATAGCCTTCAAAATTCAAAGGATTCTTTGTTTCCACATCTTTAAATAACTCTATAAAACTATCTTCATCAAATATCTGCTCTATCCTCATCTTTGCTGAAATGCTAAAATGATGTCCACATCCTATACACACCTTATAATTTCTATCTAAATCTTCCTTATAAAGTATGTTTTTACATTTTGGACAATTAATCCATTTTCCATCAGGTATATTAGGAAGATTAGAGCTCTCATTTAGGTTTCTAGAGCTTACTGTTACATATTCTCTTTTTCTAAATAAATTTTTAAGCATTATTATTCACCAACTTATTCTCTATAAAAGAAGTATTATAATTTCCATTTATAAAATCCTCATGTTCAAGTATTTCATATTGAAAATCTATATTTGTTGTAACTCCACCTATGGCAAATTCATCTAAAGCTCTTTTCATTTTAATTATGGCATTTTCTCTGTCATCTCCAAATGTAATTAGCTTACCTATCATTGAGTCATAATATGGTGGAATTTCATAACCACAATAAATAGCACTATCTACTCTAACTCCCAATCCTGATGGAGTATATAATTCTGTTATTACTCCTGGACATGGTCTAAAGTTATTTTTAGGGTCTTCTGCATTTATTCTGCACTCTATGGCATGACCAGATATTTTAACATCATCTTGATTAGTTTCAAGTTCCATGCCTGAAGCTATTTTTAGCTGTTCTTTTACTATATCTATATTAGTTACCATTTCTGTAATAGGATGTTCAACTTGAATTCTTGTATTCATTTCCATAAAATAGAATTCTCCGCTATCATCCACTAAGAATTCTATGGTTCCTGCGTTTTTATAACTAACAGCCTCTGCTGCTTTAACTGCAACTTTTCCCATCTTTTCTCTTAAATTATCATTCAAAAAAACAGATGGAGCTTCTTCTAAAACTTTTTGGTTATTTCTTTGCAGCGAACATTCTCTCTCACCTAAATGAATTATCTTGCCATATTCATCAGCCAGTATTTGAAATTCTATATGTCTTGGATTTTCTATAAATTTTTCAATATAAACCTTATCCTCACCAAAACATGCTTTTGATTCTAATTTGGCAGCCTCAAAGTTATGTTTGAATTCTTTGATATCTCTTACTATCCTTATTCCCTTGCCTCCACCTCCGGCAGCGGCTTTTATCATCAGTGGAAATCCTATATTTTTAGCTATATCCAGGGCATGATCATAAGAAAGTATTTCTCCCTCATATCCTGGTACAACAGGAACTTTTGCTTTTTTCATGATTTCTCTAGCTCTTGCTTTGTCTCCCATTAGCTCAATAGTTTCATAATCTGGACCAATAAATTTTATATTGCACTCTCTGCACATTTTTGCGAACTTTGGATTTTCCGATAAAAATCCAAAACCGGGATGTATACCTTCACACCCCGTCAAAACACATGCACTCAAAATATTTGCCATATTTAAATAACTATCTTTGCTAAGTGCACCTCCAACACAAACAGACTCATCTGCCATTTGAGTATGAAGAGCATCTTTATCTTGCTCAGAGTAAATAGCCACAGTTCTTATATTAAGCTCTCTACAAGCTCTAATTATTCTTACCGCAATTTCACCTCTGTTAGCTATAAGAATTTTCTTTAACATAATATCACCTACCCAATAGCAAACATTATCTCGCCTTCACAAACTAAATTTCCATCTACAGTAGCTCTACCTTTTCCAACACCTATGCTACCTCTTAATCTAACTATCTCTATTTCAAGATTTAGTTTATCTCCAGGTGTTACTTGCTTTTTCCATCTTACTTTATCTGCTCCAACTAAAAATCCTATTTTTCCTTTAAATTCTTCTTGCGACAGTATACATATCGCTCCCATTTGAGCTAATGCTTCTAATATTAGTACTCCTGGCATTACAGGGTAATCCGGAAAATGTCCATTGAAAAAATTTTCATTTATAGTTACATTTTTATAACCTTTTGCACTTTCTCCTTCTACTACTTCTTCTACTCTATCTATCATTAAAAATGGATATCTATGAGGTAAAATATCTTTTATTTCTTTAACAGTTAACATTTATACTCTCCTTACCTTGAATAACGGTTCTCCATATTGAACCATTTTTCCATTTTCACTCAATACACTAACTATTTCACAATCAAACTCTGTACTTATTTCATTCATAAGCTTCATTGCTTCTACAATGCAAACTACTTCACCTTTGCTTATTTTTTGACCTACACTTACAATAGGTTCATCCTCTGGTGATATAGCTTCATAAAAAGTTCCAACTATTGGTGAAGCTATTACCTCTATATCAGCATCATCATTATTTTGTGAAATTTCATTTTCTACAATACTTTCTTTAACTTCTGATTTTATATCCACATCATTACTTAAATCAGTAATAGCTAATTTATTTAAATTATTGTCACATAACTCATTACTGTTAGACACATAATTTCTTGTAATTGATTTATCCATTTTTATAAACTCTTTGTCATCTTTCATTTCAAAATAAGATAAGTCGGAGTTATTAATAAGTTCAATAAGTTCTTTTACTTCATCAAATCTCATATTTTCCTCCTATTTAGTCCCACTTTTTAAACAACAGCGAAGCATTGTGACCACCAAATCCTAATGAATTACTTAAAGCATATTTAAGTTTTTTTTCTCTTCCCACATTAGGCACATAGTCTAAATCAAGTTCTTCTTCACTTTCACTATAACCTATAGTTGGGTGTATAAATCCTTCTTGTAAAGATTTTATACAGGCTATAGATTCTATTGCTCCAGCTGCACCTAATAAATGACCTGTCATAGATTTAGTTGAAGAAATAGGAATATTTTTCGCATCTTCTTCAAATACCTTTTTTATTGCTCTTGTTTCAAATAAATCATTGTATGGCGTTGATGTACCATGTGCATTTATATAAGAAACTTCACTTGTATTTATCCCTGCTTCGTCAATTGCATCTTTCATTGCTTTTGATGCGCTTACACCTTCTGGATCTGGAGAAGTTATATGGTATGCATCACAAGTTGATCCATAGCCTACTATTTCACATAGTATATTTGCGCCTCTTTTCAGTGCATGCTCCAAACTTTCCATAACTAATATACCTGCACCTTCTCCCATAACAAATCCACTTCTATCTTTGTCAAATGGTGTTGACGCTTTTTCAGGTGTGTTTTTAGAGTTTAAAGCTTTCATATTACTAAATCCAGCTATGGCTATTGGAGTAATAGACGCTTCACATCCTCCACTTATCATCACATCTGCATATCCATGTTTTATATGTCTAAATGCATCTCCTATATTATTAGTTCCTGTGGCACAAGCTGTTACTGCTGATGTACAAGTTCCTCTTGCACCGTACTTTATAGCAATATTAGCAGCTCCTGCATTAATAATAGTCATAGGTATATACATTGGAGATATTCTTTTAGGTCCTTTTTTGTGTAGATTTCCAAATTCATTTTCGTGAGTATGGAAACCTCCTATACCCGAACCTACCATTACACCAACTCTATTTTTATCTATTTCATCCATATTAAGACCTGATTGTTTTATAGCTTCTTCGCTTGCTATAAGTGCATATTGTGTAAACTTATCAAGTCTTCTACATTCTTTTTTATCTAAATAATCTTCTATTTTTAAGTCTTTAACTTCTCCAGCTATTTTCACATCTAGATTTTCAACCTCAATTGACTTAATAAAGTCGATTCCTAATTTTCCATTTTTAGCATTAGTCCAAAATTCTTCAGCACTATTTCCTATAGGGGTAATAGCACCTACACCTGTTATAACTACTCTTCTACTCATAAAAACCTCCTACATTGCCATTCCGCCATCAACATGGATGACTTGACCTGTTATATAATTAGATTGTTCACTAGCTAAAAACAATGCTAAATTAGCAATATCATCTGCCTGACCTAACCTTTTAAGAGGCACTTGAGACATTATATTTTTCTTTTGATCTTCATTAAGAACTTTTGTCATATCAGTATCTATAAATCCTGGAGCAATGGCATTTACATTAATGTTTTTACCTCCGATTTCACGTGCTAAAGACTTTGTCATACCGATAAGGCCTGCTTTTGATGCGCAGTAATTTACCTGACCTGCATTACCTATAACACCTACTACAGAAGACATATTTATTATTTTACCTTCTTTTTGCCTTATCATTATTGGAGTTACTGCCTTTAAGCAGTTAAATGCTCCTTTTAAATTAACCTCTATAACACTATCAAAATCTTCTTCTTTCATTCTCATTATTAAATTATCTTTTGTTATACCAGCATTGTTAACTAATATATCTACTCTTCCAAAAACTTCTTTAGCTTCTTTTATTAATCTTTCAGCTTCTTCAAAATTACTCACATTCGCTTTGATAATCAAAGTATCAGATCCTAACTTATCTAATTCTTCTTTTAACTGAAGAGCTTCTGTTTCACTATTTCTATAATTAAGCACTATATTAGCACCTTCCTTGGCATATTTTAAAGCAATTTCTCTACCTATACCTCTAGAAGCACCTGTAATTACTGCACATTTTCCTTGTAACATTAATTTTCCTCCCGTTATTCAAAGCTTAAGCATTAATTTTTTCAAGCTTTAAACTTTCAACTGTTTCTCCTAAAGACTTTAAATCTTCCACATTATAGATTTTTACATCTTTATCTATTTTCTTTACAAATCCAGTTAAAGTTTTACCTGGACCTACTTCTACAAAAGTATTAACACCTTTGTCAATCAAATCTCTTATACTCTTTTCAAAAAGTACTGATGACATTATTTGTTGTCTTAATAACTCCTTCACATCATCACTTTCTTCATAAGAACTTCCTTTTACATTAGAGTAAACGGTCTTTTCAAATTTATTTATATTTACTTCTTTTAATTCTTCATAAAATTTATAACTAGCTTTTTCATAAATTGAACTATGGAAAGGTCCACTTACTTTTAAAGGAACTACTATTCCTTTTAGTTCTTTTGCTATTTTCATACTTGCTTTTATCGCCTTATGATCTCCTGATATTACAACTTGCCCAGGACAGTTATAGTTTGCACCTTCCACAAGACCAAACTCACTAGCTCTTTTTATAAGCTCTTCAACTTTTTCATTATCAAGCTTTAATACAGCTGCCATAGTACCTTCCTCTGGGCTTACCTCAGAATCCATAATTTGTGCCCTCGTCTTTATAAGTTTCATCCCATCTTCAAAAGAAAGCATTCCTCCATATACTAAGGCTCCATATTCTCCTAAAGATAATCCTAACGCATAACCAGCTTCAATTCCTTCTTCTTCTAAAGCTTTTACACAAGCTAAAGATGTTAGCATTATTGCTGGCTGACTATTTTTAGTCCTTGTTAATTCTTCAATAGAACCATTGAAAATTAAATTCTTTATAGGCATATTTAGAATTTCTTCACCTCTATCAAATATGTCTTTGCAACTCTCTATATTGTCATATAAGTCTTTTCCCATGTTTATATATTGTGATCCTTGACCTGGAAAAAGAAATGCTATCTTATTACTCATTGCAAACCCTCCCAAGTACTAAATCTAATTCACTCATTAATTCATTTATAATTTCTTCACAGCTTTGTTTCTTGCTAACAAGACCAGCTATCTGACCTGCCATAACACTGCCGTTATTAATATCTCCATCTACTACAGCTCTTCTTAAGGCTCCTTTTCCTAAAGCTTCTATCTCCGTAGGATCAGCATTAGTTTTTTCTAGCTTAATATATTCTCTAGTAAGTTTATTTCTCAAAACTCTAACTGGATGAGATGTGCTTGTTCCAGTAACTTCAGTGTCTATATCTTTTGCATTTAAAACTCTATCTTTATAATTTTCATGTACCTTACATTCATCAGATACTAAAAATCTAGTTCCCATTTGAACTCCACAAGCTCCAAGCATAAGCGATGCTGCCATACCTCTTCCATCACCTATTCCTCCTGCTGCTATTACAGGGATATCCACTGCGTCCACAACTTGCGGTACTAAACTCATAGTTGTCAATTGACCAATATGACCTCCTGCTTCCATCCCTTCTACTATAACTGCATCTGCACCGAATTTTTCCATCCTCTTTGCAATTGCTACAGAAGGGACAACAGGTATTACTTTCACATTATGTTTTTTCCAATCTTCAATATATTTACCTGGGCTTCCTGCACCAGTAGTTACTACAGCAATTTGCTCATCACATACTAGTTTGGCAATTTCATCAATGTTATCTCTCATAAGCATTATGTTAATTCCAAAAGGCTTTTTAGTAAGTGACTTAGTTTTTTTGATTTCAGCTCTAACATCGTCTGTGCTCCCTACTCCACTTATAATTCCTAAGCCTCCTGCCTCACTAACTGCCGCTGCTAAATTAGCATCAGAAATCCAAGCCATACCTCCTTGAATTATTGGGTATTCTATATTAAGTAATTCTGTTATCCTTGAAGTTTTCATATTTCCTCCTGCAACCACATCTTATTATTGTACTTTTTCTTTTGTCTTTTCTTCTATGTAGTCAACTACGTCTTTTATAGTTTTCATATTTTCTGGTGATTCAACTTCTATTCCAAACTCTTCTTCTATCTCTATTATTAATTGGAATGTATCTAATGAATCTATTCCTAACGATTGAAAAGTACTATCTAATTTTATTTCATCTCTTTCTATTGATAAGTTTTCTTCCATTATTCCTTGTAATTTTTCAAATATCATTTTTAAATCCTCCATAAATTTTCTTAGTTTTAATTTTTATTATTTTTGTAATCTTAATTTTCTTTACTACTTCAGCTATCTTAATTAATTCTGTAATCTTAGTTAATCTTGTTAATTTTAAATTTCCTTAATTCTTATTTATTTTCAAATTAAATAGCCCAATTTATTAAAGTTGCTCCATATGTAAGGCCTGCACCAAATCCGACTAATATAATTTTACTATCTTTTTTTAGTAACCCTTTTTCATCCATATCGCTCAATGCAATTGGTATTGATGCCCCAGAAGTATTTCCATACTCCTCCATATTCATATAAAATTTATCCATATCCACTTTTAGTTTTTTAGCAGCATACTGAATAATTCTTACATTCGCTTGATGTGGGATTATATAATCAATATCATTTATATCTAAATTATTTTCTTTAAGTATTTTGTTAATTGAACTTACTATGACAGATGTAGCAAACTTAAATACTTCACCGCCATCCATCTTTAATTTAGAATGTCTAATTGTTTTATTCTCCACAAATGGGCTGTCTACGTCATTTCCTTCAATGGTTATACATTTATATTTGCTTCCTTCTGATTTACAAAAAGAGCTCATAAGTCCCAGGTCATCACTTTTTGACAGGATAGCAGCTCCTGCACCATCACCAAACAACACACATGTACCTCTATCTTCCCAATCAAGTGATTTTGAAAGATTTTCAGCACCTATAACTAGTGCATGTTTGTAATTATTTGATTTCATGAGGGCTTTTGCTACATCTAATCCATATATAAATCCAGAACATGCAGCACTTATATCAAAGGCAAGGGCATTATCTGCACCTATGATGCTTTGAACTATGCATGCCGTAGATGGAGTAAACATATCTGGAGTACAAGTCGCTACTACTATCAAATCCACATCTAATGGGCTTACATTTGCATTTTCCAAAGCTTTTTCACCAGCTTTTGCTGCCATATAAGATGTATCTTCACCTCTAGAAATATATCTACTTTTTATGCCAGTTCGTGAATAAATCCATTCGTCACTAGTATCAATGATTTCACTCAACTGATCATTAGTAACTAAGTGGGAAGGTGTATATTTTCCTAAACCTTCTATAATTACCTCTTTCATAGATTTCTCCTTCTTTTTATATTTGATTTAAAAATATTTTGATTATCAAAATATAATATTCAAAACAACCTAAAATTATTAATAAATTTATAATCTAGTTTTGTTTTGATATTCAAACTATATTACATTCAAATCAATAAGTCAACCTCTTTTATGTAAATTTTTTTCTTGTAAATAATTTTTAATTATCTTTTATTATAGTCATAGCATTGGCAATAGCATAATCTTTTCCATGAGATATTGATACTTTTATTTCTAAAACATTATAACTTTCACATATTTTTTCTAAATTATTATGTGTTTTTACTATGGGTTTTCCCAATTTATCTCTTAGTATTTCTATATCTTTAAAGTCATAACCTCTTATCCCTAATCCCAAAGATTTACTGATGGCTTCTTTGGCTACAAAGTTTCCAGCGATTGTTTGTGGTGCATATCCTTTTGATCTAAATAATTCTATTTCTTTATCAGTAAATAATTTTTTTAGAAAATTGCCATTACTATCTAAAGCATTTTTTATTCTTCCAATTTCTACAATATCTATTCCTATATCTAAAATATTCATAATTTCCTCCATTAATTAAGTATTTTTATTATCATCTTATTATTTATACATTTTAACACTATTCTTATATAAATTTTATGATAATTTTCCAACAGTAAATATAGTGCTTTAAGCTAGTATTCTGTCTCAGTAAGTAAAAAAAGACATTGATTATTAACAATGTCTTCTTACTTATTATTTAATTCTTGATTTTATGTAGTCTATATCTTCAATTAGTATATTCACCTTTTTTCTGTAATCTTTATTATACTCTAATACTAAATCTGCTTTATTCGTGTATTTATTGTAAATTTCAAGAAACTCGTCTATATTAAAACTTCCATAAAATATAGAATCATGACTGTCCTTTTTGCCGTCATTATTATGTAAATGATAAGATATTATTTTGTTTTTCAACTCTTTTATAACATATTCTAAATTCCATCCATTTGCAAATGCATGCCCAATATCTATTAATACATCCTGATTACTCTCTTTACAAATTTGAATAAACTCTTCCTGATCAAATAATATATTCTGCCTAGATATTACACCTGCATTTTCTATCACTATTTTAGCATTATAGTCTTTTGCTAATTTATTTAATTCTTCTAAGTTTATTTTAGAGTTCTTAATCATTACTTTTTTATCGTGTATTTTACAATTATTGTGATGATATACTATGTAAGAACTATCTAACTTTTGGGATAATTTTAGTGTGTCTATAAAATATTTTTTTGATATATTATATGAATCAGAACCTATTTCTGAAGAATGCTCTGTTTTGTAATATGGACCATGCATTGAAATTTTATATTTATTCAATCTTTCCATATTCTTATTAACAACCTCCATAAATTCTGGATTATGAAACTCTACAAATAGTTCTATTCCTACATTTTCATGTGGAATATGTTCAAGTATATTAAATACTTCTTCTAGCTGATTCACTTTAAACATATTTGTACTTATATAAATATTCATACTTATTTCTCCTCCGGATATCCAATAGACATAGTAGTTTCTCTATTAAATAAGTGAATTTTTCTAAAATTAGGCTTAAAGTATATTTCATCACCTTTTTTAAATGTATCTTCATCAACTAATGCAATTACTTCATTGCCTTCAATTTCAAAATATACCCCTATTTTATTTCCATAATCTTCAATATATTTAACAATACCTTTGAATGAATTCGCTATTTTTACGATAGATAATTCCACGTGCTCTGGTCTGACTCCAAAAGACAATTTACTTGCTCCATTAGACTCTATAAGTTTAATCCATTCATTTGATAAATTTATTACTTGGTTATTTATATTAATCGCTCCACTTTTATAATCAACATCAAATATATTCATTGACGGAGAACCTATAAACTTTGCAGTGAATATATTTCTTGGTTTATTATATACATTTTGTGGTGTATCAAGCATTTGTAAGTCACCTTTGTTCATTAATGCTACTCTATCTCCTATAGTCATTGCTTCCACTTGATCATGAGTTACGTATATAAAAGTTTGATTGTAGGTTTCATGAATTTTTACTAATTCTTTTCTAGCATGACCTCTTAATTGAGCATCAAGATTTGACAAGGGCTCATCTAGTAAGAAGAAATCTCCTCTTTTTACCACAGCTCTTGCAAGAGCAACTCTTTGACGCTGACCACCAGATAAGTCCTTAGGCTTACGATCTTCTAACCCTTCTAGCCTTAACATTTTAACTGCTGCGTTTAATCTTTCATCAATATCATCTTCAGGTATTTTATGAGCTTTAAGTCCATAAATTATATTTTCTTTGACTGTCATATGCGGAAATAACGCATAATTCTGGAATACCATAGCTATATTTCTATCACCACTTTTTACTTCATTTACACATTTTCCGTCCATATATATGTTTCCTGATGTTGGTTTTTCTAAACCAGCTATCATTCTTAAAGTAGTAGATTTTCCACAACCAGATGGACCTAGTATGATTAATCTTTCTCCTTCTTTTATAGTTAAATTTAAATTTTTAACAACATGTGTTTTCCCATAACTTTTGCATATATTTTCAAATACAATTTCTTTCATAATTTTCTCCTATCCTTTTATCCCCGATGATGTAAAAGTATCTATAATATGTTTTTGGAATATTATATATAATATTAAAGGTATTATCATTGTTATGACTGATACTGCCATTGCGATAGTAAAGTCTGTCCCACCTTCTGCACTTATGAATAATTGCAATGCTAAAGGCAATGTAAAGTTTTCCTTTGTCTTTAATATTAATACTGGCCAAACATACTCATTCCAAGAGTTTATAAAGAACATTATTCCTGTTGAAATTATTGAAGGTTTAACCATTGGAACAATTATATCTCTCATCCTCTTAAAATGATTTATATTTTCTAATTCCGTAACTTCGATAAGTGATTTTGGTATAGTTCTCATGGATTGCCTAAGCAAAAATATTCCTGTTGCATCACTTAACTGAGGTAAAATAACTCCCCACAAACTGTCCCTCAACCCTAATTGAGATATAGTTAAATAATTTGGTATCATAGTTACCGTAAAAGGTATAAATATCGTACTTATCATTATAAAGTACAGTATATTTTTATATTTAAAATCAAAGTATACAAATGCATATGCTGCTAAAACAGATGTTGTAACTTTAAATAATGTAACCATTGTTGCTATAAAAAAGGTATTACCTGTTATATTTACAAAAGGAAGTCTTTTAAACACTTCTATATAGTTATTTAATGTTGGTTCGTTAGGTATAATTCCTAACACATTATTGTAGGCTTCACCTAAACTTTTAAATGAGCTTGATATGGCAAATATAATTGGAAAAAGAGAGATTATCACAAATATACCTAAAAGTATGTGCCATTTAAATTCTGAATTTAACTTAGTTTTCATAATATACTCCTTTTTCTACATATTTAAATTCTAATATTAATAACACTACGAATAATGCCATTGTTATTATGGCAAATGCTGATGCTGTTCCTGTTTTATATAATACAAAAGCTTCTTGATAAACATTGTAAATAGCGTTGGAACTTGCATAGTTTGGACCACCTTGAGTAATAACTTTTATAGGTGTAAACACGTATTGCAACCCCTGAACTATTGTCATAATTAATACGTATATTCCTGTCGCACTACTCATGGGTATTATTATATCTATAAATATCTTATGCATAGGAATATTATCTAGCTTTGCAGCCTCTATAACCTCACTAGATACTCCCGATACTCCAGCAAGTACAACGATAAAATTGTAACCGAAGATTTTCCAGCTTGTTATTAAACTTAATATTACAACTACTAGTCCATCAGTTTTAGTCCATATGGGTAATGTTATTCCAAACCACTTTGCAATTGCCGCCGCTGGCCCTGAGATTGGATTAAGAATCCACAAATATAAAATAGAGCCAACAACCAAAGAAATTACACTTGGTAAGAATATAACGCTTTTATAAAACCCTTTTGCCTTTGTTATTACAACAGAAAGTATAAAAGATAATATGTATGGTGCTACAAAGTTAACCAAAAGTAATATTATTATATATAAAAATGTATTTCCCATAATTTTATAAGTTAATGGGTCATTAAATATTTCGATATAATTGCTTAATCCTACAAAAGTTTTTGTCGGTTTAACCATATTCCACGAAAAGAAACTTAAGTATACAGTTCTAATTAATGGCCAAAACATGAATAATGCAAAAGCTAGAATTGATGGTAGGATAAGTAAGTGTGGAGTTAATTTTTCTTTAATTTTACTCATTTAATGTCTCCTTATTTAAATCTTTATAATAAAAGGTAGAAACTATTTTTCTACCTTTTATAGAAATAATCTTTATTGTTTTTCTAATAATTTGTTTATTTTATTTTGTGCTTCTGTTAAACCATCTTTAGTTGAAACTCTTCCACCTAAAATTTGATCTCTTGTATCTAATAATATTTGTTCTGCTTCAAGGCCTGCATCTCCCGGGAAAGAAGTCCAGGATACTACGTCTTCCATTTGGCTTGTAGCAGCTTCCATCATTTCATTTTCTTCTAAGAAAGATTTTAGTCCGTTTTCAGCTTCTGCAACATCTTTTCTTGGAGGTACATATCCCGTTCCTATAGTCCACTCTGCCATAGATTCTACACTATATAAGTACTTTTGGAATTCCCATGCAGCTTTTTGCTCTTCTTCATCTTGAGCTGTAATCGCTAAAAAGCATCCACCTGCTGGTAATCTTACATCTTCACCTTCCCAAGCTGGCGAATTAACTGCTGAAACATCAAACTCAGCACCTTCTTGTATACTCGCTCTTCTTGCAATTGTAGTATATAACATACCTACTTCACCATTTATAAATGATTGAACACCCTCATCCCATGATATATGTAATGCTTCTTCATTTTTTACCATGTTAGCATAGGCCTCATAAGCCTCTATTCCTTTATTTGACGCAAAAGTTGCTTTGCCATCAGTTATCATTCTAGCTCCATTACTTTCTAATAAAGCTTGAGTTGCCCAGTTATCAGCTGGTTCTTGTATATAAACACCATATTTATCAGTTTTCTCTTTTATTGTTTTAGCAAATTCTTGTACTTGTTCCCAAGTTTTTGGACCATTCTCATCTAATCCACACTCTTTCAACATATCTTTATTTATGTATAATACAGGCGTACTCAAAGAATAAGGTATACCAACTTGACTCCCTTCACTATTTTTAGCAAGATCTAATATATTTGGTAAGAAGTTATCCTCTAAGAATGTTTTATCTTCTGGAAAGTGTTTATCTATTATATCTTGAGGCTCTACATAATCAAAGTTATTTGAAAAGTAATCTAAGAATGACCATCCAACTTGTACTAAGGCTGGAGTAGACCCTGTAGCTGCTTCAGCTTGGAAATTTTGTAATAATCCTTTGTACATGTCAGGGTTATATTTAGCAACTACTTCCACGGTATCACTTTGACTATTGAACTCTTCAACTAATTTATCTACACTTTTTCCACCTTGAGTTTCAGCATTAACATGCCAGTACTCTATTTTTACCTTTTTATCAGATGATTGAGCACTACTTAGCCCATTACTACATCCAACAGCAAGTAAAGATACTGCACTAATTAAAGAAAATATTTTAACTAATTTTTTATGCATTTTTCTCTCTCCTAATCATTACATAAATTTTTTTATAATTTCTATAACGCCATTCTCATACTCTTCCTTTGTTGTATAGTCGGCTATGTCTTTTAATCCATCTACTGCATTGTTTACAGCAAATCCGACATCAGCTACTTCAAGTAATTCTTTATCATTCATATGATTTCCAACAGCTATTATTTCTAGATTTTCTATATTTAGATGATTTTTTAATACCTTTAATGCACTTCCTTTTGAGATATTACTTTGAACTATTTCAAAATAATCATCTTCTGAGATAACATATCTAAATTTATCTTTTATAGAAATATCTAAGTCATTCCACATTTCTTCGTATTTTTCTACATCTCCAATTACTAATACTTTGTTTACTCTTATATCCGTATCAAACAAAGCTTCATCTATTTCTTCACATTTCGTAATCTCTTTCTTCTCATATACTGATATTCTCTGTGTATATTTGAAACAAAGAATCTTACCATTAACATAAAGTATTATAGACGCTCCAAATTTCTCAACTTCTCTTAAAAAAAACAATATTTCTTTTATCAAAAATCGTTCAGAATAAATTTTTTCGCCATTTATATCTACTATCTTAGCTCCATTGTAAGTTATATAAGGTGCATTAATACCTACTTCTTTAGCTACTTCTATACTCGTTTCTATAGGTCTTCCTGTAGCTATAGTAAACATATTTCCTTTTTCCTTAAATTTTTTTATGTAAGATATCAATTCTTTTGAAACACCATATCCCTCACAATCACTATTGAATAAAGTCCCGTCTAAATCAGACACTATCATTTTTGTACTCATGCAAAGCTCCTTTAATTTTAAAATTTAGAAAATTAACCTCCTATACCATTTATTTCACAATTATTGGTTTTCTCCAGTCTCCACCAAGAATCATGGTTATTGACATTGCGTAAGTATTTATCTATTTAAAATCTAGTATCTAACTAATATTTATTTCATCATCTATCTTTATGTTCCATAATTCTTCTTTGCTAAAAGATATAGCATCAGCTCCTTGCTTTAAGCCTTCTATTATCTGCTCTTCTTTATCTATTAATCCACCAAGAATAATTGGTCTATTTATTTCCTTTTTTAATCTGTCAACTATTTCACCACATAATGCTGGCATTACTTCTACCATATCTGGATCATTTTCTATAATACTTGCTATAGAATTTTTTAAGGATTTATTATCAATTAAAAATACCCTTTGTATTGTCATTAGTCCTCTTTTTTTAGCAGCATTTAAAACAGTACTTTTAGTAGATACAATCCCACTTGGGTTTATGTATTCTTTAATAAATTTCATAGATTCAACATCATTTGACAAACCTTTTAACAAGTCTAAATGTATAAATATAGGCTTTTTATCTTTGTTCTTTTTAAATTCATCTTGTAATAAATAATTTAATTTGACTTCCATTAATATTACTGCTGAAACATTTGATTCTACAGCTTTGCTTAAATTATTAGATCTTGCAGCAGCTATCAAGGGATTTTTAATTATATTATTTTTCATTTTATTTCCTTCTTCCGTCGAAATATTTTTTATTTACAACTTAATATTAACGATGAAATGTTAGATATATATTAAATCAATGTAAGATTTTATATTTTTAGATAAACAACAAAAAAGAAGCCAAGATTATAAACTCTTAGCTTCTTTTTATTAAATCCTCTATTTTGTTGTATATTTTCTGAAACAAATAAGTTCATACAATATAAAAAAGTATTATCAATGCTCCTATTGATAATACTTTTGCATTTATTATTCACATTTAAATGTGTTACAACATGCATTTTGAACATCTATCTGAACATTTTCTGCATGACAACCTTTATTTTCATTATGTATACAATTGTAAGCTTCACATTTAATATTACTTACCTCTGTATCTAGAGCATCTATACTATTTACAAAACTACTCTTTGCTTTGTCTATAAAAGTTGTGCAAGTAGTTCCTGATGTTTCTACAGCGCTACGTCCACCTACATTTATAGCTCCTGCTTTACATTCAAAGTTGAAATTATGTAAACAGTTTGTTGCATTACAATTTAAACTTCCATCTTGCATATTCATACCTCCTTATGAAATGTTTCTTTTATTATTTCCAAAAGGAGAAATAAAATTCTAGTGTACTTTTTAATATAATTTAATCAAAAATTTAATT
The DNA here is from genome assembly GCF_000808015.1 of Terrisporobacter othiniensis. GTDB lineage: Bacteria > Bacillota > Clostridia > Peptostreptococcales > Peptostreptococcaceae > Terrisporobacter > Terrisporobacter muris. Next base: position 63,469 of record NZ_JWHR01000079.1, on the reverse strand, counting down.
TTCTTCATCATTTATTATTCTAGTGTAAATTAGTGCCTTTGATATTCTATCTAAAATTTCATCTTTTTCATCTACAAATTTGCCTGAATTTCCATTCCAAGACTTATCAAATAATTCATCACATATTTTATTAAATTCAAAATCTTTAACAATTGCATAGTTATTAAATTTATCTGGATTCATCTTTATTATCTTTAAATTTTTAGATAAGTATATTGAGGGCTTTAAATCAGAATTAAAGTCATCCAAAATGTTATTTTCAATAAGTTTTATTTCTATACTTTCATTATTTTTTATTATTTTTTCCATATTTTTTATATGTTTTTCTACTTGAGCCAAAGTCAATTTAATAGGTCTATTAAAAAATATCGCTTCTCCATTTGATATATATTTCATTAATTCAGTTTCATATATTAAAACCTTTATATTAGATTTGTATATGATACTTTGTAAAAATATATTTATTTGTCGTAACTCCTGTATTACTTCTTTATCTTGTCCAAACACACTTTCTGCCAATTCCATAAATAAATCTGATGGCATAAAAAACTCATTCATTGACCCTAATATCCACTTCAAGTCTTGCCCCATAATGTATTGCATATAAACTTTATCCTTTAGAACATCTATTGATGGCTTCTTTTCTACAAGTAATTTTCCTTGATCTTTTATTATTTCTTCAAAGCTATAATAAACTTCATCTATTATAGTTCTCTCTTTTGACATATTTGTAAATAAGCAACGCTCATTATTTGCAAATATAGCGCTATGAAATATTCTATCCTTTATAACTGATAAAATATCACTATTGTCAATATTGCAATTATATACTTCAAAATTTAAATCAGTATAAGTTATTATCATATATATTAAAATGAAAGTATTCAATATGGTGTTATTTTCACTTCCTTCAAATCCAGTTAAAAATCTAACTCTTATCTCTTTATCCTTTTGTATTTCAGCTAATGAAGATTTCATCCCTGCTATATATACTTTATCATTACTTTTCAATTTATATAAATTTGTAGATAAAATTATATCCAACTTGTTGGATTCATTTATATATAAATCTGTGTCATTTGACAAGTATTGCTTTCTTAGTCTCGGATTTATATGAAGTATACTATTATAATTTTCTTCCGAATGAGTACCTTTATATATATTAGAATCACTTTTTTGTGCTGTAATTAAATAAGATTTTTTTAAACTTCGTTCAATATACTTCGCTAACTCAGTGTCATCTTCTACTTCTATTTCAAAATATCTCTTAAGTCCTTGATTTGATATAGGATTAAGAGAGCTAACTATAAATTGTGATGTAGCTTTACATATGCTTGATATACTCTTCTGTGTAGGCAAGTTTCTTCCGTTTATCCATTTACTTATATAAGATATATCATAACCTAATTCTTTTGCTAGTGTAATTTTCTTTTGATTGGATAGATAAAGTAACTTCTCTAACAATTGACCAAACTCAATATTTTCCAAATTATCCACCTTCCTTTTGTACATCCATTCATTTTTATTTTGTGCTAATATTATTTAATTATTTTCATGATTCAATCCTTATATTAAAATTAGCTGGTTTATATTATATACCACAACAATACATAAAAGGTTAATTATGCAATATTGATCCTTGAATTTTATTTGATTTTTTTTTCAAATTTGCTCACAATGCTTCCGTTGTTCTTTATATATCATTTATGATATCCTAGTTTTCAGGATAAACGTCATATTATCTTATATTTTGACAATTATCTACATTTTTTAGAAGTATATATTTACAAATGTAAATAATAAACTATTTAAAAGGAGAAATCATTCGTTATGAGTACTTTAAATCAAAGTAAAAGCAAGAAATTAGCAACTGGTTGGCTAATAGTTATTGCATGTATGCTTATACAAGCTATACCATTTGGTGTTGCATCTAACATTCAACCATTATTCATGGCTTACATCTTAGATCCTCAATCAGGATACGGATTCTCACAAGCCGGATTTTCATTAATATTCACATTAGGTACAGTAGTATCTGCAATAGCATCTCCATTTGTAGGATCTATGTACAACAAAGTTAGTGTGAAAACGATGTATTTAGCAGGTTCTATACTTTCTGGTGGAGGATTCTTAGCATTCTCTATGTGTAAAGAATTATGGCAATTCTACCTAGTTGCTGGTATAGTTCAAGTTGGTACAGCTGCAATATCATCAATTGGGGTTCCATTATTAATAAATGGATGGTTTGATGAATTATCTAAAGGTAAAGCAATGGGTCTTGCTTTCGCTGGGGGATCTATAGGTAATATATTCCTTCAAAGTATGACTGCTTTCTCATTAGCAAACTTCGGTATATCTAAATCATACCTTATGTTTGGTGCTTTATCATTAGCAGTAGGTATACCTATAAGTATCCTATTCTTAAGAATGCCAAAGAACGATGGCGAAATAGTTAAAGGTAAGAAAAAAGGAAATGATAAAGAAGAAAACAACAGTGACGTTTCAGTTGACTGGGGATATTCTTTAAAAGAAGTTAAAAGCTTAAAATACTTCTGGATATTAGCATTAGGATTATTCTTCTTAGGTATGTATGTTTCTGTTTTAGCAGTACAATACCCTGCTTACTTAAAGAACTTCCTAAAAGTTGACCCTATGATAGTTGGTATGGTAGGTTCTACATTTGCTTTATTCTCTCTTGGAGGAAACTTATTCGGTGGTGTAATATTTGATAAATTAGGTATCACTAAAGGTCTTATGGTTGCATTTGGACTTGCTGGTACTTCATGTTTAGCATTAATGAATGCAGGTTCAATACCTATGTTAGCTCCTGTATTTGCTGCTTTAAAAGGTTTATCAGTATTCGCTTACATGATGGGACCATCTTTACTTACAGGTTCATTCTTCGGTAAAAAAGAATTTGGTGCTATACTTGGTGTAGTTCAAATATTCTTCGCAGTAGGATTTGCTGCCGGTTCATCAATATTCGGATTATTAGTTGATAATATGGGATACAGTGTTGCTTGGATATTTGTATTCGCATTTATAGTTGTATGTTATGTTTCTTTAATAACAGCTTCTATAGGTATGACTAAATTAAACAAAGAAAGAATCTCTAAATTACAAGCTAGTACATCTTCTGATGTTGCTTAATATATATATAATTGCTTATTTAAAAAAGGAGTGTATTTTATACACTCCTTTTTTCATATTATTATTTAATTGTATTAGTAATACCTATTTTTTATTTATAGTATTTATAGTAATGATAAACTTACTTTCTTTTCCTAATTCACTTTGTACGTTTATACTACCACCATGTAATTCAGCTATCCTCTTAGTAATCTCCAAACCTAAACCACTTCCACCGATACTACTTCTAGACTTATCTCCAATAACAAATTCTATATAACCTCTTTTCACTTTTATCTAGTTTATCTATCATATACTAATAATTCAGAGATATAAAAATCACTTTCATCATCATATGCTTTTATAACTGTATAACTTTTTCTTAAATATAAATCTATAGTTTCTACTATTTCGATTTCATCATCTACTACTAATATTTTCATTGTCTCACTCTATTCTTATGTCTATATTATAAAATACCAATCTTAAGATAATCTTTCCTAAAAATTATAATTAGGTTAATTTATTACAAAATTTTATACTTATCGTCCCTTGTAACAAAATCACATAAAATATTAAATAAATTGTACCTAAAGTACAATGACTAAAAACTCACTAGTATGATAGCATGAGTATACATAACCTCTATTTTATAAGTAGTTTTTGTTATAATAATATATTATAACTAGAAAGGAATCATAAACCTTATGATTAGCTGTCAGGATTTATTAAACTTAGAAATATTTAAAAATATAAAACTACTAGCTGGTGAAAATGGCTTATATAAAACTATAACTTGGCCATATATCTGTCAATCTATAGATTTTTATAAATGGATAAACGGTGGAGAGTTGCTCTTCCTAACTGGAATGGGTATGGATTTAGACCATAATAAATTAGTCAATTTAATCTATAAATGTAGAGAAAAATCAATCTCTGGACTAGTAATTTTAACAAATAGTGAATTTATAAAAGATATTCCACCTCATATAATCGATTTATGTGACGAAATAGACTTACCCTTATTTAAAATGCCTTGGAATCTAAAAATTATAGATGTTAGCAAGTCAATTTCAAATTATATAATGGAAGAGAATTTTAAATCTAATACAGAAAAAGAACTTTTAAAAGAGCTTATCTTTACTAAAGATTTAAATATGAATAAAATTCACCAACTTATAAGAATCTATAATATCAAAAGTAGTAATATTTATTTTTCTTGTGTTTTCAAAAGTACTCATATGAATCTTGCTAACAATGATTATCTTATAGCTAAAATTAAAAATAAGATTGAATCAAGTTGCAATACCTTAATGCTTGATGTTTTAAATAATGAAATTATACTTATAGTTGGTGTGGATTCAGAGAATTTATACTCAGAAATTAAGTTTAATTTAAAGCATATTCATGAAAAATTAAATAAAGATAATAAACTATTTTTAATATTTGGTGATAGATATAAAAATTTACTTTCTATTAAAAATAGCTATAATGATGCTATTAAAGCCTATGAGCTTTATAAATATAATAACTGGAATGATAATTGTATTGACTATTCAACTCTAGGATTCTACAAGATTTTATTTGAGGTAAATTCTATAAATAAGCTGAGAGATTATAGTGAGGAAATTTTAAAACCTTTAATAGATATTAGTGAAGTCAGTAATTTAAACTTATTGAAAACCCTAAAATACTATTTAGCTAATGACTGTAATTTGTTAAAAACTTCCGATGAATTATTTATTCATAGAAATACATTGGTATATAGATTAAATAAAATAAAAGAAGTATTAAAAAATAATCTTGAAGATGCAAGATTCAAAAACGAATTGCTTAATGCACTTATGATAAGAGATTATTTACATTATGTAGATTATAAAAATAATAAACTTAAATATATTTAGGAGGATGCACATGACTTTAATGGCAAATATGACTTGGTATGAATTTAATGAAAGAAAAGATAAGGATGTTGTAATACTTCCAGTAGGTTCTGTTGAACAACACGGCCCTCACCTACCATTATTTACAGACACTATAATATCAGAAGGCTTTGCAAATCTTTTAGGTGATAAAGTTAATGGTATTGTTATGCCATCTATAAACTATGGATACAAATCACAACCTGCTTCTGGTGGCGGACCTTTATTTCCTGGAACAATAGATTTAAATGGAACAACTTTAATAAATTTAGTGAAAGATATTATTGAAGAACTTATCAGAGATGGCGTTCGTAAAATAGCACTAGTTAATTCTCATTTTGAAAATCAAGCTTTCTTATTGGAAGCAATAGATCTAGTAAGCAAAAACATGCCTGCCAATACCAAAATCATAATGATGAGCTGGTGGGATCTGATCACTCAAAATACTATTGATAAGATATTCGATGAAATCGAATTCCCTGGATGGGCATTGGAACATGCTGCTATTACTGAAACTTCTTTAATATTAAAATTTAAACCTGAGCTTGTTCATATGGATAAATTAATTGACGAAAAAATTGAAGAAGTTCCTACTTATCAAGTTTATCCTATTCCAAAAGATTTAGTTCCTAAGTCTGGACTTTTATCTATTGGTAGAACAAGTAGTGCTGCAAAGGGTGAACTGATTGTTGATGAAGCTTTAAGTAAAATGGTGGAGATTGTTAATAAAGAATTTATGTAATATGAAAAAAGTATGGAGCTTTTACGCTCCATACTTTTTATTTGTATTTATTTAATTACAATACTTCAATAGTTGATTCATTTATCCCCTCATCATTAAGCATTTCTTTAACTTTGTTTAATACCTCATTTTTATTAGCATTTTCTAACGTTTTTATGGATGCTGTCAATACATGAATTTCCCCATCCATAGTCCACATATTTAATTTTTCAACCTTTTCTATTTCATTTATTTCCATTAGATGTTCTTTTATTTCTTCATAAAGATCTTCGTCAGGCACCCTTTGCATTATAATCAAAATAGCTGTTTTTAAATTAAAATATATATTTCTTCCTATAATAATACATATTCCAAGAGAAAGAATAGGATCTAGAATATACCAATTTGTAAAATATATAACTATACTAACAACTAGCACAGCTATCCATCCTAGTAAATCCTCCATCAAATGCATTATAACTGTCTTATCTAAAATTTTTTTAGAACCTTTCATTCTAAATACTGATGCTCCATTTATAGCAATACCTATAAATGATAAAAGTAGCATGCCTTCTGCTTTTACAGGCATTGAATTTACCAAGGATTGCAATGCTTCACTAAATACAAATATTGTACATACTGAAAGCACTATGATATTAATAAAAGCTCCTATAAGTGAAATTCTCTTATATCCATAAGTATACTTTTCATTTGCACCTCTTTTGCCTACTTTTTCAAATACAAAGGATAATGCCAATGCTATACTGTCACCAAAATCATGTACTGCATCAGATAATATTGCTTTACTACCTGTAATAAGACCACCAACTAATTCTAATATTGAAAATCCAAAGTTCAGTAAAAATACCAATATTACATTACTTACTCCTTCACAATGATTATAATTATGTGAATGACTATGATTGTGTGCCATTTTATTCTCATCTCCTTATTTATATTTTATATGTTCTAATGCTCTGCTTAAAATATCTACAATGTGTTCATCGTCCAACGAGTAATAAACATTTTTTCCCTCTTTTCTACTTTTAACTTGTCTTTCAGCTTTTAATTTTTTTAATTGATGACTTACTGCTGACTTAGTCATATTAAGAACTACAGCTAAATCACAAACACATAATTCTTCCTGTGATAAAGCAGTTATTATTCTCATACGAGTATTATCACCTAGCACCTTAAACAAATTAGATAGCTTTGCTATATCTTCATTTGGTAGTGCATTTTCCTTAACTTTTTCTACTTTTTCTTTATCTATTGCAATGCAATCGCATATGTTGTTTTTTTCCATATTTTCCTCCTTATTAGCTGAGTAATTATTCAATTGTTATCTTCATAATAGTTGAACAAGCAATCAACTGTTAATAATTTTTACATAATTAGTGTGATTATTATATTACAATGTTATTCTTACAAAACCTCTTAAGTCTTTTCATATTTAAATTTATTATTTAATAAATTTAATAATAAAAGGAATTAGCAAACCTTAAAATTTAGCAATTCCATAAAAAAATAACCACTAAGTATCATAACTTAATGGTTATTTTTCATATATGTATTTTTATTTACATACGATTTATATTATTTATCTTCTCTAACTAAATATCTATTATTATCTTGATCTTTAAATTCAAACATTTTACCATATGGCATTATCATTAATTCTGCCACATCAACACTATTTGATTTCATTTCACTATAAGTACTTTCTATATCATTAGTACTTAATATTATATTTGGGTGAGATACATTTGCATTGGGATTTTGAGCTAGCATTAAATTCTTTTCATATATTACAAAAGAAGTAAACTCTTCATTACTAGGTCCAACTTCTAGCCATTTCATATTAGGTCCCATTGGTTGCTCTAATTTAACAACGAAGTTCATCTTTTTAGTCCAAAATTCTTTTGATTCCTAATCACCATAACTCTTCTTTATAAATTTTATTTTAATATATCTATTTATTAATAACTATATAGCTTGTCTTTTTCCAAAATATTTTATTAAACAAATTACAATCGGTATAGATATAAGAACTAAACTTATTAATACAGTTGAATATAATGTTGGGTTTCCGAAAATATCGTAAGTACTAGGGAATACAAACATATTTTCCACTTTAATAGCTTCTGCTATGTTTATTTCCTTAAAAACTTTAGATAAAGTCTCTATTGGGATAAGATCACCAATAAACTTTGGAATATGATACATTCCTAAACTTAATAAAATTGATATCATATTATTTTTTACTAATAGAGATATCAGCATAGTTACTAAAGCAAATAATCTTGAACCAATAAAACTAATCCCCAATTCTACCATATAGAAATCAATTATTCTCATATCAAAAGGTGTATATCTATAATATTTAAATAAATCCAGAGGCTTGTCCCAGCCTATAAAATCATACCTTAAAGCACTTATTAGATATATGCTGTGTATTATAATAAATATTAATCCACTTACTATTTTATTTTCAAATCGTTATAGTACTTTAAAAATATTGCTTCCCTTTGAAGATTTGTTAACTTTTCAACAGCTTCTTTTATTTTTATAGATTCCTCTTTTTTAGAGATTATATAAATAACATTTGATTTATCTTCTATTTCATGATTTTCTATATTATAATTCTCAATTCTTTGCTTATACGTTTTACTTTTAAAATTATCTTTTGTTGTATTTACTGCTATTTTTAATAGCCATTTTTTAAATTTTCCCTCTTCTAAATTGTATTTATCTATGTTTTGCATCATCTTTATAAATACATCTTGTGTTATGTCGTAGGCTATATCATAGTCATTTGTAGTTCTATATACATAACTATATACAAGGTCATAATGCCTTTTTCCCAACATTTCCATTGCACTTTCATTTCCTTTTAGTATCTTTTAGATTTTCATCAGTTTGCGCCAACATATCTCCCTACTTTCATTTATATAACGATTTAAATTTATAAAAGGTTTTATTTTTTATGTGCCTTTTCACTAATTTTTTTATTAAAAAATAAAAAGTACATCATTTGATGTACTTTTTATACTCCGAAAAAGTCCTACTTTATATAGTCTTGTAACAATCCTCGATTATTATATATGGTAACATAACCCTTATTTCTTAATTTATTTTTTCTTTTAAAACAATCTTAAAAGTGCTGCCTTTATTCACTTCACTAGAGACAGATATTTCACCATTGTGCAAGTCTATAATATGTTTTGTAATAGTTAAACCAAGCCCACTACCACCCTTAGCTTCAGACTTCTCATCTATAATCTGATTAAATCTATCGAATATAGAACTATGATATTTTTCATCTATACCAATGCCCGTATCCTTAATAATTATTTCAACTTGATTTCCTAAATCTTTTATAAGAACATCGATACGTCCTCCCTTAGGAGTAAACTTAGCTGCATTACTCATCAAGTTGACTATACATCTTTCGATTTCATATTTATCACATTGAATAATTTTTTCTTCCATATCAGGTTCTATAACAAGTTCTATATTTTTATTTTCTATATAATCCTTTAAACTTAATGCTGCCTCTTCTACTATATAAACGATATTTTCCTCTTTTATATCTATTTGATAATTTCCATGCTCCACTTTATTTGTATCAATAATATTATTTATTAATTTTAAAAGACGCTGAGAATTTCTCCTCACTATCTCCATATAATAGTTTATTTTTTCCCTTGATATTCCAGATTCCTTTTTATTTAAAGTTGTAATCAGCTGCTCTGTTGAAAATATTACATTTAAAGGAGTTCTAAGCTCATGAGATAAATTTACAAAATAGTTATTTTTATTTCTTTCTAACTGTATAACTTTATTTAGTAATTCATTGCTTTTTTCCATCTCGTCACTTAGCTCTTTGGTTCTTTCGCTTACTAATTTATCTAGCCTTTTTATCTTATGTTTTTGTGTATATATGAATAGAATTATTAATAAAAAATATACAAGATAAGCACCTTTGCTTAGCCAAATTGGTGGTTTTATAGTAAACTTCACGCTACTTTCTCCACTAATAACACCAGTGTTATTTCTTGCTTTTATTTTAATTTCATATTTACCTGGGGACAAATTATTATAGATTATTTCATTATTGTTAGTAAGGTGCCAATACTTATCTATCCCCTCTAATTTATATTGATATTGTATACCTTTTATATTTTTATAATTTGGTAAAAAGTAATTTATGCTAATGATATTTTCATTGTATTTAAATTCTAGATTATTAATATTATTATATATTTCGCCTTTTACAATAAATTGCTCAAATACTACCTTTGGTGAATATTCTCCCACTATTATCTCATCTGGATTAAATATGTTTAATCCATTAATACCTCCAAATAAAAATTCACCTTTGCTATTTTTATAATAGGAACCTCCATTAAATTCATTACTTTGAAGACCATCTTCTAAATATAAGTTTACAAATTTATCTTCATTAACATCAAATTTAGATATTCCATTATTAGTACTCATCCATAGATTTCCATGATTATCTATTAAAATTCCATAAATATTGTTATTTGATAAACCATCATCTTCTGTATAAGTTACAAGTTTATTTGTTTTCTTATCCAACTTGCATAACCCATCACTAGTACCAATCCACATGTATTTGTCATCCTCTGCTATAGTTCTAACAGATTTTGAATCTATTTTATCCTTAAATACTTTAACACTTTTATTCTTTGTATCTATTTTAATTAGATACCCTTCTAAAAATGTACCTATCCAATAGTTATCTTCTGCATCTTCATAAATAGTTTCTATATAGGTGTCATTCACGTTGTTATCACTAAGTATATATGAGAGATCTGTAACTTCATCTGTGTATGTGTTTAATACAAAAATACCTTCTGATGTGCCCATCCATAAATATTTTTTACTATCTAAATATAAGTATTTTATTCTCATTGAACTCAATATTTCATTGGAGTTGTAATCTTCTATTGTATTATTGTTTTTATCTATTTTATTAAGACCATTACTAGTTCCTGCCCATATGTATTTATCATATCCTGCAATATCATTGATTGTATTACTTACTAATCCATCATCTGTAGTAATATGTTGTATGGTTTCGCTATCTCTATCAATAATATTAATTCCTGTAGAGCTAGTACCTACCCACATAACCCCTTCTTTATCTTCATATATGCCATATACTGAATTTTCACTTAAAGAATTACTATCAAATGGATCATTTTTATAATGTTGAATTTTATTATTAGGATCAAATATACTGACTCCTTTATATGTTCCTACTAATATCAAACCGTTTTTATCTTCAATAATAGAAAATGTATTATTATCTACAATACTATATCTATCATAAGGTTTGTTAGTGTAAGTAATAAATTTATCTTCACTGTGTACATACTTAGATAAACCCTCGTTTGTACACACCCAAATAGTACCGTTGCTATCTTGCAATATATTTTTTACATAATTTCCACCTAAAGAATGTTCGTCATTCTTTATATTCTTATATACTGTAATTTCATTGTTCTCTATATTAATTTTATTAAGTCCTTCATCATAAGTTCCAACCCACAGATATCCATCTTTATCACTATAAATTTTGTAAATCCAGTTATCACTAATGGAGTTTTTCTCATCTGAACTGTATATTTTTTCTATTTTATTTGATTTAACATCTATCTTGTTTAAGCCATCTGTGGTTCCTATCCATATATCACCATTAATATCTTGGGCTATAGTATATATTGACTGATTAGTTATAACCTTATTTTTATATAAGATTCTGTTAAATTTATCATTTTCTTTATCATATAAGTTAAGTCCATCATTAGTTGCTACTAATATATTACCTTCTCTCGTAACTAAAATTTCACATACATTGTTATTAGATAAATTACCTTTATCCTTTTCAGTTGTATAGTTTGTTATGTTATCGTTTTTCGAGTTAATTTTACTTACTCCACCTGGTGTTCCTACCCATATGTTTCCTTCTTTGTCTTCTTTTATATCTATAATATAGTTACTGACTAAGCTATTTTGTGAGTTTTTGTTCTTCTTATATACTTTGAATTCATATCCATTATACCTGTTTAGACCGTCATTTGTTCCAAACCATAAATAGCCTTTGCTGTCTTGTAGCATGGTTTCTACAGTACTTTGAGATAATCCTTCTTCTATTGTTATGTTTTTGAAGTTTATGTTATCCATTGCATTTACTGTGTATATGCTAGTATTTATACATATTAATATTGTTATGATTCTTAATATATTTTTTATTACCCACATGCTATTTTTATTGTCCCTCTCTTATGTTTAGTTATTGTTTATCAAGGATAATTTTTTCTTAATGCTTAAATATTATACTATATATTTAGCTTCTTAACTACATTTTGGTTGTATATAAAAAAGGAATACTATATTTATCATATATAGTATCCCTTTTATTTTTATATTTATCTCTTCAATTGTATCCCCCATATGTTTTTACAATACAATTAATCCCTTGTAATATCTTTCCTTTTCTTACATCTAAAATGCGCATTCTATAAGGTTAATATTTCTATATTCTACAGCCATTGGTACAAATCTAACTCTATTACCTTCGCAAGCTATTCTAAATCCTTGAATACTTCTATTATCAGCTCTATCTACTACCATAAAGAAATTGCCAGGATTAAACCCTCTTCTCATTTCTATTCTAACAATTGCCATTCTTCTACAATTGTTTATAGTGAATTGACCACCGCCAGGTGATATGAATGGTTGAGGGTTTTGTCCTCCGCCAGGTGGTGTAAATGGCTGAGGAAATGATCCTCCACCAGGAAATATAAAAGGTGCAGCAGATGGCCCACCAGCAGGTGATATAAGAGGTGGATCGTCATCCATTTCTGAATTGTTATCACCTCCGCTATTGTCATATGGCTCATAAGTCTGGTACTCCTCTATAGGCATAACAGGCTCAAATAAACTAGCAACTTCTGTGTATTCACTTTTAATATCCATCTCAGGATATGCTTCCTGTACCTCTCTAAGATATACAGCCATAAACTTATAATAATTATCCCAATATTCTTGCCAATAATTTCTATCCATTGTTGATTCCCCTTTTTTGTGATATAAATAATGTTCTATATATCATATGTAAATATTGGGTAATGGTTCTTATTCATGTAATGTAAATCTATCATTATGTCTTCCTATATTCCTGTTGGTCATATAATAACAATGTTTTTTATTGCTACCTTTTAAGATTCATCAAAATCTCTATATAGACTATACTTATCCCCTGATACATAGTAAATTCTTTCAATATCATCTATATATAATGATTCAATGTCATCTTCATAAATAAAACTTACACCTATTCCACAATTGGAACTTATTTTTCTAGGAACTGGTGAAGTTTCATTTAAAATATTTTTTCTATTAAGTAATCTAGAAAACTTAATTGCCCCAGAATGAGTAAAAAATGTAATAAAATATTTCATTCTATTTTGCACCTACTACTAGAAAATCTTCTTCTAATTCTTTTATACTTACATTATAGCCCGCATGTTCCATATATCTTTTAACATTCATACAAGCCGTATTATTATCAACTAATATTTCAGCTCCAGAGGTATCTTCTTCCAATGCTTTTTTTGTTAAAAGAACTGGTTGTGGGCAAGAATAACCTCTTGCATCTACTTTTTTAGCCAACTTTAACATCCCCCTTCTCTTTAACTTTACTTCTTTCCAAACTAAAGTATGATATTAATCCAAGCACAACAAAGCATATTATAACTGCTATTTGTCCATTTGGAGTTGGACCTTCTGCAGATGCAGCCAACTTGAAGTTATGAGCAAACGCTCCTCCTACTAATAATCCCAGAATTGTCACAACAGAATCAACATTTCCTTCTCCAGCTAATATTAATTGTCTCATAGGGCAACCTCCTAAAAGAATAGACCCCCATCCAACTACTACCATACCTAAGAAGTTCCATAATCCATCATTATGTGCAATTGGCTGTTCTACAAATCCAGGGTTGAAAAATCCAAACATTAAATTTCCAACAAAAGCTGCCACTAACATTGCTAAAAATCCACATATTAAATAAGAATCCTTAAATAATATTAAATCCCTTATTCCTCCAGCCATACACAGTCTAGTTCTTTGGCATATAATCCCAACTGCTAGTCCTATTCCTAAAGCTAGAAAAGCTGGTGCATGCATTGAACCTGGTCCCTCTTGAGAAAATATTAATAATGTAGAAGATGTAATTAACATTACAAATAAAACTACATTTATAATTGGAAGTATGTACCCTTCCATCTTAGTTTGTTTATAATTTCTTTTTAATGAGAATCCCTTATTTAAAAATACAATTCCTATAGCAATACCTGCAACAAAACCTAATATACCAAATATTGCATTAAAATCTCCACCTGCTAATCTTAGTACCATTCTAGTAGGGCAACCTAAAAACATTAATGCACCTATCATGATCATAAAACCTAAGCAAAATCTAATAAAAGGTGAAGAACCTCCACGAGATGCAAATTCTTTTTTAGAAACGGCTATTATAAATGCTCCTAGTATCATTCCCATTATTTCTGGTCTTGCATATTGTACTACCGCTGCACCATGTAAGCCTAATGCTCCTGATATATCTCTTATGAAACATGCCACACAAATCCCCATATTCTTTGGATTCCCAAAATATACAGAAATTACTGCCAATAAACCTATAATAGCCCCTCCAACAATAATATTTCTTTTTTCTTTCATATACTCCCTCCTATAATCATATATATCATTTCAATTTCATAGTATCACGAAAGCAGTCAAAAGAAATGATTTTCCATCCATTATGCAAACTTTCAATATAGCTAATTCATTTATAGAAAAAAACTATAATCGATATCTATATAATGATGCTATATTAAACTTGAGATATAAAAATAGGAGGCTACCAATGAGAAAAATTTATTGTGATAACGGGGCTACATCTTACCCAAAAGCACCACAAGTTGGCGAATCTATGATTAATTATATAAACAACATTGGCTGTAATGTTAATCGTGGGGCTTATTCTTCTTCTTATGAAGCTGAAAATGCGGTCTATGAAACGAGAGAATTATTATGCGAACTATTTGATTTTGATAAACCAGAAAATGTAATATTCACTTCTAATATTACAACTAGTTTAAACATGGTTCTAAAGGGACTTCTATCAGAAGGGGATAATGTTATAGTCTCTTCTATGGAACATAATGCTGTTATGAGACCTTTAAGTTCTTTAATCAGAAAAGGTATTACAATGACTAAAATACCTTGTAATAATCTGGGCGAGATAGATGTGAAAAATGTTGAGTCATCTATAACAGAAAAAACAAAGGCTATTGTTATGACTCATTGCTCTAATGTTTGTGGTACATTACTCCCAATAGACGAAATTGGTCAAATATGTAAAAATCATAATATAATCTTCATAGTTGATAGTGCCCAAACTGCAGGAATAATAGATATAAGTATGAGAAAAAACAATATTGATATACTGTGTTTTACTGGTCACAAAGGTCTCCTTGGTCCACAAGGCATAGGTGGTTTTTTGATTAGAGATGAGATTGTCCCTTTAGTTGATCCTCTTATTGAAGGGGGAACTGGAAGTTTATCAGAACAGGAAGTTCAACCTATATACATGCCAGACAAATATGAAAGTGGAACTGCTAATATTCCTGCTATCTATGGTCTTAACTCTTCCTTAAAATACTTAATGGAAGTAGGAATTAAAAATATATATGAAAAAGAAATGTACTTAACAAAAGTATTTATAGATGCCATTTCAGATATTGACGAAATATTATTAATAGGAAAAAAAGATATGGAAAATAGAACTAGCGTAGTTAGTCTTGATTTTAAAAACTTAGATAATGGATTAGTGTGTCACCAGCTTGATAAATTTTATAATATTCAAACGAGAAGTGGCTTGCACTGTGCTCCTTCTGCCCATAAAACTCTCGGTACCTTTCCTAATGGAAGTGTAAGATTTAGTTTCGGACATTTTAATTCAGTAGACGATATTAATTATGTCATTGAATCATTAAAAAATATAATTAGTAGTAAGTCCGAGATTTAAATAGAGTTAAATTACAAAAGGACTTACATTTGTTAAGGTTTTCTTATACTTAGTAAGTCCTTTATATTTTATTAGTCGTAAAAAAATAAATGTTATATAACCTTAAGCGAATATAGCAAAAATTATAAATGTCATTATAAATATAGTACAAGCAGGTGGATCTATATGGCTATCACAATAGCTATTAAATGTCTTAGTAAAAAAGTCTCCTAATAACGAACATAGAATAGCAACTATTATTCCCACTATAGGATTTCCTGACAATACAAATGCATTTGCCGCTGGTAAAGTTATATGATGTGTTGTTGGTACTCCTGCTCCAAATTGTGCAAATATTAAAATTACTGCACTTATTGCAAAACATAGTATTGGATACGATCCTTTAACTGAATCTATAGGCACACCACTTTCTATTAATACGGCACCTGTATAACTTACTACAACACCTACTATTAAACCTAATACAATATTATAAATTAATTCATTACCTTTTGATATAAATTCTCTAGGTCCTTTATCTGTATATTTTCCTAATAATCCTGTTTTGCCCATGATTAATCTTGCTAATATACCAGATGTTGCAACAGTCATAGCTACTGTATCCGTTTGTAAGCCTATTACATTTGCATATAAATAGTTTATTAAATATCCTATTACTCCAAAAATTCCCCCTACAATAATAACAGAATAATCTCCTTTTGCATTTAAAGAAAATGTAATATCTGAACCATTAAACGTGTCTTCTTCAACCAGTGTAACTGTATCTCCACTTACTAATTGTCCTGTTTTTGAAGTCACACTTTTTCTACCGGCATAAGCAGCTGCAGCAACACCACCTGCAAATGCTATATGAGGTCCGAAAAAAGATCCAAACGCTAAGTTTCCTACTAATGCATCAGTTCCTCCAGCCAAAGCTATTCCAGCTCCCGCCAATGCTACAAATCCAGTCATAATAAATGCTGGTAATGCACCTAATGCTGCACCAAATGTTCCTCCTCCAAAAGCTGCAATTAAAGATAAAATGCTCATACTATTTCCCTCCATTATTAATAATATAATTATCTAAAAAATTAATATTTTTAAAATTTTATTTCGTCATTATTTCTCTAAGAGCATATTCACATACACATATGTCTTCTTCTACACTCCCACCACTTACTCCAATAGCTCCAACTACTTTACCTTTGTATATAAATGGTATTCCTCCTCCAAATATTACTAATCTATTGTTCGTATGCTGGATACCATATAATTCTCCTCCTGGTTTGCATAAATCTTTAAGATTGTCCGTTGGCATTTTTAAACTTGCTGCTGTGTATGCTTTATTTAAAGATATATCTATACTTGCAAGAAGGGAATCTTCCATTCTATGAACTAAAATTACATTTCCCCCATTATCTACTATTGAAATAACCACAGGTACTTTTATTTCTTTAGCTTTTTCTTCAGCAAATTCTGCTATTTTTTTAGCTGTTTGTAAATTAAGTTCCACACATGTATTATCCTCTATATTAAATTTTTCTTTATTTTTACAATCTAAGAATTCATTTTTAATTACTTTTCTTATTATAGATTCAATTTCTTTTATGTTTTCAGGCAAATTTATATCCTCCCTTAGCTTCAACCGAACATTTTACAATTTAATCAATATTTCTAAACTGTACAATTCATAGCTATTCCTAGAGGTGTTACTAAAAGTGGTTCTATAGGCTTTATAGTTTTCACTTTTATTTCTTTTTCAAATATTTTTTCGAATTCTTTGAAACAACAAGCCCCTCCTACCACGTATATCTCATGAACATCATAGTCTTCTATGTATTTCTTAACGATTGTAGCCATTTTTTCTACTACAGGTCTGATTATTGAAAATACTTCTTGTTCCTTACTTGCTTGTTTTTTTACTTCTTCCGCTTCCTCAAATGTTTTCTGTAAAGATCCAGCTAATACAAGAGTCATATGAGTACCTCCTGTAGCTTCATCTGCAGTAAATATAACTTTTCCATCTTTCAGTATGCTTATGCCTGTAGTTCCCCCTCCGACATCTACTACTACTCCTTCTTTTATATCAAGTGCATAAGAAGCTGCTGTTGGTTCATCAACTATATTCACAACTTCTAAATCAGCTGATTCTACTACATTTGCAATAGCTTTTATATTTCCTTTTGTTATTCCAGGAGGTATTGCAGTAGCTGCATAAGATAGTTTTTCTCCTATTATCTCTTCCACTTGTTCTTTTAACATTTTTACTATTCTTATGGCTCCCATATAGTCAACTACTATTCCATCTTTTACTACACTTGACCCATATGTTGCTCCTGCTATAGGATTATTATTTTCATCAACTACAGATAAAACAATATTAGCTGTACCTAAGTCAACTCCTACCTTTAATTTTCCTTCATATTTATTGCACCTTTTTTCTCTTATAAGACAAGAAAATTCTTCTAGTAATTGATTACTTTTATTTAAGCTCAAAATATCACCTATCCTCCCTCTTCTTTCAATAAATCAATATATTTTAAATCATACCTATTTTATTAATTTCTATATTTATTTTCCAAACATAATTTTATTATTTAATTATTTGTTTATTTATCCTCATGATGAATACAATTTACCCTTAAATCACCTTTTTCTCTAGGACATTTAGGATCTTTGCATAAGTTACATGTATATTTTTCCTTGGAATTATCTTCATTAGGATTATTTTCTTCTATATTATTTATCTCTTCTTCTTTAGTATTTTCATTTATTTCTATCTCTTTTATTTCTTTATTTGTTTCATCATCTTCTACTTCTTCTATCTCTTCATTTATGGTTTCAATCTCTTTTATATCATCATCTATGATTAATACATTTGTATCATCATCTGTGTTTTTATCTTTATCATCATATCCAACTGTATTATTATTTTTGATTAGGCATTCAATCCCCTCGCCAGGTCTTGGTATAATTTTTTTGCTATATACTTTTCCAACGTTACTTGATGCTTGTACTGCTGCTGTAACAGCACCAACATCCCCTTCTATTTTTATTACAACCATTCCATTTCCTTGACTTAGCTCATATCCAATCAGATTAACGTTTGCAGATTTTACACAAACATCTGCTAGTTCAATTGCACTAGAAAGACCAATTACTTCTATAATTCCTATTGATAACTGTGACATATACTGACCTCCTTCGATACTACATTATAAGCAAAAAGCTGGATTATAAACCCAGCCCTTTATAATATACATTTAGTATATTTGCAATAATATCTCTTTTATATCATCGCTACTTATATCTTTAGGTGTAGTAGGTAAACATCTATCTTTTAATGTATTTTCTACCATAATATTAATACTGTTTTGATAATCAGCCTGACTAATATTCATATCCCTTATTCTAAGTGGCATATTCATAGATATCATCATAGTTTTTATAATACGTTTTAATATCTCTACCGCTATTTTAGGATTTTCATCTATATTTACAAATTGTAGTTTGTATGAAAGTTTTGCATATTTTTTTAGTATCAGTTCATCTTTACAGTTATAATCTATAACACTATTTAGTAGCATAGCATTGGCAAGTCCATGTGGAATATGGAAAGTAGCACCTAATTGATGTGCTATACTATGATTTAATCCTAATCCAGCTATATTAAAAGACATTCCTGCAAGAGTAGATGCTTCCTGCATCATTTTTCTACTATCTAGATTATTTCCTTCTTCATAACATTTGACTAACGACTTTATTAATAGCTCTATTGATTTTTCTGACAATGCATCAGAAAATGCATTATTATTTTTAGATACATAAGCTTCTAGTGCATGAGTTAACACATCCATACCTGTATTTGCAGTAATAGCTTTTGGAACTGTTAATGTTAATGCCGGGTCTAAAAGAGCTACGTCTGGTAAAATGTCTTCTGACTCTATTATCTTTTTCACATTACTTTCTTTGTCTGTAATAACAGTTAAAGATGTAACTTCTGTTCCTGTACCACTAGTAGTTGGAACTGCTATAAATAAAGGTTGAGAAGTTAAATTTTCTAATTTAGTTAAATAAAGTATTGCTTTTGCAGTATCAATAGCAGATCCACCACCAAAACCAATTAAAATGGACGGTTTTTCTTTGCATATATGTTTAATTCCCTCAACAACTACTTCTGTAGAAGGATCTGGTACTACACCATCATATATATGTATTTCATTATTTGATTCTAAAATGTTTGTAAGATATGATACTGCTTTACTTTCTACTAAAAACTTATCACATACTATTAAAATTACTTGATTCTTAATTTCTTCAAGATATTTTATAGACTTGTCCCCACTATAAATTCTTGTTTTGACATATACATTTGACATTATATTTCTCTCCCTTGTGTTCTATCAATTATCTTATGCTGAATGAATCTGATACAACACATCTACGAATTCTACAGAAAGATTTTGGAGATGTTAATCCTTCACCTGTAGGTCCAGCTATTGTAAATGTTGAATGACCTTCTCCTCCTACACCTATTCCAGCATAAGAAGGGGCATTTTTAACAAATATTGTAGTCTCCATAATTTTTGACATCTTGCTTAATTTATCTATATTTTTAGAGTGCATAATTGCTGTATGTCTATTTCCATGTTCAGCTTCTTGTGCATATTCTATAGCTTTATCCACATCTTCAACTCTTACAATTGGTAAAATAGGCATCATCATTTCTTCTTGAACAAAAGTATGATCCTTATCAACTTCCATAATGATAGCTTTAATATTATCATCAACAGTTACACCTATTTTATCTAATATATACTTCGCACTTTTTCCTACAAAGTTAGTTTTTGGAGCTCCATTTTCTTTTGCAACAACACTTAAAAGTTGCTCTATTACTTTCTTGTCTTTAACTAAATAAGCGCCGTTTAACTTCATATTCTCAATTAAGCTATCGCAAATTGATGCTACTGCAAATACTTCTTTTTCTGCTATACAAGGAACGTTATTATCGAAGCTACATCCATCTATAATATCCTTAGCTGCTTTTCTGATGTCTGCAGTTTCATCTACAACAACAGGAGGATTTCCTGCCCCAGCTCCAATAGCTTTCTTTCCTGATGAAAGTACTTTTTTAACTATAGATGGTCCACCTGTTGCTACTAAAAAACGTACTTTTGGATTTTCAATCATTTTATTTGTATTTTCAATTGAAGGTTTTTCAACCATAGTTATAAGGTTTTTAGGTGCCCCTACTTCCTCTAATGCTTTGTTAAGTATTTTTATAATAGTTTGAGAAACCTTAGTAGCTCTTGGATGCGGACTAAATACTACTGTATTTCCTCCTGCTATCATACCTATAGAGTTACAAATAATAGTTTCTGTAGGATTTGTTGTAGGAGTTATAGCTCCAATAACACCAAATGGACAATACTCTACTAAAGTAAGACCATCATCTCCAGTTTTTACAGATGATATTAAATCTTCTGTACCAGGAGTTTTTTCAGCTGCTAATCTATTTTTTATTAACTTATGCTCATAACATCCTATCTCTGTTTCATCTACTGCTAACTTAGATATAAGCTCAAGATTTTCTTGATTTAATATAGCGCTTCTTATAGCATCTACATATTTTTGTCTATCTGATATTTTTGAAAATAATAGTTCTTTTTGTGCTACATATGATGCATCAATAGCTCCTTCTATAGTTTTAAAAACTCCATAATTATCTTCTATAGAATTTTTTTCTACTTCTTGAGTAATATTTTCAATTTTAATTTCTTTTAGTGCATCTGAAACCATTTTTTCAATTAATTTTACATCTATATCCATATTTACACCTTCCTTAAAGTTACCATTTCTGTCAATTCGAGATTATTACATCTCTAATAATATATCTAAATTTCTAAAATATTTTTCTTAATTAACCTTGCTTTTTTATAATTACAGAATCATTATTTTTTAAATCAAAAGCATTTGCTTCGTCCATATCCACATGCATTTCTAATTTATATTTAGGAGATACTCTAACAAGCACATCCCCTAAAACTCCTGATCTTTGACCACAAATTTGTACTTCCACAGTATCCTTATCTTTAATTCCCATAATTTGTGCATCTTCTGGTGTCATATGAATATGACGCAATGCAATTATGGCTCCATGAGGAAGTTTTATAACTCCTTTAGGTCCAATAATTTCTATACCCGATGTTCCATCTAAATCCCCTGACTCTCTTACTAAAGCTTTTAAACCAAGACGAAAACTATCAGTTCTTGAAATTTCTACTTGGCTTTCATTTCTTACAGGACCTAAAATACGAACCTTATCAAATTCCCCTTTTGGACCTCTAATAGTAACTGTTTCGTTACTAGCAAATTGACCTGGTTGTTTTAGATCAACTTTTTTTGTAAGATTATATCCTTCTCCAAACAACACATCTAAATGTTTTTGAGATAAATGAATATGTCTATTTGATATACCTATTGGTATTCTTAGTTTTTCATATTCTTTTAATTTCTCTATTACTTTCTGAGTAATGATTTTTACTAATACTTCCGAATCTTCTGAAATCATTTTTTATGCTCCTTTTATGATACTACTAATTTGTTTTTATAAAGATTTTGGTAATATTTTTTCAACATCTGTGTGTGGTCTTGGTATTACATGAGCAGAAACTACTTCTCCAATAGCATTTGCTGCTGCAGTACCTGCATCTACTGATGCTTTAACAGCTCCAACATCACCTCTAACCATTACAGTTACTAATCCAGATCCTATTTTTTCATATCCTATTAAATTTACATTTGCTGCTTTTGTCATTGCATCTGCTGCTTCTATAGCTCCTACTAACCCTTTTGTTTCTACCATTCCTAATGCTTCATTTGACATTTTTAAATCCTCCTAATTAAAATAATTTATTTTTTATTTTTCTTTTTATTTCATCAACCTTATTAGTTTTTTCCCAAGCAAAATCCTCATCATCTCTTCCAAAATGACCATATGCTGCCGTTTTTAAATATTGAGGTCTTCTTAATTGAAGATTTTCTATTATATCTACAACTTTGAACGAGAAAACTTCTTTAACTATTTCTTCAATTTCTCTATCAGGTATAACACCTGTATTAAATGTATTTGCGGTAACAGCTAATGGCTCTATTCCTCCAATAGCATAGGCAATTGATACTTCACATCGTTTTGCAAGATTGGCAGCCACTATATTTTTAGCAACATATCTCGCCATATAAGCCCCAGATCGATCAACCTTTGTTGGGTCCTTTCCCGAAAAGGCCCCTCCCCCATGTCTAGAAATAGTGCCATAAGAGTCTACCATTATTTTTCTTCCAGTAAGACCTGTATCTCCTGTTGGTCCTCCGATTACAAATCTACCTGTTGGATTAATATATATTTTTGTATCTTTTGTTATCCATTTATTATCTATAACTGGATTAATAACAGATCCAATTATGAATTCTCTAAGTAAATCATTAGATATCTTTTCACTATGTTGAGCTGAAATAACAATACTTTCAATGCTTATAGGATTATCCTCTGAGTCATAAGCCATTGTTACTTGTGTTTTTCCATCAGGATAAAGGAAGTATGCTCCTCCAATTTTTCTAACTTTTGCAAGTTGAAATGATAATCTATTAGCTAATTCACAAGAAATAGGCATAAAGTTTTTAGTTTCATCACAAGCATAACCATACATTATTCCTTGGTCACCGCTTCCTATTTCTTCTTTATCTTCATTTTTAGATTTTTTAACTCCTATGGATATATCTGATGATTGATTATGTACATTAGTTAAAATCAAGCAGGAATCAGCATCAAATCCTTTGTTAGGTGTTGTATAGCCTATCTTTCTAATAATATTTCTTGCTACTTCAACTATATTAACCTTTGCAGTTGAAGCAACCTCTCCAGCAATTACTAATGTATCTGTAGATACCATAGCTTCAACAGCTACATGAGATTTGCTATCTTGCTTTAAATATTCATCTAATATACCATCTGATATTTGGTCACAGATCTTATCTGGATGACCTTCTGTAACAGATTCTGATGTTACATAATATCTTATTTTTCCTTTATTCATCTCCACATATCACTTCCTTATCATTTAACGAATAGAAAAGCCTGTTGTTAATATACATCTTCTTTTTCTTCCAAAATTTTTGGCAGTAGTTGAACCTTCTCCTGTAACATTAGCTATTGTGAATGTCGTATCTCCTTCTTCATCAAATCCTATTCCAAGATATGAAGGTCCATTTTTTACAAATATAGATGTTTGCATTTTTTTAGCAGCTCTATTCAAATGCTCAATAGATTCGGAAAACATACTTGATGTATGTTTACAGCCTTGCTCAATTTCAATAGCTATTTCTAAAGCTTCATCAAAACTTTTTACCCTTACAATTGGAAGTATTGGCATAAATATTTCTTTTACAACTACATCACTATAACAAGAATCTTCAAATACAATTAACTTTATAATCTTATTAACTTTTATTCCAGACTTATGTAAGATTAGATTTGCATTTTTACCTTCTAATTTTTTATTTACATTACCATCTTCTGTTATAATGGTATTTAATAGTTTTTTCTTTTCATCTTCACTTGTAATAAAGTAAACTTCATTTTTCTTAATTTCTTCTATAAACTTATCGGCAATATCATCAACTAAAACAGCGCTTTTTTCTGATGTGCACATAAGGTTATTATCAAAAGATGCTCCTAAGAATATATCTTTTGCAGCTTTTTTAATATCTGCCGTTTCATCTACTATAGCAACTGGATTTGCAGGCCCTGCAGCTATAACTTTTTTCTGAGAACTTAAAGCCCTTTGTAATCCAGTGCTTCCACCTGTAAAAACTACTAGCTCTACATCTGGATGATTCATTAATTCTAATGTGTACTTTATAAGACTCTCATCTAAAGTTACTACTAGGTTATGAATACCACAGACTTCCATAATAGATTTATTTATTATTTCTGTTACTAATTGAGATACTTTCATTGCCCTTGGATGTGGACAATGGATGACAGAATTACCTGCTGATAATAGGGCTATGGTATTATTTATTAAAGTTGCACATGGATTTGTACATGGCTGTACTGCGCAAGCAACTCCGTATGGTGAAATTTCATACAAAGTCATACCATGATCTCCTGTGCTGACCTCTGTAGTTAGATTCTCAATCCCAGGAGTTTTTTCAATAGCAAGGGAAATTTTTTTAGCTTTATCATTTATATTTCCCATGCAAGTCTCATCAACTGTCATTCTAGCCAAATCATTAACTAAGGGACGAAGAGATTTTTTAATAGATTCGATAATTTCTTGTCGCTCATTTAATGTAAATTCTGTATATCTCTCAAATGCTTTCTTCGATACAAATACTGCATCACAAACACTTTTATAAATGCCACTTTTCATTTGAAGAAACTTCACCCCCTTTTTTCTTTAAAAAAATTACTTTCTAAATATCTATAGCATCAATAATTCCAATAATAGCCATGTCAATCATAGCTTCTTTTCTTCTTGGGTCCATGCGAACTGCTGACCCTTGAGCAATTAGAACTATATCTCCTATGCCTGCTCCTACAAAATCTACAGCTATTTCTTCACTATCTATATATTCACTCTTACCATTAACTCGTCTGATTATCATTAATTTACACCCAACTAATGATTCTTCTTTTCTAGTAGCTACAACAGTTCCTATAACCTTTGCCAGTTTCATAAAATTTACATCCTTTTATTATTTATTTTCTAAATTATCATCAGTTTCTTCTTTTAACTCACTACTTTCACTATCTGTTAAAGAGCTATCTGTTTTAACCATATCTTCTTTTATTGTTCCGAAAACTTTATATACAAAATCTGATGGTCTTGGAATAACTTTTGATGACACAAAATTATTGTGTGTAATTCCTATTTGTTTACCTGCACTTACTGCAGCATTTACTGCTCCAATATCACCAGTAATTTTTATAGTCATATATCCTAAACCTTTTGAATTTTCTATTCCAATAATCTTAATATTAGCGGATTTGGCCATAGCATCAGCAACTACTAAAGCTGTTGACATTCCACTAATTTCAACTAATCCTAATGATTGATTCATTATCTGTCACCTCCCTAAAATTGCTTTATTTCTATGTTTAAAGTTCTGGCTTTTTCTCTTGCCAAGTCAGTTATAATATCGTCAGAGTTGACAATAATAGCTCCATTAGATCCATATTGTTCTATATTTTCTAAGGTTATTACTTTTTTTCTACCTTTATGATTTTCTTGTAAGGAAATACTATCTATTGTGTTGCAATTTAATTTAGTTCGTTTATCAGAATCATCTTCGTTGTATAACTTAATTAATTCTGATGTACTTCTTATTTCTATTCCATACTCTAAAACTTTTCTATAATAAGATACAATCTGTCTTATATATGCCTTAGGTTCTTTATTTGTAAATTTTTTCAAACCTGATTTTAAAAATACTATCTTTCCACCTTCTTCTATAGCAGATGCAATCCATTTATTACAAAATGTATCGCTTATACATAGTGCTGTTTTTACAACTAAGTCTCTTTCAACTACCGGAAATACACTTATTGCCTCAGAAAGATCCTCTGGTATTCCATGTGAAAAATATATTATATTTTCATTTGGAACATATTTATTTATATGTGATTTGCAAATATCATCTTTCAATGCATCATCTGCAACTATATAAATATGGAATAAACCACTTTTATCTATTTTTTCTAAAAAATCTATATACTCTGTGTTACACTTTTTGCTACAAAATATGTAGACTTTTAATTTTTCTATATTATTTTTAAAAATATTCTTTTGATTTGTAATCTCTAGTAATACTTTTTTAATAATCTCTCTTAGCTTTTCTTCACTAATATTCAAATCTACACCTCATCTCAATAAGCGCCCCAATTGTAAAATTGAGGCACTATTTTACATCTATATGTAAATGTTTCTATTTAATATTAGGAATAATCTTTTCAACATCTGTGTGTGGTCTTGGTATTACATGAGTTGATACTACTTGACCTATTGCAGAAGCTGCTGCTGTACCTGCATCTACTGATGCTTTAACAGCTCCTACATCACCTCTTACCATTACTGTTACTAGACCTGAACCTATTTTTTCATATCCTACTAATATAACATTTGCAGCCTTAACCATTGCATCAGCTGCCTCTATAGCTCCTACAAGCCCTTTTGTTTCTATCATACCTAATGCTTCAGAATTCATATATAAGCCTCCTTAATTAATAAAACCAGTTTTTATTTATATTTTTTATATTTTTATATTAAATATATGGAGTTGTAGTAGGTTTAGGTTCATCACCTAAAGCTCCGAGCATTTTTTTACCAGCTGAAATAGCTGCTTTAACTGCTTGTCTTACTGCTCCCGAATCTCCTGTGAAAGTTAAAATAATTTCATTTGAAAAACTTGTCCCATTAGATGGAGAAGAATATCCAACAACTTCTACATTTGCAGCTTTAACTGCTATATCTGCTAAAACTGTTCCTATAGCAGCTGGTCCAGCACAAGTCATACCAAATGCTTTACCAAGAGGTGCCCCTAAAGCTTTCTCCAAGCAATAGCTTGCTCTTGCAGTATATTGAAACTCTAAGTGTCCTGCCTCGTTACCATATACATCTCCAAAATATTTAGGTATTGCTTGAAGTGCTATCTCAACAGCTCTTCTAGCATCAGATACATCATCTGCTCCTATATATATAAGACTTCCATGTCCTGCTCCACCTTTTGTATCTCTTGGTAATTCAACAGATATGATTTCAGTATTTGTAGCTTTTACAGCTTCATCAACTGCCCATATTTGAGGTCCTGCACCTGTTCTTCCTCCAATAATACCTATTGAACGATATTTTCCTAATTTCATAGTATCAACTAACATTGAATCTACACTTGCTATTACAAGACCTATAGTGTCTCCCATTGAAGTTCCAACAAATTCAGTCATACCAATAGATTTATTTTCTGTACAACTTTCTTTAGCTTTTTCTTCTTTAACACCTAACTCTTCAGTTACTTGCTTCATAACTTTTTCAATTAAATTTTGATCCATTAAACTTTCCTCCACTATATTTTAACTATCCGCCTATGATACATTTAATACCATGGCTTTCTACTATTCTCTTATGTTCATTTAAATCTTCCTTGCTTAATCTTTTAAGTCCATCAAGTGTATACTCTATTCCTAAAAGATCATATTTATTTTCACCAAAAGTATGATATGGTAAAAGATGTATTGTATCTACGTTATTAAGAGTTTTCACAAACTTGGCAATATCCTCAATATCTTTATAAGAGTAATTAAATCCAGGTATTATAGGAACTCTAACCACAGTTTTGGTAATTTGAGAAATACGTTTAGCATTTTTCAAAATTACCTCATTAGATATACCAGTAAATTTTTTATGAGTATATGGATCTATATGTTTTATATCTAATAAAACTGTATCCACATATGGTATAACTTTTTCAATAGCTTCTGAACTGCCAAAGCCTGTTGTTTCAATGGCTGTATTCCATCCCTGACTTTTACAAGCTAATAATAGTTGCGATGCAAAGTCATGTTGAACAAGAGGCTCTCCTCCAGAAAGAGTAACACCTCCATCAGATCTTCTAAATATAGTTGCATCTTTTTTCAGCTCTTTTATTGCTTGTTGTATGGTCATTGTTTTTCCTTTTAAAACTAATGCACCTGATGGGCAAACATTTGTGCACTCTCCACAACCCGTACATTTCTCCCTATCAATATGAGTTTCATTGTCAAAACTTATTGCTCCAACTTTACAAACTGAAATACATCTACCACATTTAAAGCAATCACTTTTTTTATACATTACAATAGGGCTATTGTTTTGACTTTCAGGATTACTGCACCATCTACAGTGTAAAGGGCAACCCTTAAGGAATACAATTGTACGAATACCGGGACCATCATGTAAGGAAAATCTCTGCATATCAAATACAGTTCCTGTCATATTATAATTAATTGAATCCATAACGACTCCCTTCACTCTCTTGTTTATCTATTAATTTCTATAAGTTTTGCTCTGTACGGCTAATTATGTCATCTTGAACTTCTTTAGCTAATACAGTAAATTGAGCACTATACCCAGCAACACGTACAACTAAATCTTTATGTTCTTCTGGATTCTTTTGAGCTTCTATAAGTTTTGCTTTATCTATTACATTAAATTGAACATGCATACCTTTATGATCAAAATATGATCTTACTATTGAAGCGAATCTCTTAAGCCCTTCGTCTCCTGCTAATGCTGAAGGTAAGAATTTTTGATTATAAAGTGTTCCATTTGAATAATTTTCATGATCTAATTTGGCAACAGACATTGCAGCTGCTGTTGGACCATTTACGTCTTTACCTTGTCTTGGCGAAACCCCATCAGCTAAAGGTTGTTTTGCTAATCTACCATCTGGTAGTGCTGCTACATCTTTACCGAATAATACGTTGGCAGAAACTGGGTAGCAACCTGCTTGGAACGCTCCTCCACGAGGATTTGTATATTTTTCAACTTCGTGAGAATATATTTGACCGCATTTTCTAGCTAATAAATCTACTTCATCTTCATCATTACCATACCAAGTTGTATTTTCCATTATTCTCTTGATATCAGCATATTTAGAAGCACCATCATTAGATACTCCACAAGCTAACTCATTTGTTATTGTTTTTTGCATATCTGCTATATCTATAGCATTTGATGTACCCATACTACTTAATATACGCTTAACAGCTTCATATATTTTAGCTTCATCGTCACTAGATGATGTATCACCACAATGTTGAGCATCTACACCATACCCAAAGTTATTATCTAAAGCTTCCATAAGGTCAGACATAGTAACTTCTTTATTATCAAATACGTGCTTTTTAATTGCATACATTGAGTCACCACTATCAGCTACTCCAAATGCTTGTGGTCCTGTAAAGTTATAAATTGCTCCACCTTCTTGAACACTCTTACCTCTGCCTATACAGTCATCAACTAAAGCTGAAAGGAATGGTAATGGAGCTCTTTCTGCATGAGCTAAATCTACACAGTTATCAGCTTCTACTAAATGATATATGAAGTATTCCATTTGCTTTTTATATGCTTCAAATAATTGATCTATTGATGTAAATGTTGTTACATCACCAGTAACAGGTCCAAGTTGTTTATCTCCAACTTTACCGTTGTGAAGAGTTATTTCTAATATTTTTGCTATATTAAAGAATGCAGCATCATGCCATCCTTCAGTTTTGTGTGGAGTTTGAGGTTCAACACAACCTATTATGCAGTAGTTTCTAGCATCAGCAAGTGATACTCCTCTATTACAAAGTGCAGGTATTATAACCTCATCATTGTACATTGCAGGTACTCCTAATCCTAAACGTGTTACCTCGCAAGCTCTATAAAGGAACTCATCTGGTGTATTTTGATGAACACGTATTGAAAATGATGGAGCTGGTAATTGTACATGAGCAACTGCTTCCATACACATGTAAGAAATATCGTTTGTAACATCCATACCTTCTTCATTTTGTCCACCTACTATAAGGTTTTGGAAAACTGCATATCCAGCAAATGCTTGAGCTGAAACTTCATCACGAGTTTTATTTACATCATTTAATTTTACCCATATACAATCTACTAGTTCTTGAGCACTCTCTTTAGATATCTCTTTATCCATTTCTAAGAAAGGATACATATATTGGTCAAAACGACCTGGAGATATTGAGTGACCATTTGCTTCTATTTGAAGTAATATTTGAACAAACCAGAATGATTGACAAGCTTCATAGAAGTTTGTTGCTCCGTTTTCTGGAACTCTATCACAGTTTGCTGCTATTTTAAGTAATTCAGATTTTCTTATTGGATCTGAGCAACTTGCTGCCATCTCTCTAGCTTTATCAGCATAACGATGAGCAAATCTTATTGCAGCCTTATATGTTATAATTACTGCATCATAGAAATTTCTTTTCTTTATATATTCAGGATCAGTTGTATCCATTTTTTCTAATGCTTGTTTAACTTCCTCTATTATTCCAGAGAAACCTATATTTAAAACTTTTCCATAATCTACACAAACGTGGCCAACACCACCGTAGAAATAGTTACCAACAGTAAATACACCGTTAGCTATACAATCTTTTGTATCTTGAGACATATATGAATCAGCTAATTCACTTGTTGTTTTACCTTTCCAGTATTCAAAAGCACCTTCAAGTTCCTTTGCTGTTTCCTTAGGTATTTGGAATGGATCTGCTATTCTTGTTCCCATTGTTTCAAACTCTTTAGCAACCCACTCATATGAAAACTCTGGGCAAAGTTCTGTTGAACGTAAGTTTTTAGTAATTGCACCTACAACAAGTTCATCTTCATGGATTGTTACTGGTAAATTATTAAATATATGTTCAGCAGCTTTAGCACGTCTCATTATTGGAGATAATCCTTCTGTTTCCTTATATGACTCTGTTACTAATAAAGCTCTTTCTGACTCTACATATGGTACTGCATCAATAATAGCTTTCTTTAATTTTTTTATACGTTCTGTTGGCTCTGTAAAACCTCTTCCTATCATAAATATCCTCCTCATAACTTGTCTAAGTAAATGTTAAAAAGTTTTTTTATTTCTAATTGCATTCTATCTCATAGACAATAAAATCTATAAATATTTTAAAAACTTAAAATATGTAATTTTAAAACTAATATTTTTATTTATTATTTTTTATGTGATACAAAATTTGTCTTAATTTTGTCTTTTTAGTAGTTTTAAGAAACCTTTTAGTATTTCTATATTTCCAGGCCATGCTGGAGAAGTTACTAAATTTCTACATATAACTGCCTCATGTGCTTCTTTTTTTATAAAATTCCCACCTGCTGACTTAACTTCTGGTTCTAAAGAATAATATCCAGTTACATCTAATCCTCTAATAACATCAGCTGCTGTTAAAATCTGTACTCCATGGCAAATTGATGCTATAGGTTTTTCTAAATCCATAAAATAATGAACTATATCAATTATCCTACTATCCATTCTCAAATACTCTGGTGATCGCCCTCCTGTTATAAACAATCCATCATACTCATGTAGTTTTATATTTTGAAAAGAAGCATTCAAAATAAAGTTATGTCCTACTTTTTCTGTATAAGTCTGATATCCTTCAAAATCATGGATGGCTGTTTTCACAATATCTCCCTTATTTTTGTCAGGACATACCACATCAACTTCTAGTCCTACTACTTGTAGCGCTTGATAAGGTACCATCAACTCATAATCTTCTGTAAAATCACCTGCTATCATTAAAATTTTCACAATGTACCTCCTTAATTTGAAAATATGTTATATAAATATGGATAAATCATCATAATTCAATATCATTTCATTCATTATAGTTTATTAGTATTTCAATCTCATGTGTTTACGGCGTCTATTTAAGGTAATATTCAAACCATTAACAATACTTATTTATACATTGAAACAGTCATAATTTTACATTTATAGGTTTGTAATTTACATCTAGCTTTTCAGCTATAATACTCAATTACATTCAATTGTTAAAAAATGTCACATATGATATAATTTAGCTTAAAGGTAGGGGGAGTCAATATTCTACTTTTATAAATATTTACTAAGGACTGATAAAATGGATAAAAATTTGTTAACTAATCAAATTAAAATGTTATATGATGACGATTTTTCAGATCCAGTCAATGAAAAGGTTTTACTCGATAAGCTAGATATTATACACCTTTTCGGACGGGAAAAACTTGAGCAAATACAAACAATTCTTTCAAATACCACGGGTTTGGCTTTTGTTACTGTAGACTTCAAAGGTGATACTATTACTGATGAAACTAGCTTTTCAGAGTTTTGTAAGAATATAAGAAATAGTCCTCTTGGATTGCAAAGATGTAAATCTTCAGATGCATTTGGTTCTATTCAAGCATCAGTTACACAAAAACCTAATGTATATTTTTGTCCATGTGGTTTAACAGAAGTCGCTATACCAATTATTATTCATGGTCACTATTTAGGCGGATTTATAGGTGGCCAAATTCGCTGTAATGATGCTCCTAGTGAAATTTGTGATCTTAGAGCTGTAATGCCTAACAAAGAGTTTGATAATTTTTCTAATAGCTTTAAGGATTTATTTAATGAGATTCCAATATTTCCTTATAA
Source organism: Terrisporobacter othiniensis (assembly GCF_000808015.1). Classification (GTDB taxonomy): domain Bacteria; phylum Bacillota; class Clostridia; order Peptostreptococcales; family Peptostreptococcaceae; genus Terrisporobacter; species Terrisporobacter muris. Next base: position 30,356 of record NZ_JWHR01000079.1, on the reverse strand, counting down.
AAAATTAAGAAGCATTGCTGATCTTGTTCAACTTGTAGTAAACCAACTGGGGGAAAATTTACTTTCAAAACAGATAAACCAAAAAATTTCAACTTCTAAACTTATGGAGATTAAAGAGTTAAATAATAATTTAAAAAAAGATTTAAGTAAGGCAACATACGAACTAAATGAGCTAAAATCAACTACAAATGTATACGCTCTTTTAGATATGATTGCACTACTTACTAATCTCTCCATAATAGAAAAAGCGCCTAATACTGAATCTGCACTTTATTCATTGTCAGAGTATATTAAATATACACATCAAGTTACAGAGCCTTTTGCTACCCTAAATGATGAGTTGAAAAATATTGAAAATTATTTGGCACTACAAAAAATAAAATATAATGAAAAACTTATATATTCTATAAATGTTGATAATAAGGTAACATTTAAAAAAGTGCCGACAAAAATACTATTTCCTTTTATTGAAAATGCCTTATATAACGGTATTTTACTAAATAAAAATGGCGGTTCTATCAACATAATAGGCACATTTGAAAATAATGAAACTACAATTACTGTATGTGATAATGGTCCAGGACTTACGGATGAAGAACTTTTTATACATTTTGAAGATTATGAAGATAAACACGAAGGCTATTACATAAAACTAGGTATAGATAGTTCAATAAAGAAATTGAAAAGTATCTACGGTGATAAGTTTGAGTTTGCAGTAAGTATAGATAAACTAAAAGGCAGAGAATATAAATTTATATGGAAATAAACATAAAAGGGGCTGATTGATTTTGTATAAAGTTTTAATAGCAGATAACGATATCCTTATGTGTGAGGCTTTAAGTATCAAAATTTCAAAGAATAGCAACTTTGAAGTTATTAATATTGTAAATAATTATGAAGATGTTTTAGAAGAATATAGGAAAAATCCTATTGACATTCTTTTTTTAGGCTCTCATATTTCTGGTATTAATTGTATAGAGGCTAGCCAATTCATCAACCAATCGTTCCCACATACATCCATATATGTAATTTCATCTTTTCAGGCTAAAAATTTATTAAAAAGTAAGGGAAATAATGCTATACAAGATATTATTGAAAAGCCATTAAACCATATGATTATAAATAATATATTAAATTCATTCGCTGGTAAAAAAGAAGATTTGTCTTCTTTTAATCCTTTTGAAGAATTAATTAAATCTATAGAAAATAAAAATTATAATGATTTTTATCTAAATATAAATCAAGTTTCTGATAAAGTATATAAATACAGCAAAAAAAATATTGCTACAGTAAATGAATCCTTTAAGATTAATGTACAAAATATTTTATTGGATCAAGGCTTTGATATAAATATATTTAACTCTATTAAAACTAAGTTTCCTTTGAGTTCAAATATTTTACAGAATTCTAAGTCTACTGAAATTTGGATTTTTAAAGTATTTGATTTTATATTTAAACAAAATAGCATAAAACGATATTCTATTCTAAAAAATGTTTTTATTTATATAGACGATCATATTCATGAAGAAATTAATCTAAGTTCCATAGTAAAATCTTGCAATATAAGTCAAGGTTATCTAAGTAGAATATTTAGAGAACAATTTGGTATTAGTGTTACAGAATACCTACATATGAAAAAAATCCATTTAGCTAAAACATATTTTTATTTTAATAAAGACAGTATTGTAGATGTAGCATTTAAGCTTGGATATAATGAAAGTAGCTATTTTAGTAAAGTGTTTAAGAAGTATGAAAATATGACCGTTAAAGAATATAAAAGTCTATGTACAGATAATACTTTATAAATTTGTGAATAATAAAATATAATATATAAAAAGACCTGTAATAAGTCAATTACAGGTCTTTTTATATATTAATCACATTATTTATTGTATAAGTATTTATTAAATATGATTGTTGCTAATTCTTCTTTTGTTAGTGTTTCAAGACTTGGTATATCACATAAGTCCATCTCTAATAGAAACTCTCCACACTCAACTTCTAAATATGATTCTGTATCATCTTTTTTAACTTCCCAGCCTTCTATATCAGCTACTATATTTGCAATTCTTTCTTCTTTAGTTTTAGTCATAAGAGTACTCCTTTTTATTTTTCTATAAATATATTTTAAGTTTTAACTTTTTGTCGTAATTAAATTTAATATTTTATTTATATTTATGCTGAAAGAACTTCTTTTTCTAGCGGTTCTTCCACTAGTAACTTATGAGTTTTAACTTCTCTCACTAATAACACTCCAGTTAACACAAAAGAAATCACATCTGCAATAGGTTGAGCAAACCAAACACCGTTTAAACCTAAAATATTAGGTAAAATAAGCATCATCGGCACTAGTAAGATTACCTGTCTAAGTAAACTTAAAAACATAGCTTGTTTAGCTTTACCAATTGATTGGAAGTAATTTGAACCTATCATAGACACACCTATAAGTGGCATCATAATTAAATATTTTCTAATACCATCTACTGATATATTAACAAGATTAATGTCACTATTAAACAAACTAACAATTGGCTCTGGTACAAACATAACTATTAACCAACCTATACCTAATCCTATAGTAGCTGCCATTGAACAAAGTTTTAAGGCTTCATCAGCTCTATCAAATCTTTTTGCACCGTAATTAAATCCAATTATAGGCTGAGCACCTTGACTTATACCTACAATCGGCATACCAACTAACATGATTATTGAGTTTATAGTAGCCATAGCACCTATAGCTAAATCTCCACCATGAGTTTTTAAAGCATTGTTACATATAATTTGCACACAACTTGCAGCTATTTGCATTGAAAAAGGAGCTGCACCTATGGCAAATATCATTTTTATTAAATACGTATCTAATTTTAAATTAGCTTTTCTAAGTTTTAAATTTGATTTACCTTTTAAATAATAAGATAGTCCCCATAAAGCTGTTATACTTTGAGAAATTATAGTCGCCACAGCTGCTCCTTGTATTCCCATTTTGAACAAAAATATAAATAAACCATCTAATACTATATTAGTAGCACATCCAACAACCATTATAGTTGCAGAAAGCTTTGGATTTCCATCTCCCCTAATTATATTGTTAAAAGAAAATGCCATTAAATTAAATACTGTCCCAAGTAAAATTATGTCTATATAAGCTTTTGCATAAGGTAAACTATCTGTACTTGCTCCAAATAATTGTAATATTTGATTACCAAATGTTAGTCCAATAGCTGTTATAGTTAAACCTATCACTATTGATAAAGTTAAAGAGTTTCCAATTATCTTTTCTGCCTCTTCCTTTTTACCTTGACCAAGTTTTATAGAAATATTTGTTGCAGAGCCCACACTCACAAGCATCCCAAAAGCCATTATTATTGTCATAATTGGCATAGTAACTCCTAAACCTGTTATGGCAAGTGGACCTACTCCTGGTATATTTCCTATAAATATTCTATCCACTACGTTATATAGCCCATTTACCATCATACCAATTATGGCTGGTAAAGAATATTTCAATAATAACTTTCCTACAGTCTCCGTGCCTAAAACTTGTTGATTATCTTTCATTTAATCTCTCCTATATATTTTGATTTATACAAACTTTTTTAAGTAAGTTACGTAAAACTTCCACTTCTTCTTGAGAAATAGTTGTAGTAATACTTTCTTCCCATTGGTATAACAATTGAAACACTTCATCTTTTATTTCTTTTGATTTATCTGTTAAATATAATTTATAAGCTCTTTTATCATGTTCGTCTCTTTCTCTAGTTAAAAATCCTTGTTCTACAAGTTTTTTTACTGCTCTACAGGTAGTTCCCTTATCTATACTTAGGTTTTGTGATAGTTCTTCTTGACTAATTCCATCTTTTTTATAAAGTTGTATCAAAAACATTACTTGCCCATATCCTAATCCATATTTTGCGACTTCTTTACTTATAAAAGAATTTCCTTTTCTATAAATTCCAGATATATATTTACCTATAGGTTCCTTACTTTTGATTTCCATTTTGTCCTCCTAAGTGGATATCTTTTAATTTAGTTGTATGAGCAACCATTGACCATTCCTTAATTATATTATTTTTTAGTTGTATGTACAACTATTTTTGAAGTGATATTTGACTAAAGCTATCTGAATTCTTAAACACAATTTCTTCAAATATAAAAAACTACTAAATCATAAATCTTCATATATGGACTTAAAATCATAGACTGCTGTTTTTGAATCATATTATACCTACCTCAAATAAATTTATAGATGCCTATTATAAATTAACAACTAAAAAATCGTAGATTATATAATCTACGATTTTTTATAACTTGGATAATGTAACCCCTTTTTCAGTGGTCTCACTTTTAACCAATATCTTTTTCTTATATACTTATAAAACTTTATTCTTCAATAAATTTCACCAATTCTTCATTAAATCTATCTCGCTGATCATAGAATGAGGCGTGCCCACTGAATTCAAATGGCACAAGTCTAGAATTTCTAATACTCTGATTTTGCACCTTACCTAATGAAAATGGAACAACTTTATCATGAATTCCATGAATAATTAAGGTTGGAACATTTATTTTTCCTAAATCAGAAAATAGTACCTCATTTATCCAATCATTTGCAATTGCTGCAGTTGACCAACCTGCTGCTTGTAAACCTAATTGTAAAAACCAATCAGAAAATGGCTCAGTTGTGTGCTGAAAAAAAAAGTATCACCGAAATCACTCAGCATTTTAGGACGATCATTGTATGTTCCATCAATAATTTTAATCACGTCCTCTTCTTCTAAACCATATGGAAAATCTGGACGTTTAATAAGACTAGGAGCCGCAGCAGCAAAAAGAGCAAGTTTGGATACTCCGTATCCATTATGACGGGACATGTATCGAATAGCTATAGCTCCTCCAGTTGAATGTCCTGCAAGTATGAAATTATTTAATTTTAAGCCATTAACCACGCATCTAACATCGTCTGACAATCTATCATAGTCATAACCTTCATAAGGCTTATCCGACTTGCCAAATCCTCTCATGTCTATACCGATACATCTATAACCTAGTTTTGGAAGTTGATTAAACTGATATTCAAACAGATTATGATTCCCAGGCCACCCATGTAAAAACACTATTGTTTTATTGCCATTTGGGTTAAGATCCTCTACGTAAACTTTTACATTCGGTTCTACTTTAACATAATACCCCATACACATACCTCCACATAAAATGCTTTATTAATAAGTTATTCTTATTTTATAGAAATATGTGATTTGTCTTCTTATTCTTAGTCTCTATTTGATTTTTTAAAGAGTACAGGTTTAGGCTAAACTCTTTCAGAAATACTCATATTAAAGTCGAAAATCTGCTTGTGGTAGCAATTCATATCTCCACTATAATGTAGATGAATAAATATAAAAATCTCACACTTTACCAGTATGAGCTTTTCGTGAATTTGAGTGGTAGAGACTAATCCCAGCAATAGAATCTACGATTTATTTTTTTATACTTTAATTTCAATATTATTAATCATTTTACCTATAGCTGTAGCCTTACTTGCAAGACCTGTAACTATTATAGACAAACAAAAAACTGGATCTATAGAAAATAACTTAGACAATCCATAAGCTAGGCAACTTCCAGAAAATATAAAAGGAAATATATGTCCACCCCTATGCCCTATTGATAAACATATTTCTGTCAACAAAAGTTTTACTATTTATAATAAAATCAGCATATAAATAGGGATATTATTCCACTCAACAACTAATGATCTTAATTCATGTTCTCCAGAAAATAATATCCAAGGATAGATAGTTCCTAATCCTCCAATTATTCCCTTTAGTATTTTTTTATTTTCAATAGGCTTTAATATTCCATTTAGTACTAAAGCATACATTTTGTATATATATGCAAATAGCATACCTATAATAATTAATGGTACAAACCAAATAATCTCTTTAAAACCAATATTACTTTGTCCAAATTTAACTATAAATGAAGGTCTATTATCAAATTTTGATGATAACATAAATACTAAAAAACTGGCTATTGTTGTTACAGTATAAACAATTACTTTTATGTGCTTTATTATATGTATATTTTCTGAACTTTTTTCACTTAATGTATATAATCCAAATAAAGGTGCTCTAAACATAAGTCCTACACTAACTTGCATACTGCATACTATTATCTCATCTGGATGCTGGTTAACAACATTCATTTTCTTAAATCGTTCTTTCATTTTATCTCCAATAAAGGTGATCATTCCTCCTACAATACCTGATAGTGCAGCCTCTGGTCCAACACTTGCACCAAAGAATAATATTGTCAAAGAATTTATAATAGAATATTTTTACGATTTATACTCTACTCTTTTATTTTTCTTAAACTCTTCTAGCTTTTGGTCCATATATTTTGGTATTCTCCAAAATATTTTTGAGTAATCCCGACTAAAATACCACCTATACTTGCAACTATTAAAGTCCAATATTTTATATTAAAAAATCTTTTAAAGTGTACCTATATTTACAATTATTTCTCATATACTCACACTCCTATAAAATAGTATGATGGTTTATTGTAAAGTAGCAAAATCAATTGTAATAACACTTTAAATCAACACCTGTGTTATATACTATCATTCAATGAAGAGTTGGCGGATGATAATATTTCAACAAACTTTGCAGAGGCCAATGAAAGTGGAACATCCTTTAAATAGCAAACACCAATACTTCTACTTGGTATTTCTTCTAAAGTATTAACCTCATACAATAATCCCTTTTCTAAATAATCCTTTGAAAACTCCTTTACTACACAAGCGATTCCTAAATTAATCTTTGCAAACTCCAATAATAGATCAAAAGATCCAAGTTCAAACTCTGGAGAAATTTTTATACCTTTGGATATCATGAACTTTTCTACATACTTTCTTGAATTTGAATTAGGCTCTAGGAATATTAAAGGATATTTTACTATTTCTTCTAATAAAATTTTCTCCGTTAATAAATCCTTATACTTATCTCCACAAACAAAAATATCTCTAACCTCTCTACAAGGTCTTAATTCTAATGAATTATCATCAAGCGGAAAATTACAAATTGCAATATTAATTTCTCCTGACTTAACTCGAGCACAAAGTTCTAAGGTAGTTCCATTTATAATCTTAAACTTAATATTAGGATATCTATTATGAAAAAGTTCTAAATATGGAAGTATAAAATACTTAGATATAGTATCCCCTACCCCAATCTTTAACTCTCCCACAGTTAAATCTTTAAATTCTAATATTTTTTCTTCTCCAGCATTAATCAAATTAATTGCTGAATTTACATATTCAAATAAAAGATTTCCTTCATTAGTTAAAGATACTCCCTTAGGTGTTCTATTAAAAAGTCTAACATCTAATTCTCTTTCTAATTGAATTATAGATTGACTCACTGCTGGCTGTGTCATGTAAAGCTCCTTTGATGCCTTTGAAAAGCTTTTACTCTTTCCTACCTGACAAAACACCTTATATAAATCTAATTTAGTAACCATATAAGCCCCCCTTATACCATGTATTCGTTCTATTTATTTTACTTATATCATTTCTTGATGTATATTACAATAGTACAAGATATTTGAAAATAAATTTAATTTGTTGGGAGAGATTATTTTGGAAAGAGTTATTGGTACAGTTGTTAGGGGACTTCGTTGCCCAATCGTTAAAGAAGGCGATAAAATCGAGGATATAGTTGTTGAAAGTGTACTTAAAGCTTCAGAAGTTGAGGGCTTTACTATAAATGATAAAGATATAGTTACTGTAACTGAATCAGTAGTTGCACGTGCTCAAGGAAATTATGCTTCTATAGATAATATAGCTAAAGATGTTAAATCTAAATTTGGTGACGATACTATTGGGGTAATATTCCCTATCTTAAGTCGTAACCGTTTTGCAATCTGCCTTCGTGGTATAGCAAAGGAAGCTAAGAAAATAGTATTAATGTTAAGCTATCCATCTGATGAAGTTGGAAATCATCTAGTTGACTTAGATATGTTGGATGATAAAGGAGTTAATCCTTGGACAGATGTTTTAACAGAGCAAGAATTCCGTAATCTATTTGGGTATAATAAACATACTTTCACAGGTGTTGATTACATTGATTATTATAAATCTTTAATCCAAGAATATGGTGTTAAGTGTGAAGTAATATTCTCAAACAATCCTAAAACTATCTTAAATTATACAAAGAGCGTTCTTACTTGCGATATTCATACAAGATTTAGAACTAAGAAAATTTTAAAAGCAAATGGTGTAGAAAAAGTCTATAGCCTTGATGATATATTATGCGAATCTATTGATGGAAGTGGATGTAATGAAGCTTATGGATTACTAGGTTCAAACAAATCAACAGAAGAAACTGTTAAACTTTTCCCTCGTAACTGTCAACCTATCGTTGATAATATACAAGCTATTCTTAAAGAGAAAACAGGAAAAGATGTTGAAGTTATGATTTATGGAGATGGAGCTTTCAAAGATCCAGTAGGTAAAATTTGGGAACTTGCTGACCCAGTTGTTTCACCAGCTTATACATCAGGATTAAATGGTACTCCAAATGAAATAAAATTAAAGTATCTTGCTGATAATAACTTCGCTGATTTAGAGGGTGAAGAGCTTAAGACAGCAATATCAGAATATATTAAAAATAAGGAATCAGATTTAGTTGGAGCTATGGAAGCACAAGGTACTACTCCAAGAAGACTCACTGACCTTATAGGATCATTATCTGATTTAACTTCAGGAAGTGGAGATAAGGGAACTCCTATTATATTCATCCAAGGTTATTTCGATAATTACACAAAATAATAATAAAAAATTCGCTTCGCCTGAGTGACACGTCGGCGAAACACTTCATGTCACCAACGATATGCCCTAGTTACCACTTTAAGCCACTGTGTGGGCGATATGAAATTTCAGGCAATGTCCCTTTTATAAAAAAACTGTAGATAAGTTTGTTTTACACAAACCTATCTACAGTCTCAAAATAGCAGCAACTTTAATATTTTACATATTCATATGTTGTCTAAATTCTTTAATTTTGCCTCTACTTACCCAGCATTCCAAGTCTTTATTATCCAAAATTAGCTTGTATGTGCTATTTCCTCCTGGTATAATATTTTTTATTTTTGATAAATTAGCTACATAAGATCTATGGACTTTTAAGAATTTATCTTTTGGTAATTCCTTATATATTTCAGATATACAATCTAGAATCACATATTTTTTATCTTTGGTATACACAAAAGTTTCTTTATCATTTGCTTCACACATATATATATCATCACTATCTAAAACTATGAATCCATGTTTTTCTTTTAACTTTATTCTTTTTTCAACAATATCATTAGTCTTAGTTTCTGGTTTATCTAGTACTTGTAATACTCCATCACTTATCTTTAATCTAGCTAGGGTCTGTAGTATTCTTTCCTCTAAATATGGTTTTGTTATATAGTCAAAAACTTCTAATTCAAATGCCTCTACTGCATATTTTTTATAAGCTGTTATAAAAACTATTTTAGGCTTAACATTGAAATTTTTTAGAGTCCTTGTTAACTCCATTCCATTTAGCCCTGGTATATTTATGTCTAAAAATACAACATCCACTTTATTTTTATTTATAAAATTTAGTACATCTATTCCATTGTCAAATGTCTCTATTACTTCTATATTACTATTATTTTCTATAATGTATTTTAACTCTTCCAACGAAAGATATTCATCTTCTACTATTACTGCTTTTATTTTAATCACCACCTACTTTAAACTCTACTCTAGTACCATCATCTAATCTTGTTATATTTAATCCTTGTCCATATTGATACTTTAATCTACAGTGTACATTATATAACCCAATCTTATTTTCTTCAACTTGATCATTATTTATCTCTTCTATTATTCTTTCTTCAATAGGTATTCCCTTATTTTCAATACATATATTAGTATTTTGTTTATATTTTTTTATAGAAATTATAAGTTTGCCTTTCTCTTTTGATTTTAATATTCCATGTACTATTGCATTTTCAACTATTGGTTGAATTATCAAGCTAGGTATTTTTACATCTATGTCTTCATCTATATCATATATTATTTCCAATTTATCTTTAAACCGTACTTGTTCTATTTCTAAATAAGTCTTAGTTTGTTCTATTTCTTCTTTTAAATCAATTAATCCTACTTTTAATTCTAAATTATATCTTAAATAATGAGATAACTTAAAGATAACCCTTCTGGCTTCTTGTGGATCTTTTCTTACTAGTATAGAAATTGCATTCAACGTATTAAATAAGAAATGAGGATTTATTTGAGCTTGAAGTGCTTTTAATTCAGCCTTTGCTATATTAGTTTTTAGCCTTTCAATTTCTTTTTCTTGCTCTACTACAATCCTTTCATTTCTGATATCTTCTAGCATATTTATAAATAATCCTGTTCCTACTTGACTAATTAACGCTGGAATTATAAATACCTTAACAAACCCTATCAATTCTCTGTTACTATATTCAAATAATAATATAAACGCATACATAATAAGTATACTAGATGTACATATTAATATTCCGCACATAGCCTTACTTTTCTCCTTAATTCTAGGCTGGAAAAATAGTGCTATAAATATAACTACTAATAATTGAATTATTTCTACTTCTAAAGATATACTATATATATTTATTATTAATCTATGGATAATACTAATCGTACCTACTATTACTCCTGCTCTTCTCCCAAATAGTAATATTACAGATACAACAACAATATTTCTAATAATAGAGCCCACGCCATAAATATTTATATTTCCATATGCACTTATAATTGTAATTATACCAAATATAATTCCTAACTTATTCAAATCACTTTTAGTGTAGTACTCCTTTTGAAGTAACTGTTTAAACATTTTATATCTTCCTAATATTAACAATAGAATAAATATAAATGAAACTTTATAAATTATCAGTTCTAAGATGCTTAATTTCATATGAAACACTCCAAATATTTATTTTTACTCAAACATTCATTATACTATTATATCTTCTAGTATTAAAACATTCTAGATATATTATAATAAAATCGGTTGTATCAAATTTGACACAACCGATTTTATTATAATATCTATTTAAAAAGAGTACTTATTATCTTTTTAGCAACCTGCTATTTTTTGTATATTGTTTTATCTTCTTTTATTGTTTCTAATACCTGTATATCTTTTATTGTTGCAGGATCAACTTCTAAAGGATTCTTGTCTAATATTACAAGGTCAGCAAGTTTCCCTGGTGTTATAGATCCTTTTTTATCTTCTTCGAAATATTGGTAAGCTGCATTTATAGTTATTCCTTTTATAGCATCCATTGGAGTTACCCTTTCAGCTTCTCCTATAATTCTTCCACTAAGTGTATTTCTGTTTACAGCACAGTTTATAGTTCTTAGCATGTTTGGAGGTAAAACTGGTGTATCTTGGTGTAGAGTCCATTTTATATTTCTATTTAAAGATGATTTTAATGGACTTATTTTAAATGCTCTTTCTTCACCTAATACAGAATCTATATGCCAATCTCCCCAGAAGAAAGTATGATCTACAAAATATGAAGGTATCATTTCTACTTTAGCATTAGCTATTCTATCTAATTGGTCTTCTCTTACTGTTTGACAGTGTATTAACACTGGTCTTAACTCTGGAGTAAGTCCTGTATCTTCCATTGCTTTTTCATATGCATTTAAGAATTGATCTATTGCTGCATCACCATTCATATGAGTAAGTAATTGTATATTGTTTTCTATGGCCTTTTTACAGAATCCATAAACTTCTTCATCTGTAAATGTTGGATATGCACAATAATCTTCTTTTTCCCCTTCTGGTACTACATGATATGGTTTAGTTAACCAAGCAGTTTTTCCTTGTGGAGAACCATCAAGTAATAATTTTGCCCCACCTATTCTAAATCCATTCTTATATTCAGTTACATTTACATCATTTTCTATCATGTTGTATCCTACAACATCGATTAACATTTCATCTCTTCTTGCTGTTTCTCTACATAATGCTTCTATATTTTCAAGAGTTGCTCCATCTTGAGCTGTAGTTATTCCGTGACTTGCATACATTTTTTGAGCTTCAATCATGTTTGCTACCATTCCATCCATATCTGGTTGACGCATGCTGAAGTATACCATACGCATAGCTGTTTCTTCTAAGTATCCATTAGGCTCATTACTTCCCTCTACTCTCGCTATAACTCCACCTTCTGGGTTAGGTGTATTTTCATTAAAGTTCATAACTTCTAATAATCTAGAGTTTATAGCTGCCATATGAAGAGATGCATGTACTACCATTACATTATGCTCAGTTGATATCTCATCTAAGTCAAACTTATTTGGATGTCTTTTTTCTGCAAGCTCTGCATCATTGTATCCATATGCTATTACCCACTCACCTGGCTTTATATCTTTTTCTTTTATAAATTCTCTTACTTGCTCTTTCATAACTTCTATAGAAGTTGTAGTTCCTATTGGTGGTGCTGCAACATATTTAAATGACATAAATGGTGCCACGTTTCCTATATGACTGTGAGGATCTAAAAATCCTGGTAATAAAGTTGCTCCATTTAAATCTTTAGTTACAGTATTATCATCAGCTAATCTTAAAGCTTCCTCTTTTGCCCCTACAAATTCTATAATCCCATCTTTTACGAATACAGCTTCTGCACTTGGCATATTTTCATCTACTGTTATTATGTTTCCATTTAGATATATTGTTGATTTCATTTATGACACTCTCCCATACTTAAGTATATATTTCATTTAAATTAATTAACTTGCTTTTGAAACTGTTTCTTGATCTTCCTTAGTAAGCCATTTTCCTTCAGCCTTATCTAATAATGTTATTCCTAATGGAACTGAAGCTACTATACTAATTGCTGCTAATAATATCATAAAGTCTACTACATAACCTAATCCCATTGACGTAAGAGGTCCCATAAGTATTAATGAGAAATTAACTAATATTATTCCTTTTGATACAAATGCTGCCATAGCAAACTTTCTTTCTCCATAAGTATACTTTTCATCTTTTAATACTACTTTTGTAACAAATCCTTTTACTGCTATTCCTATAAATGTTACTGCTACTCCAAACGCTAGCATCACTGGGTTTAATAAGGCTTGTATATTTATTAATGAACCTACGTATGTAAATATTATTGGACTTCCAAACATCGCAAATACTACTGATGAATTAAATCCTATTATTCCACCTAGTTTATTTTTTTCTTTTGAGTTTATACCAACTGACACAGCAACTATAATTAAAACTGCTAAACTTTTTAAAGGTCCTGCGAAGTTAAGTATAAGTGCAAATATTGCAAAATATATCATAGTATAAGATATTGCAACTTTCTTATTTTGAGGGTTCTTTGCTACTTTATCACTAAGTGATGACAATATTTTCGCTACTATTCCTCCTAATAATGATGCTAATATACATATTACTCCTAATGCTAATACAACTCCTATTACTATTCCTACTAACATTAATGGTGATAATTTCATTCCCATTACTGGCGCTACTGTAAGAACAATTGCTACTACTAATAGTGGGAAATGTGTAAAGTTATCAAATATAGAAGCAGTAAGAACTGTATCTGTTATTCTATTTTTCCCTGCAAGTCCCTTCATATTAAGAGCTACACACGCTGGAATAACGTTTGCTGGTGATGCACATGCAAATAACAACATTATTATTGCTACATGAGGTAATTTTAAATCAAATCCTAGTGGTAAAACTTTTAATCCTAAGAAAACTACTCCTGTCATAACTATAGCTTCAATATATACTGGGATTACTGACATATTTATAGTGTCTTTTCCTGAGCTCTTTAACTTGTTGATATCAATATTAAATCCTGCTCCAAAGAACATAAGCCATAATGCTATTGTGTTGTAATTTGCCATATTGGGAAGTAAGTCTTGATTTCCAAATATATGAACTACACCTATGCTTCCTCCAAATAACACACCTAATATTAAATAAAATATTGGTGGAGCTATTTTAGCTTTTTTTGCCACAAACTGTCCTATTAAAAATAGTACTGGCGATATTATTAGTAAAGCTAATATATCCATATTAAAACCTCCTCGATTAGTCAATTAATATAACTGACTTTTTTAATTTTAAAACCAAAATATTTTGTATTTCGCTCTACTTTTGATGTATTTCACTCTTAAATATAGAATAAATCATTTTGATACTTTTTGTCAATATTTTTTTTATTACGACATTTTTTTCATTTTTATAGTTAAAATTATTATATTTTTCATTATTTTATCTTATTTTAAATATATTCACTAATCATTTTTGTATTTTATTCTTTTATCTTGTATTTCGCTCATTTTTCTACTAATATCTATACTTATTTATAAATCGAGTAGGAGCTAAATAATTATTTTATTTAGCATACTCTCACACAACCGTACGTCACGTTCGGTACATCATTATTCATCCTGAATATTCTGATTATTTATCTCATTCACGTTTGAATCTATATTTAGATTATTTGTGTCAAATTTTATTTTAACTTATTTTTCTGATTGTGTGATAGATGTGTACTAAAAGACAAAATAAAAGGAACTACCAAACCATAAAGTCTAGTAATTCCAAATATTCTACTATTAATCTAAATCTGCACCATTAGTAGCTATAACTTTCTTGTACCAATCAAATGAATCTTTTTTATATCTTTTCATTGTTCCGTTACCTTCGTTATCAAGATCTACATAAATAAAACCGTAACGTTTTTTCATTTCTCCAGTAGAAGCACTGATTAAGTCGATACATCCCCAAGGTGTATATGCAATTAAATCCACCCCATCTTCTAAGGCACCTTCCATAGCTTTAATATGTTCTCTTAGGTATTCAACACGATATGGATCATGTACTTTTTTGTCTTCTGTAAGCTCATCTATAGCTCCTAGTCCATTTTCGACGACCATAACTGGAATTTCATAACGATTATAGATTTCATTTAAATAGTAACGTAAACCTATAGGATCCATTCCCCATCCCCACTCAGAATATTCTATATATGGGTTTTTTGAGCCAAGGCTGAAGTTTCCTAAACCGTCTTTAGCTATACTTTCATCTGCTGAAGTACAAGTAGTTGAATAATAAGAAAAAGTAAAGAAATCAACTTTTCCTTCTTTTAAGTTTTTAATATCCTCTTCTGTACATTCTAGCTTAACATTATCTTCTTCCCATAATCTTTTCGCAAATACAGGATATTCTCCACGTACCATAACATCTCCACAGTAATAGAAGTTATCTTGCATTTTCTTTTGATTTCTTAATACATCTGCTGGGTTACATGTTAATGGATATGAACATGCTCCTGCCATCATACATCCTACCTGATACTGTGGGTCAATAGAATGTGCACGTTTTACAGCTCTAGCACTTGCAACAAGCTGATTATGTAAAGATTGATAATTTTTTGCTATATCTTCACTCGACATATTAGGCATAAAGTCCTTAAACATTAAAAGGCTATTTATTTCATTAAAAGTTAACCAATATTTTACTAATCCTTTAAATTCATTAAATAATACTTCTGTATAACGATCAAATAATGAAATAAGCTGACGATTTTTCCATCCACCTAATTCTTCTTCCAAATAAAGTGGTGTATCATAATGAGAAATTGTTACTAATGGTTCAATATTATATTTTTTAAGTTCTTTAAATATATTACGATAGAATTCAATACCTTTTTGATTAGGTTTATCTTCTATCCCATTAGGAAATATTCTTGACCATGAAATAGACATACGGAAAATTTTAAATCCCATTTCAGCAAATAAAGCAATATCTTCTTTATAATGATGATAAAAATCAATTGCATTATGATTAGGATAATAGTGTTCATCTAAAACAACACCTTTTGCATCCTTAGGATATGGTGTAAACATAGGAGCTATTCCTGTTTCACCACTTGGTAAACGATAAGTTATGCCACGTGGTTTTGTAGCTGTTCCAGCAGTTGTAACATCTGTTTTTGCTAGACCTCTTCCATCTACATTGTAAGCCCCTTCACATTGATTAGCAGCAGTTGCACCGCCCCAATAAAAATTCTTTGGAAAACTCATATTATATCCCTCCTAATGTATAACTGTAAGAAGCTCTTCTCCAGCCTCTACGCTTTTATTTTTTGTTTCTATAATATCTAAATAATTATCAGTATTAGTAATAACAACAGGTGTTTCTATACTATAACCCTCTTCTTTAATCTGATTAATATCAAAAGATACTAGTAGATCTCCTTTTTTAACTGTATCTCCTTGCGTTACAAAACTTTCAAAGTATTTTCCTTCTAATTGAACAGTATTATATCCTACATGGATAAGCATTTCACAACCATTATCAGAAGCAATTCCAATAGCATGCTTTGTTGGGAATAATGTTCTTACTACACCATCAAATGGAGCGACAACTTTTCCCTCTTCTGCTTTAATTACGATTCCTTTTCCTAATGCCTCACAAGCAAACGCAGCATCAGCAGACTCTTTTAAAGGTGCCACTTCTCCTTTTATAGGAGCAAAAACAGTTTCTTTTCCTGTTTTTTCAACTTTGCCATCTACTTTTGTCTCTATTTTTGCTTCAACTTCATCATCTTTATAAGTTAAATAAGCAACTACAAAAGAAAAAACAAACGGAACTACTGTAGCTATTACAAGTGGTAGTATTTCTGGTCCTTTTGGATTTAATAAACCTAATAATCCTATAACGCCCATGCCTGCATATGTATACATCATAATATTAGCAAAATATACTACTATACCAGCAGTTGCTGAACCAATACAAGATACAACAAACATTTTAATACGTGGTAGCGTAACACCATATATAGCTGGCTCAGTAACACCAAATATTCCTGATATAAACGCTGGAAGAGCTATAGATTTTAGCTTCTTGTCTTTAGTTTTTAAATAAATTGCAAGTACAACACCTATTTGTGCAAAACATGCAAAGTATGTATATGCCATTAATTGACTAGGAATACCTTGCATTAAATCCATAAATGGGAACATATATAACACACCACTTACACCAAATAGTACAAATACTTGATAGAATCCAGCTAGAAGAGTTCCAGCAATTAATGGACTAACTTCAATCAATGAATTCATTCCATAATTAATTCCAACTCCAATTAGATTTGCAACAGGTCCAATTAAAACAAATCCTATAGGAATAACAATTATTAATACAAGTACTGGCACAATAAAATTACTAACTAAATCTGGCACATATTTTTTGAAAAATCTTTCTAAAGGTGCTGCTGCCGCAATCATAAATACTACTGGTAAGAATGATCCCGTATAAGTAGCATTAAATACATGTCCAAACAAATTAATATCTACACCATTTATTGCTGGATAACACATAATTGCTCCAATAAGGAATCCTAAGAAAGGATCCATTTCTAACTTCTTCGCTACGTTTTGACCAAGCATTAATGGTAAATAGAAGAAAATTGCATCTCCTATTGCTGTTAAAAGAAGATATATTCCATCTTCAGGCTTAATAATTCCTGAAACAGTTAATAAGGTTGTCACCCCTTTGACAATACCACTTGCACAAATCATGTTTAAGCAAGGACCCATTCCTCCCATAACCACATTTAAAACACGATTAAATAAGCTTGACTTTTTTTCTTTAGCTTCTTCTCCTTCTTGTCCACCATAAGGCTTCATTCCTATTTTTTCGCAAACTTCAGTATATACATGAGGAACATGTTCCCCAATAACAACCATATACTGTCCCATGGATTTCATAATAGTAATGACACCATCCATGTTTTTTAAAATATCATCATTTGCTATACTTTCATCCTTTAGATTGAAACGTAAACGCGTAATACAGTGTTTTAAGTCTATAATATTTTCTTTTCCACCGACATTTTTAATAATGTCCTCTGCTAATTTTGAATATTTTCCCATATTTCTTTACCTCCATTTTAACTTAGCTTTTAAAAATTGAAGGTTTAGCCAACTTAATGTTACCATCCAAATAAAAAAATTAACTACTGTTGCTTTAATCTAATCATTAATCACATCCTTTTGTATAATATTTTATATTTAGATACCTATATAGGCATATTAACTAATTTAAAGTTTACTTTTATAAATCATACGTTCAATATGAATTGTAAGATATAATTGTTCTTCATTTGATAATTCATAATCATATTTGCTCTTAATATAGTTACTAATTTTTCCTACACATTTATATGATGTATGATATTTTACTTTAACAACATCTAGCAATCCATCGCTACTTTCATCATCGATTGGTTTTCTTAAAGCTAATCTTTGAGCAAAAAATTTAAGATGTGTTATAAAACGATAATAATAAACTGAGTTAGTATCAAATTCAATTCTAAAATAATACTTAACTATATTAGATATTTCTTGCATAATACGAGTTATATCTATAATTTGATCCATATTACTTTCATCCATATATGCGTTGACAATATGTAAAGCAATAAAACCTGCTTCATCATCAGGTAAACGTACATTAAATAATTCTTCAATTATATCCAATGCATTCATGCCAATTTCAAATTCATCCTCATAAAATCGTTTAATATCCCAAAGCATGGCATTTTTAATTGCAATCCCCTCTGAGTAACGAGCAATAGCAGTATACAAGTGATCACTTAATGAAATTATTAAACTATCATTTAATTTTTTACCTAACCTTTCTTCTGCTAGATTTATTATTTCATCTGCCATTTTAACATGCTCTATAGGTATGTTTAGCAATAGCTGTTTAAACTTTTCATTCATACTCTGGTCTTTTAAGATAAACACTTTATTAACTTGTTTACTATCAACGCTATCACCTATTTTCTTTTTAAAAGCAATACCCTTTCCACAAACTACACATTCTTTCTCGTCTTTATCAAGAATTATTACAACATTATTATTAAGTATTCTATGTATTATCATCTGTTTATCCTCCAAAATAAAAAAACCTATTTATAGGCAAAATAGGTATAGTATACCTGTATTGCTTATAAATAGGTCTAGCTTGCATTAAAACAATTACCATCCTAATTTCTATTCTCATTTATTTTATATTATCATAACATTTTTCATACTGCAATCCTTTTCTTGAAGAATTATAGTACTATTTTTTATTATTTATGTTTGAAAATATAAAACGTAAAACACAAATAATTATTAATAATAACAATAAAATAGAAACTATAAAAATTATTCTAAATCTATCATTGCAAGAGTAGTTTATATGCTTTTTTAAAAATATAATAAAAAAACATAGTCCACTCTCTCATCATACATATTTTTGCTAAAAATTCTTTATTCAGCAAATCAGAGTATAATGAAAAAGCGGACACATAATCACTCTAAAACATAAATTAATTTAAATGATCAATATTCTTTAGTTCATAAAGTGATTTTTTATATTATATATGTTATTTATATTTCGTTAGCAGCATCATAAGCAGTTTTAATTGCATTTTCAATATCAGCTGCTCTATCTTTACAATCACCTATTTTAACAATTTTAACATTACTTTCTAATAATTTATCAACATCAAAACTATTAGGTCTAGCACCAACTGCCATAACTACGTAATCACAAGGTATTTTTATTTCATTATTATTGTTTTCACAAATTATACATTCTTTATCTATTTTATTAACTTTGTGATTAGTGTATATTTTAACGTTGTTTCTCGTGAAATTTTCCATCAAAGTTGGAAGTATAGTACTACTTTCACCCTTAGCTATACTATTATCCATTTCAATTATAGAAACTTTATTTCCTTCTTGAAGGCATAAGTGCTCAGCTACTTCACAACCTACC
This sequence comes from Terrisporobacter othiniensis, assembly GCF_000808015.1. Lineage (GTDB taxonomy): Bacteria > Bacillota > Clostridia > Peptostreptococcales > Peptostreptococcaceae > Terrisporobacter > Terrisporobacter muris. Next base: position 10,455 of record NZ_JWHR01000079.1, on the reverse strand, counting down.
ATACCACCGCCAATAACAGCAATATTGCCAAATACTTGTTGTTCACCATTTAGGATCTTCCATGAATCGCATACCATTTGCTTATTATAGCCATCTATACTTGGTATAAAATTACTTGACCCTACTGCGACTAATACAACATCTGGATTTAAAGTTAATATATCTTCTTGAGTTGCTTTTTTTCCAAGTCGTAAATCTACATTTTGAGAAGTTACAGAATGTGTTAAAAATCTGATAGCTCTTCGAATTTCATTTTTTCTAGGAGGAATACAAGCTAAATTTAACTGACCTCCTAAATATGTATTTTCATCAAATAAAGTAACACTATGACCTTTTAAGCTTGCTACACGTGCTGCTTCAAGCCCTGCAGGTCCTCCTCCTACTACTATAACTTTTTTCTTAGTTACAGCTTCAGTGATTTTTCTAGTTCCTTCATATCCATTTTCGGCATTTAGTATGCAGCTTAAAAACTTACGGTTTTGAATATTGTCAGTACATCCTTTATTACAAGATATACATTCGCGAATATCTTCAAATTTATTTTCTTTTACTTTGTTTACCCAATCAGGATCTGCAAGTAAAATTCTACCAAGTCCAATTATATCTGCCTTATCAGCTTCTAGGATACTTTCTGCCATTTTAGGGTTAAATATTCTACCAACAGTACTAACTGGAATATTTACTGATTTCTTTATTTGAGCAGCAATATCAACAAAGAATCCATAAGGCTGTACACCCATTGGAGGAATAGTGTCAGCCATATTACCAGTATGATTTGCCTGAGCAACATGAAGCATATCAACTCCAGCTTCTTCTAACCATTTAGCAAATATAGGTGCTTCATCTAGATTGATTCCACCTTTACCTCTTTCAGGTGTAACAACTGAAAATTTATAATCAATAGGCATATTAGGAACAGCTTTTTTTAGTGCTTTTACAAGTTCTAGTGCAAATCTAGTTCTGTTTTCTAAAGTTCCCCCAAATTTATCATTTCTTTTATTTAATATAGTACTACATAATGAACCTACTAATCTGTCTCCATGTATTTGAATAATATCAACACCAGCTTTTTGAGCACGTATTGCACAATTACACATCTTATCGATGATATCTCTTAGACCTTCCTCACTAACCTCATTTACAAAGTGTTGCATATCATGATGTAGTTTTTCTCTTACAGCTTTCATATTACCAGTAGCAACTATCTTATTTATAGCATCACAGTCATACTCTGGATGAAATATCTGAGCAGCTACCTTAGCATCATATTTATGTATTGAATCACATAGTTTTTTGAAACCATCTATTTGGCTATCGTCATATAATTTTGGTGTAGAAGTAAATCCATTAATTGGAGAAACATCACCAATTACTATGTATGAAACACCACCTTTTGCTAACCTTTCATAAAATTCAATACTTTGTTTAGTTAAACTACCATCTCTACCTTCATAGCCAGTAGTCAGCGGAGGAAACATAACTCTGTTTTTTAGGGTAATATTTCCTATATTGATGTTTTCTAAAAGTTTCATATTAATTCCTCCTTAATTAGTTTATTTACTATTAATCAATTTACAAAAATTAATAATTGCATCTTCACATTCTTTTTTAGATTTTATATTGGCGAAATTATGATCTCCGCCTTCAATTTCTACATAGATTGACTTGTCACTGTTATAACAATTTAAATAAGCCTGACAAGCACGATTATCAACTAATTTATCTTCAGTACCTCTTATAATTACAACATCTTTATCATAACCCATGGCATTAGAGAATGGCTCATAGTTGTATAAATCATAATTAAAATCAATATTAAATTTTAAACCTTCCATATCAGCATATTGCATAGATTGTGCCTTTAATCCATCAGCACGCTCTTTACAACCATACCACATACCACCACCAGGGCACATAAGAATTAGACCTATAGGTTGCAACTTTGGAGCTACACAAGAAGCTACATATCCACCCATACTATGACCAGATAATATTATCCTGTCAGCAGTTGTTAATTTACAATCAACTAGATAGTTGTACATATCTATGGCATCTTCTATAAGTCCAGTGAAAGTCATTTCTTCAAATTCTCCATCACTTTCTCCACAACCATAAAAATCAAACCTAGCACAACCAAAACCATTAGATTCAAGTACTCTGGACAAATGAGTATGTGCATACTTGTAGCCTGACATACTACCTCCAAATCCATGCAGATTTAGCACTATGAGAGGATTTTCTATATTATCAGGAAGAGTAAGTACCCCTCTTAATATTTTATTTTTTCTATTTTTTATTTCTATTAATTTAACCATTTCTGTTCTCCTATAACTTTCTATATTTTAAACATTTTTCATATCTTTTCTCCTAATTGATAATTCTTCTAACATTTCTTGAGTTTTTCTCTTAGTTAATGGATATATAAAGAATAAGGCTAATATTGCTATTATGTACCCTACTGAATAAATCCCTGTATACGCTTTCCAAAGATTCGAAACAACTTCTGCAGTTTGAGTTGAAGCATGTACATTGTATCCTATAAATGCAAGTATAAAACTACTTAAACTTGCACTTAAAGCAGCAGCAAGCTTTCTAAAAAATGAATATGTAGAGTAAATCATACTTTCATTACGAGTTCCTGTTTTTAACTCTTGATAATCTATTGAATCATTTACCATAGCCCAAATTAGTATTTGGAAACCAGAAGCGCCTATATAGCAAACACCATTGATTACTATAAACATCATTGGATTATCTATTGGGAAGAAAAATAAAACTCCATATACTATTGCAGCAAAACCAGCACCATACATACACCATTCTTTTTTACCAAATTTATTAGCAACAAATTTAGTTCCAACAAATGTGATTATTGAATAAATTGTACTCAACATTCCTGACACAGCCATTATTTGTACATTTCCAAAATAATCTTTAAATAAATAAGTATTTAATCCATTAACAACACTAGCTGATATCATACCAACCAAACTAGCAATTATAACGCCAAATAAAGCTCTATTTTTTGAAATGTTTTTTAATACTTCAAAATAATTAAATTTCTCATTTTCTACATGAGGTAATTCAACACGTTCTTTACACCATACAGATGTAACTTGTAAACAGAAAACGCTTACACAAGCACAAATAATAGCTAATAGTAAAAAGTTTGAAGGAACAGGTACATTATCTTTATATAAGAATAGTGGTCCAACAATAACTATAACAGTCATAAATATAGTTCCACCTAAACTTCTATATCTTGATAAGTCTGTACGGTGGTCAACATCGTCTGTCATAACACTTGATAATGATCCAAATGGAACATTTACACAAGTATACATAGCTTCATATAAAACATAAGTAATTAAAATATAAGCTAATCTTAAACCATAATCTAAATTAGAAACATTTATAAATCCAATACACATTAGTATTGCACATGGTATTGAAAATGTGCGAATCCAAGGTATGAATTTTTTACCAGGTTTTGCTTTGCGAGACTCTATAATTGCTCCGATTATAGGATCATTAATAGCATCCCAAAATTTAGTTATTAGCATAATTGTACCTACATGTATAGGATTTACTTTTAAAACTAATGTATAAAATACTGTTAAAAACATAGCTCTAAACTGTTCTGTACAACAACACCCCAAATCACCCAGGGTATACCCTATCTTGTCCTTCATTGAAAACCTTTGCATAAGTTGCCTCCTTAATTATAGTTAAATAAAATTATCACAAATAAATTTAATAAAGTTATAAGATTTATCTGTAATTTTATTATGTCATATTGTAAAATAAAATTATATTCATATATTGATATAATATTAACAAAAATTGATGTATTGACTAAAATATAAAAAGGGTGGGGATTAATGCTTGATAGAAAAGATTATTTTGTAAGCGAAATTAAATTTGATAATATAAAAACTAAAAAAATTAAATCAAATAAATATTATAAAATATTATTTATATTGTCAGGTGATTGTTATGTAAAACTAAAGAACAAATATCAAATATGTAGCACTGATAGTATTATTTTAATAAGCCCTAATAATAAAATTGATATTGAATCAAAATCAAAGAAATCTCTTGTAATATATGAGCTAGCCATTACCGTAGAATTACTAAATAAATTATCAGATGAAGAAGTGGATTTAGCTAAAAGTTTTAATACTGTACCTTTTGAATGTACAGTAATAGATGCAAACACAGAAACTAATATGTTAATAAAAAATATATTAAAAAAACTTGTGTATATAAAAGAAGAAAATTATAAATTTGCTGATAATCTGTATATTAAAAATACACTGTCAATAGTTCTAGTTCTAATACTTAGGTCATGTATATATGCAGACCCAAAACAAAAAGCTAAAAAAAGTAAACCATTTTTAATTGATGATATTTTTGCATATATTAACAACCACATTACAGAAGAAATTTCCCTTGATCATCTTGAAAAAGAATTTTATGTTAGTAAATTTCACATATCAAGAGAATTCAAAAAGGCCACAGGGTTGACATTACATCGTTATATAGTAAAAACTAAATTAGACTTGTGTAAAAGGCTTATAGAAGAAGACTATTCCTTAACAGATATTTCACAAATTTGTGGAATTGGAAGTTATAATAATTTATTCCGCGCCTTTAAAAAAGAATTTGGAATTACGCCAAAGGAATATTACAACGAGATAAAAAAATATAAATAATCTAGTTATTTAAAATGTTTTATATAAGAAAGAATATGAATAAACTCTCTATGATTAAGTATTCAAACAATAATATTAATCAATCTAGTATACTAGTATAATTATGTATATAAAATTCTTAAAATAAGAGTTTTCATTGGAAGTGTTAAACTTTATTTATTATTAATCATTTCTGTAAAATAACTTTCTGAAAAACTAGATATTTGTGCAAGTGAAAGATTTAATAATGACCAATAAATTTTAAACTTTTTAGATTTACGCTCTACTACAGCCCATCCTTTTCGCTGATAAGCATCTATATATTCTCTTTCTTGATTTTTATTTACTCTTATTGTTTTATATTCATAATCAACAGATTTATTACTTTTCATATATATTTACCATTCCTTTTCTATAAGTGATTTATTAACTTAATTATGACAATCTTATATTGCTGTTTTTTAAAAGAAATGTTTAAGAATTATTAATTTATTAATTAAAGTAATCTATTTGTTTCATACAATGCTCAAAGTTTCTTTGCAACCTAGTTAATTCTACATTATTCATAATTTTACGATTACGTTTTAATCTTATAAATGAGTTTCCTTTTTCTGAAATAATGCTAGAATTTATATCAGTTTCCCAACCGAAATTATTATATCTATCTATATACATAGAAACCTTGCTACTATCCACTTGAATTTCTTTATATTCATATCCTATATAACTCTTTTTTTATTCTCCATATCCATTTTATAAAACATCATCTACTTCATTTAACATATTAATAGGGAACTTAATAGTAAATGTTGTCCCTTCATTTAATTTACTTTCTACCTCTATGCTTCCATCATGAATTTCTAAAATTCGTTTTACTAATGCTAAACCTAACCCATTTCCTTCCATAGAGTGAGATGTATCTCCTTGATAAAATTTATCAAAAATATGTTTTATAGTTTCCTCACTCATTCCACAACCATTATCATGTATGCATACAACAACTTCACTCTTAGTGCAATATTGACTTAATATTATTTTTCCTCCATTTGGAGAAAATCTTATGGAACTAGTATTATTAAATTTAATATCTAATTCCATCAAATTTTCATTAAAATATACATTCAGATAGTTGCCTATATAAATCATAATTTTCATAAGTTGGATAAATATGTTATTTTTCTAACTTATTTATTTTAAGCATATCATTAATTAAAGTAGACAATCTAGTTGATGATTGATTAATTATCGATACATACTCTTGCCTAACCTCTTCATCTAAATTAGTTTTTTTTAATATTTCTGTACTATTTTTAATAATAGAAATAGGTGTTTTGATCTCATGGGAAATATTTGAGAAAAAATCAGTTTTTAAAGTTTCAATACTACCGAGTTCTTCTACCATTTTGTTAAAATCCATAATCATAATATCTAAATAATCTAATTTATCATTTGTATGAAGAGATTCAATATAAACTGAAAAATGCGTATTTCTTACTGGATAATTAGTCTTTTTATCATTTTAATACCGCCTTATATCCAATTCCTCTTACTGTTTTTATTTCAAAACTATCACAGTTAGAAAACTTATCTCTAAGCTTCGTAATATATACATCTGCTGCACGCAAATTACTATCACTATCTAATCCCCAAAATTCATCCATTAATTGTGCTCTTGAAAATGTCTTATTTGGATAAGATAATAGTTTATATATAATATTAAATTCCCTTGTAGTAATTGGTATCTCTTCATCACATACTATGCACTCATAGCATCAGCATCTAAAACTAAGTTTCCTACATTAATATGTCTATTTATCTCTATATTTGCGCGTCTACATAAGGCATTAATTCTTAATACTAATTCATCTAATTCGATTGGCTTTACCATATAATCATCTATACCTAATTAAAATCCCTTTTTCTTTGATATTAAATCGTCTTTTGCAATCATAAATAAAATCGGTATATTTTTATTTATTTCTCTAATAGTCTTTGTAAACTCAAATCCATCTACGCCTGGCATCATAATATCCGAAATAATTATTTCAAACATATTATTATAAAGCTTTTCATATGCATCTTCTGCATTAATACAACCTTTAGCATTGTATCCATTATTATTAAGATATTAACAAACTATTTTATTTAAATTTATATCATCTTCTACTACTAATATATTTATCACTTGACTCAGCTCATTTTTTAATTATACATTTTAATTGTTTATAAATTGTTAGAACTTACAAATAAATTTTATAATTAATAATTTAGAAACAAAACTCAAACATTAAAGAAATAATAAATTTTTATTCTTTTATCATAATAAATTTATTTTAAATTATGAGGTGAATAAAATGAGTAATATATTATATTTAGTAACAGGTGCAACAGGATTTCTTCGTAGTACTATTTGTAGACAATTAATTGAGAGAGGGGATAAAGTAAGAGCCTTTGTTCTTCCAAATGACAAGGCAATTGAATATTTGCCAAAAGGAGTAGCTATTTTTAAAGGCAATTTATGTGACATAAATTCATTAGAAAAATTTTTTACAGTACCCAGTGATATGAAAACTATCGTTCTTCATATAGCAAATATAGTAACTGTAGACCCTACATATAATCAAAAAGTCATAGATGTAAATGTTGATGGAACAAAAAATATTATAAATTTATGCCTTTCTCATAAAGAATGTAAAAAACGAGTTTATTGTAGTAGTACGGGTGCAATCCCTGAACTACCTAAGGGAGAAGTAATTAAAGAAGTAAGTAAATTTGATGAAAATAAAGTCCTTGGATGTTATAGTCAATCAAAAACAATAGCTACTCAAGCTGTATTAGATGCAGTAAAAAATAAAGGATTAAATACCTGTGTTGTTCATCCAAGTGGAATATTAGGGCCAGAAGATTTTGAAGTTGGAGAAACTACAAAAGTAGTAATTCAGATTCTTAACAGAGAAATACCAATGGGAATTTCAGGTTCATTTAATCTTTGCGATGTTATAGACTTGGCTAATGGCACAATTCTAGCATCAGATAAAGGAAAGTGTTGACAGTATTATATCTTTGCCAATGAACAAGTTTCATTTAAGGATTTTTCTAAAATGCAGGAAAAAGAATCTAATTGCAAAAAGATGAAGATGTTCCTTCCATTAAGAGTTGCTAATTTCCTTGCTAGTATTCTTGAGAAGCAAGCAAAGAAAAAAGGTTCTAGACCACTTATGACTACTTTTTCTGTCTACAATTTAGCAAGAAATAATACTTTTGATTCTACTAAAGCAAAAACTGAACTTGGTTATACAGCACGTTCTTATGAAGAAACGGTTAAAGATCAAGTTGCTTGGCTAAGAAAAGAATGTAAATTAAATATTATTTAATGTTACAACTAAAAATACATGATATATGTGTCTATATATAATTTTATATATTATTAAAAGTTTGTGATAAAAATATGCCTAATTGTTACAATGTCATTTTTACTAGCTCCCATCAAGTACAGCAAGCACACCAACTTTATAAAAAATATATATAATCAATAAAATATAATAGTCCATTAGTTTTATTAATTTATGCGGTACTTGCTGTACCTTTTTAATTTTATATCTTTTATAACCTCTTTATGTATAAAAAGTACATCATTTAATGTACTCGTACACTATTAAAATATTAAATTTTCTGGTGACATAACTACCTCTGTTCTATATAATATAGAAGAAAACTATCATAGATTGCTTTATGAATATATATCTGAAAACTCCATTTTTATCAACTGGATTTATGTCAATATTTTAGACACAAATAATTGAATTTTTAACTTGCTCTAGCTATTTTTTCGCATTCATTTGGAGATATAAAACCAATACCTCCATGAATTCTTTTCCTATTGTACCAACCTTCTATATATTCAAATAACCTTAGTTTCGCAGATTCAAAATCAAAATACTTAACTCTACAAACTTCTTCTTTCTTTAAAATGGCATGAAAAGATTCTATACAGGCATTATCATAAGGACATCCCTTTTTACTAAATGATTGAATCATTTTATTTTTTGATGTATAGTTGCTAAAATCAGAACTCGTATATTGAGAACCTAAATCATAATGAAATATAAGGCCCTTGTCGGACTTTTGAACTATAACTGCATTATCTAAAGCTCTTACTATTAAATCCGTTGTCATATTCCTATCAAAGGCGTAGCCTACTATCTTTTTTGTATGTAAACCCATGACTGATGATAAATAACACCAGCCATCTTTTATTGTGTGTATGTATGTGATATCTCCAACCCACTTCTCATTTATTGTGTTTGTTGAAAAATCTTGATTTAAAATATTCTCTTTAGCTTCTATTTTTACTTTGGTAGCATGGTGCTTAAACTTTTTTACTATCACTGATTTTAACCATAATTCACTCATAATTCTTTGTACCCTTTTTATACTTACATCGAATTGTGCGCACCATAAATACCATTACTATCATCATAAATATACTTAATTTCTTGTTTTAAAATTGCTCTTTCAACATATGTTTTACTAGGTTTTTTGTACCTAAAAGAATAGTACGTACTTCTTGAAATACCTAACACTTTACACAATAATGCAACCTTATGATTTACTTTTAATTCATCGATCAATTTAACAATAGATTCTACTTCTTTGCAAGTATGCCCATATCCTTTTTTAAGATTTCATTTTCTTCTTTAATTTGAGATATCTCCCTTTTAAAGGCTCTTAATTCTTTTAATGTCATTTCATCTTCTGAGTTTGAATAGACTGGAGAGTTATCTTTTATCCACGTAGATATTGTTGACTTTAGTATGCCATACTCGCTATGTAATACTGCTAATGATTTTCCTGATTTATATGATTCTATAATTGTATTTTTAAATTCTTCTGTATATCTTGCCATTTTTAGACACGTCCTTTCTAATCTATATCTATTATAATTATTTCAACTAATTGTGTCTATACACTTATACTAACATCAGCTGCTCATACAATTCTGGTTCGTAATATATTAAAATTGTTCATTAAATCCTTTTTCTAAATTATAATTTATATAGTTTATATTATCTTAACATTATTACATAGTTTTTATTATCTCCAACTCATAGCTAATACGAATACTGAACCTATAGAAGTTAGAATACCTATTGAAATATCAACAACTAGTAATATATATAATAAATATTCGTCTTTTAACTGATGTTTCTTCATAAATAAATGTATTAATATTGGTATTATCAAGAATAATATTATGCTTAGAGTTGTTAAGACTGTCAGTATATATAAGTATAATTGTGCAATATTAATAGAATAATCACCGACTACGTAAGAGGCAATATTTTGAGCATAGGTTCCAATTACAGTAGCTAAAATTATGTTTATAAATATAAATATTCTAAATTCTTTTATTTTATCTTTAATTATCATTTTTATCCCCCTAATTACTTATTTATCTATCAGAAATCTCAATTTTTTACTCTTACTATATAACAATTGAGGCATTTCTTATATTATAATGCCAACTCAATGCTTATAATAAAAAAACTTTAAAGTAGCCTCTACACTAAAATAAATAGCTATCATACATATCTCTTATAAACTTATGATATATTATCTCACTAACTTTAAATATTAACTTCTCTTTCATATCATAATATGTACTTTTAGATATATTCATTTTACACATTATGTTTATTGGTCTTTCTTTATTTATATACAAACTATCAAATAATACATACTCATCATCACTCAATTTATT
>NZ_JWHR01000078.1 GCF_000808015.1 Terrisporobacter othiniensis | reverse complement strand
GTATGAATTTTATTTCAAAACATTTTAGTATTACACAATAAAATCATTTTTTATTTTTCACATAATAAAAAAGTACTATGACTTTTAGTCATAGTACTTTTTTATATTAAATTATTCAGCTCTTGGCGAAAACATTTTCTTTGATTTTATTATTGAAAATCCATTTAATATATATCCAACTAACCCTATTACTAAAAATATTAAACATGTTGTTTGTAGTCCAACACTACTAGATAATGCCGCAAATATATAAGCTGCAAATGCACTTCCGGCTGCATAGAACACCCCTACTTTAGCCATTTTTTGAGTTCCATCTTTATATCCAAATACATCAGCTGGCATAAAAGCTGGTCCTGATGTAAGTGTATATATAGTTAATCCTGAAAGTATAGGAATAAGGAATCCTAATGAACTACCCATTGGCATAAATGCCATTATAAGTAATGCTAATGTTGTACTTATGGCTGAAAGTATCATTGGTTTAAATGAGCCCAACTTATCAAATAATTTACCTCCACCTATGTTTCCTATCAGACAGGCTAGTCCATAAGTTGATCCAGCTAGTGCCACTCTTGAACCTTCAAATCCCTTTATACTTAATACCGGTATAGCTTGTGTTGATACTGCTACAGATGCAAAGCATAATAATAAAGCACCTATATTAAAAGTCCAGAAATATTTATTTTTCATATTCTCTTTATCAGATAGACCTTCATAAGACATTTGTCCAATATCTTTTTTATCTAAAGCTTCAACTTTTGTAACTTCTCCAGGTTTAGGGAATCTAATAAATAATAGTGCTATAGGTATACCTATAGCAATCATGGCTATTCCTAAGATGATATAAGTTTGTTGCCATCCGTATCTTGCTAATAAGTTAACTACTACTGGTTGTAAAAACACATTTCCTATAGAACCTCCAGCTAAAGCTATTCCTAGGGCTGAACCTCTACCTTCTCCTGGAAACCAGTGTGACATCATTATTGGTAATGATAATCCAGAGTAGAATATTGTACCTACTTGATTAAAGAAAGAACTAACATTAAACATTATTGAGTTTTTAGCTAATCCATACGATGCGAATGCTAATCCGCCTATAATTATACCTACAACATAAATATATTTTATATTAAACTTTTCATAAAAAGTAGCAAAATAAGGATTTAAAAATACTGGAAGCGTTCCAGAAAAATATAAAAGCGTAAATCCAACTTCAGATACAACTCCTGATTGAGATACTGGTATTTGCATTTGACCTTGTAAATTCTGTGCTATACAATAAGTTATTGATTGTATTAATAAACATATAAATACAATAAAGTACTTTTTCCTTTTCTCTTCTTTAGAAACTTGTTGCATAAAAAAACCTCCTACATATTTTACAAAACCTATTATTTTTATGTCTAATCAAAAATTTAAACATTTCTCAACTTTCAGTGCAAAACTATTCTATTAGACGACGTTGCTTAAAATCTTATATTAAATGTACATAAAATAAGATTTCTATCAATATATAGGTTTATTTGTATTATATTATTCGATTTTTTAATGATTCTTATGCAAGGCTGTTCTTAAATCTCCTCCAATTAATCTACTAACTCTAAAAACTATTATTTCTGGATTTACTTTCATAAATGAGTCTACCCAATCTAAGGTAATTCCAACGAATGCATATTTATAAAAGTTAGCAATAAAATTTTTTTCTTCTTCGCATATATTTATTCCCTCTGATTCATCTCTTATAAACCTTAATATTATACGATAAAAAACATTATATAATATTTCATCTAATTTACTTCTTCCTATAGATTGAGATATACTTATAATCATTCTTTTTTCATTTAATACAGATTGTAAAATTGTATAATATACTTTTTCCCACTTATATACAAAATTATTATCATACTCAATGGGATTTTCAAATATTTTATCTAATTCTACAAAAAACATATATTCTAGCAATTCATAAATATCATGAAAGTGATAGTAAAAGGTTTGTCTATTAATATTACAGTCATCAACTAACTGTGTCACCGTTATTTTTTCTAATGGTTTTCTCTTTAATAGGTTCTTTAATGATTCAGCAAGAATTCGTCTTGTATTTGCCATTTATCTGTTACTCCTTATATTATTTAAGTCAATTTTTTTCATAATTCTAATTTTGCATTATATATAATAATTACAATTTTTGAATAAAAAATATAGTTATAATATATCCCTTTTTCTATTTCTAATAACCATTCATCTATTATAGCATTTAACCACTTGTTTTCTAAGTAAATATATAAACTAATAATAAAAGGAGACTCTATAATAATTAGATGGATAATAATTGGTCAAGTACTATATCTAATTCATTTGCTATAGAAGTTTCTAATAGTATCAATATAAAATAAATATGAATTGCTTATCCTTTTGAGTAAAAAAGGTTATAGATAAATTTTCTTTAAAATTTTATCTATAACCTTTTTAATATATTTTTATAATAAAGTTATTCCAGCTTTACTGCATTCTTCAACCATTTCCTGAGGCCAAATTCCTACTTGTACCTCACCTATGTGAGCTTTATTTAAAAAGAACATACATATTCTAGATTGGCCAATTCCTCCACCTATTGTATATGGTAATTTACCATCTAATAAGGCTTTATGGTAATCTAATTCTTTTCTATCTTCACACTTGGCAGCTTTTAATTGTTTTTTTAAAGCTTCTTCATCTACTCTTATCCCCATAGAAGAAAGTTCTATTGCATTATCTAATACTGGGTTATAGAATAATATATCTCCATTTAAATCCCAATCGTCATAGTCTGGACTTCTTCCATCATGCTTATCTCCACTGCTTAATACTTTTCCTATTTGCATTAAGAAAACTGCTTTTTTCTCTTTTACAATAGCATTTTCTCTCTCTTTCGCTGTTAAGTCTGGATACATATCTAGTAATTCCTGAGATGTTATGAAAGTTATTTCTTCTGGCAATATACACTCTACTTCTGGATAAATACTATGAACATGTTCTTCTGTTTCCTTAAAGACCTTATATAAAATTTTCACAACTTTTTTAAGTGTTTCCATCGTTCTATCTTCTTTATTTATTATAAGTTCCCAGTCCCATTGATCAACATATAAAGAGTGTAAGTTATCTAGCTCTTCATCTTTTCTAATTGCATTCATATCAGTGTATAGACCTGTCCCTACAGGAAACCCATACTTTTTAAGGGCCATTCTCTTCCACTTAGCTAAAGAATGTACTATTTCTGCATTTTTTCTTAAATAAGGTACTTGAAAACTTACTGGTTTCTCAACGCCGTTTAAGTTATCGTTTGTTCCTGTTTCAGGTAAAACAAATAATGGAGAAGATACTCTTGTTAATTTTAACCTCTCCCCTAATCTATTTTCAAAAAAGTCCTTTAAATCCTTTATTGCTTGCTGAGTTTCTATAACCCCTAAACTTGTTTCATATCTTTCTGGTATTACTAAACACATATTACTCCACTCCTTTTGATTTATTATTGTGATTTTTCCAATAAAAAAAGCCCTTCATCCTATATAAATAGGACGAAAGGCTAGACTTCCGCGGTACCACCTAATTTAACTTTAATAAAAGTTCAACTCATTCAATATACTAAATAATATATCGCCAAGTAGGTAACGGCTTGGTTCCGACTAAGTCTACTCTCTATTAGATTTCGGTTAGTAGCTCTGGGAGGTTCTTCATTATATACTTTGTACTGGACTCACACCATAACCAGCTCGCTTTAACTCTGTATTATAATTACTCTTCCCTTCATTGCTTTTACAATTTTTTCAATTAATTAATAGTAATGATATATGAATATATGTTTTTTGTCAATAAGTATTTTCAAAAACATTATTTTTCTTTCAAAAAATATTCTTCTTATTTGTTTTTTATGTTTACTTTAATTAGCTTTAATAAAATATTATTTTTATTATCTAAATAATAATATTATTATATGCCAATTTTATATAATTATACTTCTCTTAATATATTTTCATATATATTTCTTCTATTTCACTGACTAATGGCAGTCTTGGATTAACAGAGGTACATTGATCATCAAATGCTTCTAAAGATAATTTTTTTATTGCAGAAAAATATTCATCTCTTTCTATTCCACATTCTTTAATACTCATCGGTTCATTTAATTCTTTCATCAGCTTTTTAATTGCTTCAATTAAATTTTTCACACCTTCTTCAACTGTATCTGTTTTTAATCCCAACATTTTTGCAATTTCACAATACTTCTTATCCGATATAAATGATTTATATTTAGGAAATGCAGTAAATTTGCTTGGTATTTGTGAATTATATTCTATTACATAAGGTAATAATATGGCATTTACCCTACCATGAGGTATATGAAATCTTGCTCCAAGCTTATGAGCTAAAGAATGATTTATTCCTAAAAAAGCATTTGCAAATGCCATTCCTGCCATACAAGAAGCATTATGCATTTTTTCCCTAGCCTCCCTACATTCAGCTGAGTCTCCACCTTTATATGATATTGGTAAATATTTAAATACCATTTCTATAGCTTTTAAAGCCATTGCATCTGTGTAGTCTGTAGCCATTACCGAAACATAAGCTTCTATTCCATGAGTTAATACATCTAGTCCTGTATCTGCAATAACTGATTTTGGCAAACTCATTACAAATTGAGGATCTACTATTGCCACATCTGGTGTCAATTCATAATCAGCTAAAGGATATTTTATATTTTTTTCTTTGTCTGTTATAACTGCAAATGAAGTTACTTCTGATCCTGTCCCCGATGTAGTTGGAATAGCTACTAGTTGAGCTTTTCTTCCCAACTTAGGAAACTTATAAACTCTTTTTCTTATGTCCATAAATTTAAGTCTTAAATCTTCAAAATCAACTTGTGGATTCTCATAAAATAACCACATGCCTTTTGCTGCATCTATTACTGAGCCACCTCCTAAGGCTATTATTGTATCTGGTTTAAATTTAATCATTTCCTGAGCCCCATCTAGTACCGTCTTTACAGATGGATCCACTTCAACCCCTGTAAATCTTTCTATCATAACTGGATTTCTTCTTTTTCTCAATCGGTATTCTATTTTTTCCACATATCCTAAGTCTTCCATTGTCCTGTCTGTAATTATCATTATTCTTTCTGACTTAGGTAATTTTTCCAAATATTGAATAGAACCCATTTCATGATAAATTCTTTCCGGAACTTTAAACCACTGCATACTAACAGTTCTTTTTGTTACCTTTTTCAAATTAATTAAATTAATTGCAGATATATTATCTGTAGTTGAATTATTACCCATAGATCCACAACCTAGAGTTAATGATGGTGTATTCGAATTATATATACCTCCTATAGCACCTTGGCTTGATGGTGTATTTATTAATAGCCTTCCTGTTTTAACTTTATTACTAAATTGCAATATTATATTATCGTTATTTGAATGTATACATGCAGAATGTCCAAGTCCACCAAACTCGGTCATTTCAACACATTTTTCTATGCCTTCATTCGCATTTTTAACTTTTATACATGCTAAAACTGGGCTAAGCTTTTCTTTTGATAAAGGATAATCTTCACCTACTCCACTTATCTCTGCCACTAATATTTTAGTATCTTTAGCTATCTTAAATCCTGACATTTGAGCTATCGTATAAGCATTTTGACCTACAATTTTAGCATTTAATGATTTCGTTTCTTCATTTATAACAGTTTTTTCTAATAACTCTTTTTCCTCATTGTTTACAAAATAGCACTTATTCTTTTTCATTAAAGTAACTACATCTTCATATATCTCATCTTCTATTATTACAGCTTGTTCAGATGCACATATCATACCATTGTCAAATGACTTTGATAGTATTAAATCATTTACTGCTTGATCAATATCTGCGGATTTTTCAATAAAACAAGGAACATTCCCTGGACCTACTCCTAAAGCTGGCTTCCCAGAAGAATATGCTGATTTAACCATTCCTGGACCTCCAGTAGCTAAAATTATAGATATCTCCTTATGTTTCATAAGCTCATTTGATGCTTCTAAAGATGGATTTTCTATCCACTGTATACAGTCTTTTGGAGCTCCTTCTTTTATTGCTGCATCCCTTAATATTTTTGCAGCCTCAGCAGAACATTTTTGAGCTGACGGATGAAAGCTAAATATTATAGGATTCCTTGATTTTATAGAAATCAACGCCTTAAACATGGTAGTTGAAGTGGGGTTAGTAACAGGTGTGACCCCTGCAATTACTCCTATTGGCTCTGCTACCATCATATATCCTTCTTCATTGTTCTCTTCAACTATTCCAACAGTTTTTTTGTATTTTATACTGTTATAAATATATTCTGTTGCAAAAATATTTTTTGTTATCTTATCTTCAAAAATACCCATACCCGTTTCATCTACAGCCATTTGTGCTAACTCTATATGATTATCGAGACCTGCTTTTGCCATGGATTGAACTATTTTATCTATTTCTTCTTGATCCAAATTTAACATGTCTTCCATTGCCACATTAGCTTTTTTAACTAATTCATCAATCATATCTTCTATACTTACTTCTTCATTTTGATTTTCAACTTTTTTTATTTCTTTGCTCATTATGTTAATCCTCGCCAAATATAATTATTTTATTTAAGTTTGTTATATTTTTACGATTAATCACATATTTATACATTTTATATACTTCCACCTTTTCCAAAACTAATTAATATGTAATAAAAGCCCATATTAGTATATATAAAACTAAATAAATTAGCTTATGTCTTTATTAGTTAAATTAAAAGCCTGATATCACAATTAATGATAGTCAGGCCTTTTTAATCAATAAGAAATTTTTAATTTAATATTTTATAAAATAACAGCAAATATAATTTTTGCTTCGAGCTCATTATCATTTTCCCATTTATGCTTCATACCAACAGGAATCTTTACACTGTCTTCTTTCTCTAAATCAAATTTTTCACCATCTAAATGTAAAGTAACTTTTCCCTCTAACACATAAGCAATTTCATATCCATTATGATGAATATAGTCAGTGCATGATGATGATTTAGGTGATAAATTCATGATAGCAAATTCTAAATTATCACTTATTCCAGGTGCTAACATTTCATATATAACATTATCAGCTCCAGGAAGTATTACTTTTTTTCTATTATTTCCTCTTACAATTAAATCTTCTTTCATGACTTCAGAAGTAAAAAAAGTAAATAAAGGTGCATTCAATGCATTAGCTATTGATTTTAATGAATTAACAGATGGATTTGCCAAACCTCTTTCTATTTGACTAAGTAATGATGGTGTAACATCTGCCATCTTTGCTAACTCTCTTATACTTAAATCTTTACTTTTTCTGTATTGTGCTATTTTTTCTCCTATATTTAAATCATTCATTGATATTCTCCTTAAAAAATTATATATTAATCAATCCGTTAATTTTCTTTTTTATTATACCATAATTTCTAAATCTTCAACCTTAATATTAAATATGATTTATTTTATTTAATTATATTTCACACAAAATTATTTTTTCTTTAAAATCTTTCAATTTATTAATTTGTATAAGAA
>NZ_JWHR01000077.1 GCF_000808015.1 Terrisporobacter othiniensis | reverse complement strand
GGTTAAGTGTATAATAATTATAAGATACGAATAAAAAATTATTAGAATATATATTAGTTAAATAGTTACTGAGAAAGGTGATTAGGTTGAAATATAAAGTAAATATTAAAGACACACAATCTTACTTAGATATGTATAATAAGCCATGCAAGTGTATTTGGTGTAAAAATTACTTAAAAACTTTTACAAGTATATACCCAGAAGCAGTAGAAGTATTGAATAAACTAGGTGTTCGTGTAGAGTACCCATTAGAAATAATAGATTGTTTTTGGAACGATAGAGAAGATAAACGATGTTATGAAAGTTATTATTCTATTAAAGGTGAATTATTTGAAGATAAAACCGTTATATATGATAAAGATGTAGTTATAACATTATATCAATCAGATACTGATGAACCTATATATAGTAATACAGGTATGGAAAAACCATATTTTATATTAAAGATTGCAAATATTGAATTGCCATGGGTATTGGATAAAATACCTGAAGATTAATAAATTAGTTAGATTAAATTTAATAAAAGACTATATCTTAGTATTTGAACCACTATAACTATTAAGATACAGCTTTTTTATATGATTAAAGTGATAAATTGTATAGTATTATAAAGTTAAATATTAAGGAGTTTGAAATAATAGATTTAAGGGATAAAGCTAAGAACTTAAAATTAGACATATCTGTGGTATACATTGCTTTAAAAAGAAATGAATATAGTGATATAGTTAGAATAAAAATGGGGGGAGTTATGATGAATCCAATAGTAACTATAAACTGGGAGCTATTATTACAAATTATTGTTACTATAGCTTTGTTATTATATATATTAATTAAAATAGTAAAACACATATTAAAATAGTAAATCAAATTTATAGAATAAATTTGATTTACTATTTTAATAT
>NZ_JWHR01000076.1 GCF_000808015.1 Terrisporobacter othiniensis | reverse complement strand
TAATTTGAGTTGCAAAAAGCCACTTATTGTTTATTAAAATAATGTAAAAGCTTTTACGAAACAAGATATTACAAAATCATTTAAAACAATAAGTGGCTTAAATTTTTAATTTCCAACTTTGTTAACGGGCTAAGCCGTTGGAGATATGAAGTTGAGCGCCCACGCGGTGGCTTAAGCGAAGCGAATTTTTTATGATAAGGCTTTTACTTCTTTATAACAATCTAAATCAGAATAAAGCTCATCTTTATATGGATTTTTATTAGTTTTTCTAGCTTTATAAATCATATAAACAAATACTGCTATGTTAGCAAGTAAAGAAATTAAACTTACTATGAATAGAGCAGTTGTATTTTGTGATGCTTTAACTGCAAATTGTGATTGATCAATAAATGATGGTACAGTCATGGCAAACATTACCCAAAATGCAAGAGTATGAGCACGATGTTGCAACCAAGCACCTTTTCCAAATAAGAAAGCACATACAGTTGGAGCAAATAATAAAGCTATACCACAGTACCAAGCATGATCACCTAAACAGTTGTAAGTATATGCAAAGTTCCAAAGATCATAAGCTATTATCCAAAACCAACACATATCTGGCCATAACATATCCTTGCTTTTCTTCTTGCTAATACAAATTCCAAGCCAACCAGTGATTGTGATAATATTTAAAATTCCAGCAATACCATTCATATAATTCCAAGAACCACTAGTTACCATCATTTCTTCAAAAATTTGTGCAGTGTAACCCAAGTTTCCGATTTGGAAATCACGCATTACAGCTTCCATAATGTTAATTGCAAGGATTAAAGGTGGAAAACATAAAACCCACTTGTGATTAGTAGCACCCTTTACATAGCGCATTAGCCAAAATCCCATACATCCAGCTAAAGCTGAGTAAACCTTTGCATAGTGAAACCAAGTTCCAACGCTTGTTCCTTTTGCAGTTTTAGGCCATACGAAAAAAGTTAAAAATAAAGGTAAAACCAAAAAACATAGAAATCCTGCCCATTTCCAGCGACGACTGAATTCATTAAGTAACATAAGTGCTGTAAATACTAATAATAACATTAGCCAGTTGATTATTGGCTGTGCTTCAAATAAAAACATATTCCTATTCCCCCAGTGATTAAGATGATTAAATTTTATAAGTTATAAAATCACTTTAATATTAGCACCACCAAATTATAAAAAACAAGAAAAATATTTGAGTTTAAATATTCTGATAATATTTTAGGTATTGTAAAAATAATGTCAATATATTGAAATATCAACACAAATACCGTTAAAAAATTATCGGAAAAAAATTAGAAAATTTTGTGAAATAAATAAAAAAAGCCGCTTTATTAGCGACTTTATTAATCTGAATTTTTAGATTTGAAATTTGAAAGTATTAAGTTTAAATCAAAAGTAATTCTAGATTTTAGATTATAGCTACCTTGGAAAAGACACCAGTCAAATATAGCCCCCCTAGAAATTCTCATGATTATCAGAGTTAAATCTGCTGAAGATATGGAATTGTCTAATTCTCCAGCATTCAATGCATCTTCAACTATGTCCTTAACCAATAGTGTAATATGACGATCGGGATTAGTAGAGTATTTTCCTTCTAGGGAAATTAAGTGTTTATAAATTTCTCCTACAAATACCCATCCAAGTTCCTCCATCATATCAGCACCTTCACCCATTAAAAATAACAATTTATCAAGATTTGAAGGGAATTCCCTTACTTCAAATCTATCCATCAAAAGAATATCAACTTGTTCATAAGCTATATTAATTATTTCCATTTTTGATTTGAAATGATGATAAAAAGCACCAACTGAAATACCGGCAGCTTCACAAATATCTTGAATTTTAACACTATCAAATCCATTTAATTTAAAAAGTTCAGATGCTATTTTTGTTATCCTAAGTTTAGTAGCAATGGCTTGTTTTTGTCTATCTGTTAGTTTATTCATATGTAATACCTCTTTGTAGTACTGTAAAATTAATAGAATAATTCTATGATTATCTAGTATAGCACAAAATAATCGAGATATATGCCAGTAGAATAATAAAACATAAAAAATAATAAATCTATTAAGTGTTTGTTTACAAAATATGTAAGCCTATGATATATTCTAATTACAGAATTAGATTCGGTGAATTTGATTCTGCATATAAAAACGTTAAAAATATAACGAACGTAATGGGGTGGACTTATGAAAAAATATAAAGTTGTTGAGATAAAAGAAAGCGTTTTCAAAAGTAACGACAAACAAGCAGATTTGCTTAGAGAAGATTTAAAAAAAGAAAAAACTTTTTTATTAAATTTAATGTCTTCTCCAGGTTCAGGCAAAACTACAACTGTTTTAAGAACAATTGAAGCTTTGAAAGATGAAATGAGAATAGGGGTAATGGAAGCAGACATAGATTCAGATGTTGATGCTACAACTGTTTCAAAAACAGGAGCAAAGGTTATACAACTTCATACTGGTGGCATGTGTCATTTAGATGCAGATATGACAAAACAAGGTTTAGTTGAACTTGGAACAGAAGATGTGGATTTTGTTATTTTAGAAAATGTGGGTAATTTAGTATGTCCAGCAGAATTTGATACAGGTTCTACTAAAAATGCAATGATTTTGAGCGTGCCAGAAGGACATGATAAACCATTAAAATACCCATTAATGTTTTCAATAGTTGATGTAGTATTAATCAACAAAATAGATGCAATTGATTATTTTGATTTTGATTTAGATTTGGTAAAAGAATATATTAAAAAATTAAATCCAAACATTAAAGTTATACCGTACTCTGCTAAAACAGGTGAGGGAGTAGAGGAGTGGATTAGTTGGATAAGAGGAGAAATAGCAAACTTTAATAAATAAAATAATTAATCGGGGGGAAGTAAAATATGGCAGTTAAAGAAAAAGTGCTACAATTTGCAAATCAAGTAAGTAGAAATAAGCCAGGATCTAGAGGGTGGTTTGGAGAAAATGATGCAAGATATAGAATATTAGAGCCAGTGGTTACAGATGAAATGGCAGAAGTTTTACTATGTATGAAAATTAGAACAAAGACAACGGCTAAGGAAGTAGCACCTTTGTGTAATAAAAGTGTGGAAAGATGCAGCGAATTACTATTAGAGCTAGCTGATATAGGGGTAGTTTTTGTTAATGAAATAGATGGAGTGGATACTTTCTGGTATGAAACTTGGGTGCCAGGGATTATGGAAATGATGGTAAACCACAAAGAAAACGTGAAAAAATATCCTCAAATAGCAAAAGCTTTCAATGATTATGGTTTAGAAAATGGACCTAACTCTATAGGCGGATTCCCAACAGGTGTGGGACTTATGAGAGTTATACCAATAGAAACTGCCATAGATGGAGAAACAAGAAGAGCATCATATGAAGAAGTATCAAAATACTTAAATGACAATGATATATTTTCAGTATCTAATTGTTCTTGTCGTACTTCTAGAGAAATTATGGGAGAAGGATGCGGCCACTTAAAAGAAGATATGTGTATCCAACTTGGTCACGCAGCTGAGTATTATATAAGGACTGGAAGAGGTCGTGAAATAACTAGAGAAGAAGCTTTTGATATAATAAAAAGAGCTGAAGAAAATGGTTTAATGCATCAAATACCTAATTTAGATGGTTCGGGAAAAACTCATGCAATTTGTAACTGCTGTGGATGTTCATGTTTTGCACTTAGAACAACAACAATGTTTAATAATGCAGATATGAGTCGTTCAAACTATGTATCAAAAGTTGATAAAGATAAATGTGTTGCTTGTGGTGAATGTGTAGTAAACTGCCCAACTAATGCTTTAAAATTGGGACAAAAACTATGTTCTAGTAAGCCAGTAGTTGAAAAAATAGAAATGAAGTCTAATCCTCGAAATACTGAGTGGGGGCCAGAGAAATGGAACCCTGAATATAGAACTAATAGAGAAGATGTTGTAGAAAGTGGAACGAGTCCTTGTAAGACAGCATGTCCAGCTCATATAGCTGTTCAAGGATATATCAAACTTGCTTCACAAGGAAGATACAAAGAAGCTTTAGAGTTAATTAAAAAGGAAAATCCATTCCCAGCAATATGTGGACGTATTTGTCCTAGAAAATGTGAATCTGCTTGTACTAGAGGAGATATAGATTCACCAATAGCAATAGATGAAATAAAGAAATTTATAGCAGAGCAAGATTTAAATGCAGATAATAGGTTTGTACCTAAGAAAAGACATGAATATGGTAAAAAAATTGCCATAGTTGGTGGGGGACCAGCAGGACTTTCTTGTGCATATTACTTAAGCATAGATGGTTACAAAGTAACTGTATTTGAAAAACAAGAAGCACTTGGTGGAATGTTAACACTAGGTATTCCTTCTTTCAGATTGGAAAAAGAGGTAGTTAATGCTGAAATAGAAATACTTAGAGAAATGGGTGTTGAATTCAAAACTGGTGTGGAAGTTGGTAAAGATATAACGCTAGATCAACTAAGAAGTGAAGGATATGAGGCATTTTATATAGCAATAGGTGCTCAAGCAGGTAGAAAATTAGGCATCGAAGGGGAATATGCTAAAGGTGTTATTCCTGGCGTAGAATTTGTTCGTGATGTTAATCTAGGTGAAGATGTTAAATTAAATGGAAATGTTGTAGTAATAGGTGGAGGAAACGTTGCAATAGATGTTGCCAGAAATGCTACAAGAGTAGGCGCAAATACTGTTAATATGTTCTGTTTAGAAAATAGAGAACAAATGCCAGCATTAGAAGAAGAAATAGAAGAAGCATTAGAAGAAAATATAGTAATAAATAACTCTTGGGGTCCAACACGTATATTAAGTTCAAATGGAAGAGTAACAGGAGTAGAATTTAGAAAATGTTTATCTGTATTTGATGAGAGTGGAAAATTCTCACCCAAATTTGATGATAATGATGTAAAAGTTGTAGATGCAGACTATGTTTTAATATCAGTTGGTCAAAGTATAGACTGGGGAACAATATTAGAAGGAAGCAAAGTTGAATTAAATCCTAATAATACAGTTAAAGCTGATGGATTTACTTATCAAACTGATGAGCCAGATATATTTGTTGGAGGAGATTCTTACACTGGGCCAAGATTTGCCATAGATGCCATAGCAGCAGGTAAAGAAGGTGCCATATCTATTCATAGATTTGTTCAACCAGGACAAAGTTTAGTAAATGGCCGTGATAGAAAAGACTATCATGAATTTGATAAAAATGCTTTACAAATAGAAGGATATGACAATACACCAAGACAAAGTGTTAAGCATGATCATGAAAATAAAGATGCTTTTAAAGATGTTCGTCTTACATTTACAGAAGAACAAATGAAAAAAGAAACTGAAAGATGTTTAGGATGTGGAGCTACAGTTGTAAATGAATTTATGTGTGTTGGTTGTGGTCAATGTACTACTAAGTGTAAATTTGACGCCATATCATTAGTTAGAGCTTATGACTGTGAAGGTGTAGAATATGAAAAAGTAAAACCAGTTGTAGTAAAAACTACTATTAAGCGTAAGGGTAGAATAATAGCTAAAAAAGTTAAAGATGTATTTGTAAAAGAAGATTAATTAAGAAAATACATGCAATGAGAGTAGGTGAAGAAATTGCATGAACTAGGAGTAGTAATAGAAGTTGTAAAAACTGTAGAAAATGTTGCAGTGGAAAATAACTTAACTAAGATAGAGAAATTAGTATTGCAAATTGGAGAATTATCTTCCATGATTCCTAAATATATAGAAAGCTGTTATCCAGTAGCAGTAGATAATACCATACTACAAGATACGAAGCTGGAAATAGAAGTTATGCCAGGCAACGGTATGTGTAAAAGTTGCAATAAAGTTTTTAACATAAAAGAATACAATGGAGTATGTCCTTATTGTGATAGCAAAGTTTGGGAATTGTTAAGTGGAAAAGAATTTATAATTAAAGAGATAGTGGCATATTAAAGGAAAAGTAGTTACTAAGTATAAAAAACTTAGTGACTATTTTTTTTACTGAATATGAAAATCGATTCACATTAAAGTGATATATTAGTGTAAAATAGATTTATTGAATGAAAATTCAATAAATCAATGAATTGAACAAAAAGATTCAAAGAATTCAATGTTCATTCAAAGGGTATAATTTATACTTGAAAAATATAAATATATTTAATTACTACGATTGTGATTAAAAGCATAGTTAATAAGATCATTAATTTATGAAGACATATAATGGAGGTGCAACTAATTGAAGAATATAACATTTGGGTATTTATTAGAGAAATTATTATACTTTTCAAAACAAAAAAAGACAGCATTGGCAAGAGAATTGGGATATGATGTTTCCTATATAAGTAAATGGACCAGTGGAAAAAACTTACCTATTCCTAAAAATATAAATGAGATTTGTGAAATTACATCTACGTTTATAACTAATTCACTTACGGAAGAAACTACTAATGATTTGAAAGAGTATTTTGAAATAGAGAAAAATATAGACATAAGAAAAGATTTAGAGGATTGTTTAGGTGAGCTTTTAAAAGAAGCTTATATTTACACATCACAAAAGAGTATACCTATTCAAAGTAAAGAGGTTTATAGAGAAGAAGATTGTAATGGTATAATTCATGTTAATCCTAAGCTGAGGAAACAGTATTTAGATAGGGACATAGAGAAGTACATAAGCAAGTCAAATACATTAAATTTAATAGTATCTATTAATTTAAACAAAATAGGTCAAAGTGATAAAATAAGTATAGCTGATATTAAGGAATATTTATACAATAAGAGAGAGGATATTGATGCAAAAGCTAAGATTTTAATTGGATTTGATGGAGATAATGAAGACATAGTTTTTAATACTATTATGCTTATTAATATGATATCCATGTATCCAAGTATGAATTTTGAGGTTTACAATTGTGAAGTAGGCTATGGAACTATTATTTCTGTAGTAAAAGATTATGTATTATTTGCTACTAATTTTACAAAAGATAAGTCTTGTTTACTTTCAACTATGTCAAGAGACAAGAGTATTATTGAAGATATGTATTATAGTTTAGAAAGTATATTGAAAAAGCAAGGAAGTCTAATATTTGAGAAAAAGCTATTAATAGATATAATAAAAGAAAAAACTTATACGCAATACTTTATGACTCAAGATTTAAGATGGCTTATTGGTTCCATGAGTGAGATATTTATGCCGCCTGATTTATATATAGAAGTTGCTGAATCTATATTTAAGGATAAAGAAGTTTTAGAAGAATTGAGCAAAATAAATATAGTTTTACAAAATATAACTTATAAGTCTAAAGTCAAAGTCTTAATATATGCATCAGAACTTAAAAGATATATGTCATCAGGTAAAATTAGCTTTTTTAATACTCCTATAGAATTAACTTTTGAGCAAAGGAAACGACATATAAATTATCTTAAGAATATAATAATTAACTCAGAGAACATTGAAGTAAAGTTAGTTGATGGAGATTTTATAGAATATTTTAAAGACTATAAAAATCCATCCTTGTATTTATCTAAAAATATAAAATTAATACAAACTGATCATGAAGATAATATTAGTGATTATGCCATAATTAAAGATAAAGAATTTAAAGCTATGTGTGATGAGTTCTATAAAACTATATGGGAAGACGATAGAGATATTATAGTAAGTGATAAAGAAGAAATACTAGAAATCTTAAATAAGGAACTAACTTATGCTTCTATTATAAATGAAGAGTTTTCTAATAAAATATAAGTTATGTTATTAAGTGAACAAGCATTGAATAATAATGTTGAATTTGTTGAATGAAGTATCAGAATTAGAAAATATCATATTGACGATAAATTTTAGGTGCATTAATCTCTTAGTTGAGCAATATAAAATTTTCAGAGAAGACAATAGGAGAATTAAGATGACTAAAAAAATTTATTTTAATGGGAACATAATAACTGTAGATAAGAAAGAATCTGTAGTTGAAGCTATGTTAGTAGAAAATGGTCAAATAAAAGCTGTAGGAACTAAAGAAGAAGTTCTTGGTTTAGCAGATGATAAGACAACAAATGTTGATTTAGAAGGAAAAACAATACTTCCAGGATTTATTGATCCTCATGGTCATATAGTTGCAATGTCTCAAGTTTTATTAATAGCTTCTTTAGGACAAGTTTCATCTAAGGAAGAATTATTAGCATCATTAAAACATTATAAAGAAACTACAGATATACCAGAAGGACAATGGATAATAGGATTTGGGTATGATAACTCTAAATTCCCTGATAAAGAACATCCAACTAAATTTGATTTAGACGAAGTATCAACTGATATTCCAGTTATGATATCTCATGCATCAGGACATATAGCTGTAATGAATTCATTAGCTTTAGATATGTATGGATATGGTGGAACTGATTATGAAGTACCAGAAGGTGGAGTGGTAAGAACTGTAGAAGGTTCTAGAGAAGCAAATGGTATTTTAGAAGAAAACGCTATAATGGATCCTGAGAAAAAGAAAATTTGTCCAGCTCCAACATTCCAACAAGTTTTAGATGCTATAGTTAAAGCACAAAATTTATATGCATCATTAGGTGTAACTACGACTCAAGATGCATCTGTTGATGAAGGTAATCATTACAATGAAATGTTAATGGCTTGTGTTCAAGGTGGAAAAAATATAATAGATATAGTAGGTCTTGCTACTCAATTCTCAACATTTAACATGATGAAAAATGAAGGAACACCTAAAAGAGAATACGTAGGTCACTACAAATTAGCTGGAGCTAAGACATGGTTAGATGGTTCGCCACAAGGAAAGACTGCTTGGTTAAGTCAGCCTTATCATGTGGTTCCAGAAGGTGAAGCAGCTGATTATAGTGGATATGGAACACAAACTGACGAAGTAGTAAGAGAATACTTTGTTAAATGCATAAATAATAATTTACAAGTTCACGTTCATACAAATGGAGACTTAGCTTGTGAACAATTCTTAAGATGTTACAAAGAAGCAATGGATATAACAGGTCATGGAGCTGAGTTAAGACCAGTTATGGTTCACTGTCAAGCTTTAAGAATAGATCAATTAGACAGAGTTAAAGAGGTTGGAGCTATACCAACATTCTTTAATGATCATGTAAGATTCTGGGGAGATTATCACTATGAATCAGTATTTGGTCCTGAAAGAGCTCAAAATATATCTCCTATAGGATCAGCTTTAGAAAAAGGTATATTATTTACTCTACATCAAGATCCACCAGTAAAAATTCCAAATCAAATATTAGGAATACACAATGCGGTTAATAGAAAAACTGAGTCAGGAAGAGTACTGGGAGAACACCAAAGAATATCAGTTATGGAAGCTATAAAAGCTGTAACTATAAATGGTGCTTATCAATATTTTGAAGAAGATACAAAAGGTTCTATAGAAGTAGGCAAATTAGCTGACTTCGTTATAGTTGATAAAAATCCATTGGCTATACCATCAGAAGAACTAGAGACTATAAAAGTATTAGAAACTGTAAAAGAAGGTAATACAATATTTAAAGCTTAGTAAATTATATATTCGATAATAAAAAACCTCATCAATTTTTGATGAGGTTTTTTTACATACTTAAATTGAGTATTGATAAAAATAAATTAAAAGTGTTATCCTAAGGTATCGGATATATATAATTAAAGATCTTAAAAAGTGTAAAACATGAAATATAACATAAGGAGGAGTTTATGATTAGGATAGCAATTTGTGATGATGAAAAAGAGATACAGCTACTAATAGAAGAGTATCTTCATAATATATTAAAAATAGAATATGAAATAGAAAAATATAGCTCAGGAGAAGAATTGCTGCAAGCTAATTTTAAAGATATAGATATATTACTTCTTGATATACAAATGGGTAAATTAAATGGAATGGATACAGCGAGAAAAATAAGAGAAGTAGATAATAAAATGGAAATAATCTTTCTAACATCTCTAATAGATTATGTACAAGAGGGGTATGAGGTAAGGGCTTATAGATATTTGTTGAAACCTATAGAATTAGAAGAATTAAACAAACATTTATCAGCTTGCATTAATGAAATTGAAAAAAATAAAAATCACTATATTTTAATAAAGAATAAGTCTAATACTTATAAGATTTACTCAAATGAAATAACATATATAGAAGTTCAAAAAAAGGAAATGATAATACATACAATAAATAAGGATTTTGATGTAAGGTATAGTCTAGAAAAAATTGAAAAGGATTTAAATTTAGACAAGTTTGTAAGGTGTCATAAAAGCTTTTTAGTTAATTTAACTTATGTGGAAAATATAAAATCAAACACAGCCATATTAGATAGTGGAGAAGAGATACCTGTTAGCAGATATAGATATAAAGAAGTTAAAGAGAAGTTTTTAAGATTTATTGGTGATGAGATATGTTAAATATTATGTCTGAGTTATTATTAATTTTATCTATATTTACGCCTTTTATCATATTGAATGGTATATTAACTTATAGAAAAGAAAATAGTCATAAGAGTAAAATGGTATTTTATATTTTTTTGTTATTAATTTATATTATAGCAAAACTAACTAGGTTATTTCATATGGAAGAAGTCTATGCTTACAATATGATTACTGTTTTAGTGATTGTTTTGTGGGCAATTTACTATAATTATTTTTATAAGATTGGATACGCTAAATATGGAATTTTATTTTATTTATTTAATGTATATTACGATTTACTTGTAACTATTGTATCTAGAAATATGTTTTTTATAATTACAGGAATCAATGTATCATCTGAAGAATCACTTTTAGTACCTTACCTCGAGAATATAAAAGTTGATATCTATAGCAATCTTTTTATCATATTTATTTATATATTTGTCTATTTTATAATTAAGCATATTGATACATATTTGCAATCACTTGATAGTGATAAAAGAAATTATATTTATCTATCTTTAGCGTTAATGGTTAATTTAATAAATATAATAGTAAGTTATATATCAAAAAAACTTGAGAGATATGGCTTGAGCTCAGATAAGTATATACTTGATCATATAGTAACTCCAAAATTAATATTAGCCAGTACCATAGTTATTATATTATTGTTTGTAAAAGTAATAAATGACAATAAAATTGGATATGCAATATGAACATTACTTAAGTGTTCAAGAATCACATATGAAAGTTAGAAAGCTTTATCATGATCTAAATAATCATATTAGTACCATAGATAATCTGAAAAATAATAGTAAAGAAGTTAATGAGTATGTAAATAATTTAAAAGGTGAAATTAAAGAATTTAAATCTATTTATAATACAGGAAACATGATATTAGACATTATAATAACTGAAAAAAGTGAAATATGTAGCAAAAAAGGCATTAAGTTTATTTGTGATATAAACTTTTCAAAAGTTGATTTTATAAAGCCTATAGATGTGTCCAGCATATTTGCTAATATTTTGGACAATGCTATAGAAGCATGTGACAAAATTCAGGATGAAAATATTAATAAATATATTAGAATAAAAGGAACCATATCCAAATCATACTTTGTACTTAAATGTGAAAATAGTAAAGTTAATATGATTAAACTTAATGAAAATAAGTTACTATCTGACAAAATGGACAAATTTAAACATGGAAT
This sequence comes from Terrisporobacter othiniensis, assembly GCF_000808015.1. GTDB lineage: Bacteria > Bacillota > Clostridia > Peptostreptococcales > Peptostreptococcaceae > Terrisporobacter > Terrisporobacter muris. Next base: position 12,125 of record NZ_JWHR01000076.1, on the reverse strand, counting down.
AGGAATTCAAAGTATTAAATCCTCCTTAGAAAAATATGAAGGAGAAATATTATTTGAAGACGAAAAAAACAAATTCACACTAAATATATACATACCACTTAAATAAAATTTATCACATTTATATGAGAAACAATATACCATTATTACTGATAAGGATATATTTGTTACTTAAATACTGACAGTTGGGTCCATTAACCTACCAGTTGGGGCATATATATTGATACTAAATAACAGGGATGTTATCTTTTAATAGCAAAAGATAACATCCCTTTTTAAGTAACGGATTTGTTTGAAGTGGTAACGAGTATATATCATTGACGACATGAAGTATTTCGCCGACACGTCGCTCAGGCGAATGGAATTTTGAGCAATGGATTACAAATTTAAGAGGATATAAAACAAGGAGGATTATATGAAAGTGAAAATATTTATGCTAGCTGCGTTAATAGCTATAAGTGTAACTTCTAGTTTAATGGTAGGATGCACACCTTCTTTACCTAATATAGATAAAGAAACATATACAGTAGAAGAAATATCTGACCTAAAAAAAGATTTATCAAAGAGAATTTCAAAAGCAATATCAAAAAGTGGACTTAGAGTAGTTGAAGCTTATTCAGATGGTAGCTTTATTTTATCTTTGGGAAATTTAGAACTAACTAAAAATCAACCTAAACAAGTTTTAAATTATTCTATGACAAAAGATGAGAAAGAAAATAAGGAAATTCTATCTATTCACTGTGTTAAGGACTTTTTAACTGATGAAAAATTATCAGAAAATGATAAATTTGTAAGAGCTATCTATAACATATATGAGTCATTAACAGAAATCAAATTAACTGAGAAAGAGTTTTTTGATGAAATTGAAAAAGTATTTAATGAAGGTGATGGTAATGTGGAAATAGCTAATATGGGTGACATGATTATTAGGATAAATAAAATTGATAAATCAACTAAAACTTTAGAGTTAAAAGTTCAGAAGGAATTTGTCATAAAATAAGGAGGATTATAATGAAAAAATATAAAGCTATTTTAGTTATGTTAATTGTAGTAATTACAGGGCTTCTTGTATATGATAATTACTTCAAGCCTTGGAATGATGCTAACGAGCGTATTAGTAGATATATGGTAGAACAAAAAATATCGCAAGATAATATAAAAGAGGTTACAAAAGAAAAAGCTAAAAAAGCAACTTATTATGGGATTCTTTATAAAGTACATTATAAAGACGATCCAAATCATGAATATCACTATTTTTATAGCGATAATTATCATGCTTTGCCTATAAATAAAGTTTTGTTACAAATTTATGATTTAAGTGATAATAATAGACTTTTGAAAAGTTATGATGAACTAAGTAGTGTAAAGCATCCGCCAATAAGATTAAATAAACCAGATAACAAATAATAATATTGAATAAAAAAGTAAATTGAATAAGTAAAGAAAATAAATTTTAAGTTAGAAAATTAATAGATATATTGGTATTTATAATAATTCATAACAAAAGAGGAGGATTTTATGGGAATATATTTGAAAATGTCGCTGGCATATTTAAAGAAAAATAAACTTAGAACATCTTTATTAACATTAGGTGTTGCCCTAGGTGTGGCTTTAATATTTGGAACCAGTGTTATAAAAGATTCGCAACACAATAATGATGTTGCGGCAATATACAAACTTTATGGAGGATATCATTTAGAATTTAATAATTTAAAGGATTCTGACACTAAAAAAATAAGCAAAGATGAAGGTGTATCAAAAATTACTATAGTTGAAAATCTAGGTAATATAGTAGATAAAAAAGGAAATTCATTTCCTCTAAAATCAGCAGATGAACATTATGTAAAAAGTAAGTCTGGAAAACTTTCAAAAGGTAGATTTCCAAAGAACAATAATGAAATAGTAATGGAAAAAGATGCCTTAGAAGCAATGAATATACCATACAAATTAAATTCCACTTTGAATTTCAAAATAAAGAAAAAATATAAAGATTCACAAGGAAACAATAAAATTTATACTGAAGATAGAAAATTTAAACTTGTGGGAATTATAGAAAAGCCTGAAGGGTTTTATGATTTTTATGATATCAATATTCCTTTTGAAGCTTTTACTTATGGAAATAATGAAAAAGATAATATAATTCCACAAAATACAATGACTTACAATAGTGTTTTAACTCTAAATAGTGGATGGCAGGGTATCGATGGACAAGCTAATAGAATTATGAGAGAAAATAATTTAAAAGAAGCTACTTATACACCAAACATGCCTCTTGTACGTCAATTAATGAACAAAAAAATAGAAAAAGAAGATCCAGGAGCTTTTAAAAGAGAAATACTAATTATAATTACAGCAGCTATTTTTGTATTTAATCTTTTTAACATAACACTAAATGAAACAATGGAAGAAATGGGAATGCTTAGATTAATAGGCGCAAACAAAAGAAATGTAAGAAGAATGATAATGTATCAAGGATTAATCATAATGGTTGCAGGAATAATACTTGGACTTATATTTGGTGTGGCATTTTCATATGTGGGAATTAACAATTTCAATCCTTCGCTATATGAAGAAGCGCTAATGAAGCCAAAGTTATATGTAAGTTCCCAAAATGTTATAAAAGCCATAATCACAGGTGCATTTTCTGTATTTGCTTCTTGTATTATACCTATATATAAAGTAGGTAAAATATCATCTATTGAAGCAACAAAGCAAAGTGATAGATTTAAAAGTGGAGGTAGAAGTTTTGGACTTGGTAGACTTTTCAATAAAATATTTGGATTTTACGGATTCATGGGACTTAAAAATATTGGAAGAAATAAAAGTAGAGCTTTTATATCAATCATATCAATTGCACTGGGAGGATATGTATTTTTAACAACATTCTCAAGCATGCAAAATGAGGTTGATAATAAAATTGCTGATATGCAAAAAAGATATGATATTACCATAGGGTTTGGGCCAAATTCAGATTTAGATGTGGTGAAGTATAGTGATAATGATGTAAACAAATTAAAAAATATAGATGGTGTAAAAGATATAAATCCTGTACAAATAGCAAATGGATTCTTTGACTATAAGAATTATAAAGTAAATAAAGATTTTACAAATTTAAGCCAAGTTAAAGAAAAAGATAAAATGGAATATGAAATGGATTTGAAATTATATGGAAATGACTATATAAAAAATACACTGAAAAACTTTGTTCAAGAAGGAAATTCAGATAATTTAGGCAAAGTAACAAATCATTATCCAAATGTAGCAGTATATAATTATTTTTATGATGAAAATGATCCAGACACTAATAAAAATGTTTTTACAAACATAAAAATAGGAGATATTTTAACTATAAAAGTTCCAACTATAAAAAATAATGAAACAGTATATAAGGAAAGTAAAGTAAGAGTATGTGCAATTTTAACATCAGACTGGATGTCTAAGGGAGATGGAAGTTTAGGACGAAATTTTGAAATAGTAAGTTCTAATAATCATGCTAAATACCTTACTAATGAGAAAAAATACACTAAATTAGGTATAAATTTAGAAGATCCTAATGATAAAGTTGTAAATAAAAAAGTAGAAGAAGTTTCTAATAGCATTCAATTATCTCAGTTTGAAAGCAAACTAAGTTTCAATGAGATGCAAGAAAGCTCTAGAAAAGATTATATGAAGACACAAATATCAACAATAACACTTGTTTTAATAATAGCAGGAATTAATATTTTCTGTACAATAAAAACTAATTTGTTAATAAGAAAAAAGGAAATAGCAACGCTTAGAGCTTTAGGAATGAGTGTAAAAGATATGAAGAAGATGATTACTTTTGAAGCCTTATCATATGCCATGTTAAGTTTTATAATTGCCTTAATTCCATCCATAACAAACTTAATTAAATTTGTAAATTGGAATAATAATGCTTATAAAAACTATGGAATAGAAAGCTTTATGAATTTCACATTCCCAGTTAAGGAATCAATAGCATTTTTCATAATAACTGTAGGAGTATGCTTGATTGCAGTAATGACAAGTAGTAGAGATTTAAAAAATATGAATATTATTGATGGAATAAAAGACAACGATTAAGTGTTTTGATATAAAAAATACTTGAGAGTGAAGGATTAAGAAATCAGATATTGAGCAGGAAATAAGAAACAATATGAAGGATTAAGAGATTGGGAGGATAATATATGAAAACTTTAAAAGCTATAGATTTAAGAAAAATATACGGAAAAAATGATAGTGAAGTTAGAGCTATTGATGGAATTAGCTTGGAAATAGAACCACATAAATTTACAGCTATAATAGGACAAAGTGGTTCTGGAAAAAGTAGTTTGCTACATTGTATGGCAGGACTTGATAAACCAACTGAAGGAAAAGTATTTATGGATGATTTAGATTTATATACTTTAAATGATGACAAACTATCTAAAATAAGAAGAGAAGAGTTTGGATTTATATTTCAAAGTTTTAATCTAATACCTGTTATAAATGTTTATGAAAATATAATACTTCCTGTTTCAATGAATGGAGGAAAGATAGATAAAGATTATATAGATGATTTAATAAATAAACTAAGACTAGAATCTCAAGTTAAGAAATTCCCTAATGAACTATCAGGTGGACAGCAGCAAAGGGTTGCTATTGCTAGAGCTCTTGCTAATAAGCCTTCAGTTATATTTGCAGATGAGCCTACGGGAAGTTTGGATAGTAAAACGACTAAAGAAGTAATTGATGTGTTGAAGTTTTGTGTTGAGGAGTACAAGCAGACGCTTGTTATGATAACTCATAATGATGAGATTGCTAAAAGTGCTGATAGGATTGTAAGCATTAGTGATGGGAAGGTTGTATGTAGTTAGTTATACAAAATTATAAAAAATAATTACAGAGAGATTGCCTGTGAACAGTATTTAACATATAAATACTAAAAAAGAGAGCTGTTGCCATATTTTATTGCAACAGCTTTTTATTTATATAGCAAAGATTTGTAGTAAAAAGTTTCTTATAGGTTTAAATTAATAATTAAGACTACTTATTTTTATAATAAAAGATAGCCAGTTGAGTTCTATCTCTAAGATTTAATTTCTGCAAAATAGTAGTAATAGCATTCCTCACAGTACCCTCGCTCAAAAACAAACTAGTAGCAATCTCTTTATTACTAAGGCCTTCTGCTACGAGAGTAATAATATCCAGCTTTTTTTGTGTAATACCAAAAGAATAAAAATCCGCATCATTAGAGTTATTAAGAAGGAATGGTATCTTAGAAATAATATCATCACCAAATACGTTTTGACCAGTATGTACAGCTCTTAAAGAAGGAACAATACATTCGAAATTTTGTTTTATAATATAACCTTTAGCGCCTATTTTCAAAGCCTTTACTATATACTCATCATCAGAGAAAGTAGTTAAAAATAGAATCTTTGCATTAGAATCTTTTTTCAAAATAGCTTCTCCAGCATCAAGCCCTGTCATATTTTTCATCCTAATATCCATAAGCAAAATATCAGGTTTTAAATCTTCATAAAGGTCAATAGCATCAGAACCATCATAACTAGTTCCAACAACTTCTATATCTTCTTCAACTTCAAGTATTGTTTTTAGAGAAACACATACTAATTTATCATCATCTACAACTAATACACGCATATTTTTAAACATTCCTTTCTATATTCTTTGGAATAGAAATAAATATTCTAAATCCATTATTAGTACTAATATTCAAACTTCCTCCCATGGAGGATACTCTATCACTTATGTTTTTCATACCTATACCATTTTCCGTATTGTATTTAATATTACTTCCATTATCTTTGATAATTAGTTGATATAAGGCAGGATGTTCACGGAGTAACACTGAAACTTCAGTAGCATTAGAATGCTTTATAATATTTGAAAAAGCTTCTTTAGTTATGGTAATAAAGGAATATTTGATTTTTTTGTCAGGAGGTAGGTCCATATCATAGTCAAATTGCACATGGCAAAATTTAAAATTATCAATTAGTTGTTGTATTTCAATTTGAAGGTCAACAGCATCCTCGTGCAAGTTATGGACACTATTTCTAATACTATCCATTGCTTCTGAAAGAGTATCCTTTATAAGAGAAAGATTTTCACCAACATTCTCATCTTTATTAATAGCAAGAAGTGCACCTGTTTGTAACAGACACCTAGACAAAAGATGCCCAACATTATCATGAATATCCCTTGCAATTCTATTACGCTCAGTCAAGGTAGCTAAATTAATTTCATAGTCTTGTTTTTCTAAAAGCTCTCTATTTTTCCTTTCAAATTTTATGGACAATTCCTTAGCAGTATCACTTACAGTATAATAATTTTTCTTAATATTCTCAAAAGACTTAGTACGATACTTTAATATATAACCTGTAAAAATATAAGCAATAATCAAAACTTTAGATAAACTAGTTATATGGTAACTTATAAAAATAGGTAAAAGTAAAAGTGCCCATAGATATTTTATTTTATAGAAAAACAAGTCATAACAGATAAGGGGAATAAAAAATATAAAGGGTGGTTCAATAAAGCAAAGTAATAAAAAAACAATAAAAACTGAAATTAAAACTTTACTATTATCCTTATAGCTAATCATTGCACTTAAAAAAATAGTTATGATTACGGGGACAACCATATATACATCATCAATATTATGTATGTATATCGATAAACAAATAAAGAAAATAATGATCTTATCAATTAAATTATTCATATTAATATCACCTCAATTCACAAAAGTATGATTATATATAGATTTTAACATTATATTCATACTTAAGCACTAGGTTGTTACAATTGTCATATTTGTTTTGGAGCCTAGTCACTTAATAAGTATAACTAAATTTAATATAATAAAAGTATAAAAATGGAAAAGTAAAAAATAAACTTATGGAGGAGTAAGTATGGTTATAAATGTTAAAAATCTAGTAAAAAGATATGATGATTTACTAGCTTTAAATCACTTAAATCTAGAAGTTAATGAAGGGGAAGTATTTGGACTTTTAGGACCTAATGGATCAGGGAAAAGTACCGCAATTAATTGCATTTTATCTTTGTTAGAGTATGATAAGGGCAGTATTGAGGTTTATGGAAAAACAATGAAACCTGAGGCTTATGATATAAAACGAAATATAGGAGTAATAATGCAAAATGTAGCTGTATTTGATGAGCTAACAGTATATGAAAATATTGATTACTTTTGTGGACTTTATATTTTAGATAAGAATAAGCGTAAAAAACTTGTAGAAGAAGCTATTGATTTTGTTGGACTTAATGATTATAAAAAGTTTTATCCTAAAAAACTAAGTGGAGGATTACTTAGACGATTAAATATAGCCTGTGGAATTGCTCATAAGCCAAAATTAATAATATTGGATGAACCCACAGTGGCGGTGGACCCTCAAAGTAGAAATAATATTTTAGAAGGAATACAAAAGTTAAATAAAAAAGGAGCTACCATAGTATACACATCTCACTACATGGAAGAAGTAGAGCAAATCTGTACAAGAATTTCCATCATGGATAAAGGAAAAGTAATAGCAACAGGAAGTAGTGAAGAGCTAAAGGCAATGATAGACTGTGGTGAAAAAATCACTGTAGAAATATTTAAACTAGATGATAAAATTCTGTCAGGTGTGAAAAATCTTCCTAATATAACTTATGCAGAATATGAAGATAATTATTTAGTTGTAAAATCAAGTAGGGGGAAAAATAACTTAGTTGTTTTAATAGATTATTTAAAAAATAATAATATTAATGTAGGAAAAATTTACTCAGAACCGCCAACGTTAAATGATGTTTTCTTAGAAATAACGGGTAAAGAGCTTAGAGATTAAGGGGGGAATAAAGTGTTTTATCATAATTATAAATATAGAATTAAATGTATAGTAAGAGATAGACAGATGATGTTTTGGACACTTCTGTTTCCCATAGTTCTAGCTACATTGTTTAACCTAGCTTTGAGGAATTTATCAAGTGCAGAGGATTTTTCAATTATAAATATAGCCATAGTAAAAGATGAGAAGTATAAGGAAAATAAAGAATTTTTAGAGGTAATAAAATCAGTTTCTGATAATAAAAGTGATGATGATTTATTTCATATAGAATATACCTCAAAGGATAAAGCCAAAGAACGTTTGGATGATAATGCTATTGAAGGATATATATTCTTTGATAAAGATATAAATGTTGTAGTAAAAAAATCAGGAATTAATCAAACCATAATAAAAAGCTTTGTAGATGAATATAAACAAACTTCTTCCACAATTAAAACAATATTACAAAAAAATCCCCAAGCTATTTCAAGTAAAGATTTCAGCAATATATTTGAAAGAACAAACTATATTAAAGAAGTGGCCATAGGTAGAGATTCACCTGATATAAGTGTAAATTATTTTTATACTCTTATTGCCATGGCATGTTTATACGGAGGTTTCTTTGGCCTAAAGGAAATAGCATCCATACAAGCAAATCAATCTTTCCAAGGAGCAAGAACTAGTGTAGCACCAGCTCACAAACTAAAAATAGCCACATCATCTATAGCAGCAGCTACCACAGTACAACTTTTTAATATAGGTGCATTAATAGCATATATAAGCTTAGCATTAAATGTGAGTTTTTCAAATCAATTAGGTTATATCATCCTGATCTGCATAGTGGGTACTATTACAGGAGTAACTTTTGGTACCTGTATAGGAGCTATATTAAAGAAGAAAGAAGGAATTAAGATAGGTGTAGCAGTAGGAAGTACAATGATGATGTCATATTTAGCAGGTATGATGAATGATAAAATAAAATATATTGTAAGTTCAAAGATGCCAATTTTAAGTTATATTAATCCTGTAAATTTAATTGCAGATTCATTTTATTCTATGTATTATTATGACACTACAACTAAACTGTTTATAAATCTTTCTATACTTTGTCTTTTATCTATTATATTCAGTGTCATAACTTATTTAGTTTTAAGGAGGCAAAAATATGCAAGTTTATAAAGCTTTTTTTAAAGTTATTAGTAAAAACTTAACTGAAATAATCATATATGTGGCAGTGTTTTTATTTTTTGCTATAGCCCTAGGAAATACGGCAGATAATCCTGAAGATATGGACTTTAAAGAAACTAAAATTAATGTTGCATTTATAAATAATGATGAAGATTCAAAAATTGTTGATGGATTAAGAAGTTATATAGGAGAAAATTCAAATATAGTAGATCTTAAGAATAATAAAACAGATTTACAAGATGCATTATTTTTTAGAGAAGTAGAGTATATAATAAATATTCCTAAAGGATTTACGGAGAAAGTACTAAGTGGAAATAAAAATGTTAATATAGAAAAAAACACAATACCTAACTCAGGAAGCGAAGTTTATATGGATAATTTAATTAATAGATATTTAAATACAGCAAAAATGTATACTTCTGCAATAAACAACATATCTCAAGAAGAGCTTATAAAGTTTGTAAATAAGGACTTATCATATGATACAAAAGTAGAAATAAGTAGTAATGCCAACGGATCTGTAGTTAATAGTAATTGCAGAAACTATTATAATTTTTTATCATACTCATTGTTTGCCATATTAATCTTAGGAGTATCAGCAGTTATGACAACATTTAACAATAAGGATTTGAAGATGAGAAATTTATCTTCTGCATTAACTCTAAGAAGTATGAACTATCAAATGATACTAGGAAACATTACTTTTACAGTTCTCCTTTGGATGATTATGATAGTTGCCAGTTTTGTAATGTATGGAAGTTATATGTTTACTATAAATGGATTGCTCTTCCTTTTAAATTCATTTGTATTTTCAATAGCAGTATTAAGTATAAGTCTTTTGATTGGAAATCTTATTAATAGTAAAAATGCAATGTCGGCGGCTGCAAATGTGGTATCACTTGGGTCTTGTTTTATAAGTGGAGTCTTTGTGCCTCAGGCATATTTAGGAGAAAGTGTTATTAATATAGCGCGATTTAATCCTACTTATTGGTATGTAAAGGCCAATAATGAAATATCTCTTTTAGTTAATTATAGTAATGAAAATCTCACACCAATATTTATGAGTATGCTTGTGGTGTGTGGATTTGCATTGGCAATACTTGCAGTAACTTTGGTAGTTATAAAGCAGAGAAGACTTAGTAATTATTAGGATATAAAAAGGGGATGGGGTTCATATGAGTGAGTTAAACAAAAAATTATTTTCAAACTTAATATGTTTAGGATTATGTTTGATTACCTTATACTTGGGAAGAGTTATTTTTAGAGATACAGTTTCAACAGGATTATTTGGAATGATAATTTGTATAGTATCAATAGTAACAATATTTTTCGTATATAGGGTATCAAAATATACCACATTATTGATGGAAGAAAATAAAAAAGAAAAAAATAAATTATATAAAATGGAGGATGTAGATAAATTTGTTTTACACAAACATAGCTACATCCTTATTATTTTTATATGCTTAAAAATAGGCTATAATAAAGTTTATGAAAGATAAAATAGGCAGAAAAGAGGTAAAAACATATGGCGAAAATTGATAATATGATGTCAATTCTATGGATGTTAAGTTCAGATAAAAAAGTTACAGCAAAGCAAATATCTGAAAAATTAGAAATAAATATAAGAACGGTGTATCGTTATATTGATGCACTTTCTAGCGGTGGTGTACCTATCATATCAGATGCAGGTCATAATGGTGGGTATACCTTATAAGGAAAAAACATATTAGTAAGATATGTAGGAGAAGAATACGAAAATCTTGCAAATAAATCATTAGAACCTACATTAGAAGATTATTACGTAGCTAATTGTCTTTAAATAAGTACAAAAAAATTATAAAACTTAAGAAGATAAAATATTAAAGAGTAAATATAAATAGATTTGTTAAAAAAATAACAAGGAGATTAGAAATAAAGGGGATTTAAAATGAAAATAAGAAAAAGTTTAGTGATAATGAGTTTAGTAGTTATGAGTGCAACTTTTAGAATGGGATGTAGTTCAAGAAATGATAATGCAAACAACGTAGGTGGAGAAGTAATAGATAGACTTCCAGAAGATCAAAAAGATATGGAGATAGATAAGGCTCTTGCAAAAATAAGGAAAGTTAGAAAAGAAAGTGTAACTGCTAAAAATGGAGTTACTAGTAGCGTGTCAAGCAATGGGATGGATTTACCATGTCAAAGTAAGAATATGCCTTATTTAGGTGATGAAAGTATGGATGAGATAAAAGCACGTGTAAATATAGTACTTAATTATCTTGAAAATGAACTGAAATTACCTAAAAGAGGAGAGGGAGGATACGATACAAGTAGATGTATAGATCCAAGAATGAATGTAATATATGATGATGAAGATAAGAGAGTAGCAAGTGGATACTAAAATTAAAACATATATATAGAAGAATATGAAACTGCTAAGGAAGACGTTTACAGCTATTTAATAATGCTAAGAGATTCAAAGGATAGTGAGTGGAAGATAATATATGACGGAAACAGCTATAAAAAATAGTGGGAGAGATAGCTATGAAAAATTTAGTGAAATTTGAGTTTAGAAAGATATGGACAAAATTTACTTTAACATCTGTTATATATTTAGTTGTAGTTAGTACAATGTTAACTGCCATTGGATATTATTCAAATGATGGTGCTATTAATAGTGAAGGCCAAGAAGTAAAAGGAACTAAAGCGTTTAGAGTAATAAAAAATGAAAGTAAAGGCACTTCAGGTGTAATGGATGAAGAGTATATTCATAATTTAGTACAAGATTTTAATTCTAGTAAAGAAAAAGCAAATTTTGAAGATAGGCTAGGACTTTGGCTTACAAGATTTGATGTATCAAATCACCTTATAAATTATGCTAATTACGGAAAAGAAAAATTCAATATTTATATGGGGTTAGATTTTGATTTCTTAAAGTCAGAAAAAGACTTTTATAATCAATATAAAAAAACTGTAAAAGATCAGATATTATATGATAGTCAAAAGTTATGGTTTAAATATAGTGATAAAAATATAGAAAAAATTAATGAAAAAGTAGATAATATAAAAACTCCTTTTAAAATTTATTATTATTGATATATAAATTATTTATATATTAATAAACAATTATCA
>NZ_JWHR01000075.1 GCF_000808015.1 Terrisporobacter othiniensis | reverse complement strand
TTAATTCCAATTATAGATTTTCTTTTCTCTTCTTTAATTTCTCCTTTTCTTTTTTTTTCCTTTTTTTTTTTTTTTATATATGTTTTATAATAGAACATTGAATTTCAATTTGTCAAAAATTTATTTTTAATTTTAACATAAAGTACAAAAAATATTATTAATGATTCTTTAGATTTCCAAAAAGTAATCAGTAGATTTATTTACTTCGTTGATTTTACAATAATAATCATATACACTAAAAATAGGATGTTTTATTTTCTAATAAATTATCTACATATTAAGGGGGAAGATAAATTGAAAAAATTAGTTGTTAAAGACAAATCTTTATGTCAAGCTTGTTTAAGTTGTGAGCTAGCTTGTTCTGAAGCCTTTTATAAAAAAGAAGGTTTCTCTTGTATATCTATAGGGGTTAACAAAAAAGATGCTTTAGATGTAAAAGCTTGTAATCAATGTGGCGTTTGTGCTAAAAAATGTCCAGAAGATGCAATATCTAAAAACGCTAAAGGTGTTTATACAATCGATAAGAAAAAATGTACAGGATGCCTAACTTGTGTAGAAGCATGTCCAAAAGGAATTATTGTAAAGTCAGAGGATAAACCAGCTCCATCTAAATGTGTGGCTTGTGGAATATGTGTTAAAGCATGTCCTCAAGAAATACTTGAAGTCGTTGAAATTGCTGATTAATTCAACTTTTATTGTAAATATCAAAGATGTAACTAATATTAGTTACATCTTTTTATTTTAATATTTATTAATTAACCAACAGAAACTAATGTATAAATATAATTATACAAATTTCCATGTCTTAATTCATCACTCAATATATTAAAAACTTGATCTCTATAATACAAACTTGGAAGCCCTCCCATTATTTCGCGGTAAGTTTTAACTGCATTTAACTCTCCCATCATAGCATCTGCTATTCCATCTTTAAAACTTGATGGCGGAACAAACGCTTCTTCTTCAGGTTGTATTTTCATCCCTGTAATTTGAAAATACATATTCTTATACATTTGATTATGACGTAACTCATCATCTCTAATCGACTCTATTATTCCTTTTATTTCATTTACTTCTTTAGAAGATAATTCACCTACTGGTATATTATCAATTAACCATTGATAAAACATAGAATCTTTCTTTTCTGATTCGATTGATTTTCCAATTAAATTTATAGAATTTTGTAGTTGCTTTGGATTAGGATATATCCACTCATAAGTATAATCCATTGTTGTTACCCCCTTAATATAATCTAATATAATATATACTTAAAAGTAGAAATTTGTTACCTAATTTATCTTAATATATTTATTTTATTTACTTTTATCAAAATTTTTCATTATTTCTTTTATTTTTAGTAATTGGCAATTAATTCGATTTATTCTTTTTTATTCTTACCATATTTTTATGATTTTTTTAGCATACTATTAATGAGAAGTATCTTAAGGAGGTATTTTATGAGTCATAGAAATAATGATGTATTTAGAAATAAACCTCAGTTTGAAACTAATCCAACATTAAACAAGAGTCTTACTCCTGATGTTCCTACGTTTAAATCAAACGCAATGGATAATCAAGGTTTTGCACCATTAAACAATTGTTCTAATGGATGTTGTGGTAATCACCAAAAGGCACACAAAGAAGAATCTGATTACAAATGTTGTAATGGAAAACATGCTGATGGTCACAAGCATGAAGGATGTCATTGTAACCATAAATAATTAAACTCTATTTCCCTTCAATACTTTGCTTCAAAAGTTAAATGTAAGAAGTCTATTTTTTATAATGATAAAATTTAGACTTCTTTCTTCATGTTTATTAATTTATTATGTGTGATATACTCATTTATATGAGGTGATTATATGTTTAATAATAAAAAAGAAGAAATTAGAGAAGAGTTAATTAATTTAGCTGATGAAAAGTATAAAAAATTTCATAGTAATTTATGTCCTGGTGTGGAAAATATTTTAGGTGTTAGACTTCCAATCCTAAGAAAGTTATCAAAAGATTTATCAAAAAATAATTATGAAGATTACTTGAATAATGATAATGCTAAATACTATGAAGAGGTCATGGTTGAAGGGTTAATAATTGGCTATATTAAAACTGATAATGAAACTCGATTAAAATACATAAGAAACTTTGTTCCAAAGATAAATAATTGGGCAGTTTGTGATAGTTTTTGCAATAATTTAAAGTTTACTAAGAAAAGTATGAGTGAGGTTTGGGATTTCATACTACCTTATGCTTCATCTAAAAATGAATTTGATGTAAGGTTCGCTGTTGTTATGATGCTTAATTTTTATATTGTTGATGATTATATTGATAGTGTATTAAGTGTTTTAAATAATATTCATCATGATGGATATTATGTTAAAATGGCTGTAGCTTGGGCTATATCATTTGCATATATCCACTTTCCTGATAAAACTTTATTTTTTTTAAAAAATAATAACTTAGATAATTTTACATATAATAAGTCATTACAAAAAATTATAGAGTCTAATCGTGTAAGTACAGAATATAAGGATTTAATGAGAAGTATGAAAAAGAAAAATGCTTGAGACTTAATTTAGTCCCAAGCACTTTATTTATCCATTATATACACTTTTTAATAATTCTATTTCTTTAGCATATCCATCTAATTCATTTGGTGTTTCAAGTAAGAAAGGAATATTTTTAAGTTTTGGGTGATTTATTATTCTAGTTATAGCTTCTAATCCTATATTTCCTTCACCTATTTTAGCATGTCTATCTTTGTGACTTCCACGAACATTTAAACTATCATTTAGATGAATTGCTTTTAATCTATCTAATCCTAATACCTTATCAAACTCTTCTAGAACTCCATCTAAATCATTTACAATATCATATCCAGCATCAAATACGTGGCAAGTATCCATACATATACCTATTCTGTCACCTAATTCAACCTTGTCTATTATAGCTCTTAATTCTTCAAAATTCCTTCCTATTTCAGTACCTTTTCCAGCCATAGTTTCAAGTAATACTGTAGTAGTATGCTCTGGTGTTAAAGTTTGATTTATCATATCTGCAATATATTGAATTCCAACTTCTACTCCTTGTTTTACATGACTTCCTGGATGGAAGTTATATAAATTTCCTGGTACACTTTCCAATCTTCTTAAATCATCTGCAAAAGTTTGTATAGCAAACTCTCTTTTACTTTCGTCAGCTGCACAAGCATTTAATGTATATGGTGCATGAGCTAATAATTTAGCAAATTTATTTTCTTTTGCAAGCTCTAAAAAAGCTTGTATATCTTTCTCATCTAAATCTTTTGCTTTTCCACCTCTTGGGTTACGAGTAAAAAATTGAAAAGTATTAGCATTTATACTCAATGCTTCCTTTCCCATATTTTTAAAACCTTTTGATACTGATAAGTGACATCCTATATTTAACATCGTAATTCTCCTTTATTTTACGTCTATTTTTTCTATATTAAGTAATTTTTCTTTAACATTAACTCCACCCGCGTATCCAACTAATTTTCCATTAGAGCCAATCACTCTATGACATGGAATTATTATTGGTATGGGATTTTTGTTATTTGCCATTCCTATAGCCCTACATGCTTTTTCATTCCCGATAGCTACAGCAATATCTTTATAACTTTTAGTTTCACCATAAGGTATATTTAAAAGTTCATTCCAAACTTTCTTTTGAAATTCTGTTCCCCTAGCATCTAATGGCAAATCAAATTTCATTCTATTTCCTTCAAAGTATTCTTTTAACTGTTTAAAACATTCTTTTATTAAATCTGTCTCTTCTATATTATCATTAGTATCTACCTTTGAAAAAAATATATCTGTTATTGATTTATTATTTTCCCTAATTCCTATAATACCTATTTCTGTTTCATAAAAAAATATATTATTCATTTAATTATAATATAAGACTAATTAATATCTTATATCTCCTCTCTATAAAACTTTGTACTATTTATATTATAGATATTATTTTTACTTTATCATCTTTTTTATATTAAAATTTTACTATTCTTTTTATTAGTACCCAATTAGTAAAAAATAAAACTCACTTAAAAATTCAAAATAACAAAAGAATGCTAGCTTAATTTTAAGCTAACATCCTTAATTTTATAATGAAGATATTTGTTACTGTACCATCCTCTGTAAATGATGTAATCCCTGTTCCATTAACATTTTAGGTTTAGTTTCATAAGTTTTTCACAGATTTGAGATCAATATAATTTCTTTATATGTAAAAAAAGAGGATATCTCTTCTAATTAAAAATTATTATAAGAAATCCTCTTTTCTACTTAATAAAAATTACTCTTCTATATCAACTTTTATAGCTAATTCTTCTAATTGAGCATCATCAGCTACTCCTGGAGCATTTGTCATTGGACATATAGCATTTTGATTTTTAGGGAATGCTATCACTTCTCTAATATTATCAGCTCCTGTAAGCAGCATCATTAATCTATCAAATCCAAATGCTAATCCAGCATGTGGTGGAACTCCATATTTAAACGCTTCTAGTAAGTATCCAAACTTATCATTAGCTTCTTCATCGCTTATTCCTATAGCATCAAACATTTTCTTTTGGATATCCGCATTAGATATTCTAACACTTCCTCCACCTAGTTCATATCCATTTAATACTATATCATAAGCTTTAGCTCTTAAATTAGTTTTATCTTCACCAGTTAATCCTTCTACGTCTTCATCTAATGGAGATGTGAATGGATGATGCATTGCTATCATTCTTCCTGTTTCTTCGTCTTTTTCGAATAATGGGAATTCAGTTACCCATAATAGGTTATATTTATTTTTATCCATTAAGTCAAGTTTTCTACCAACTTCAAGTCTTAATTGGCCTAATGCATCATAAACTACAGCATTTTTATCAGCTATAAATAATAATAAGTCTCCAGCTTCTGCTCCCATTTTTTCTAATATAGCGTTCATTTCTTCTTCTGAGAAGAATTTAGCTATTGGAGATTCTATTCCAGCTTCAGTTAATTTTATCCAAGCAAGACCCTTAGCTTTGTAAAGCTTAGCATGCTCTTCTAACTTCTTCATTCCTTTTTTTGAGAAGGCTTCAGCTCCACCTTTAACGTTTATACCTCTAACACTACCTTTTTCATCAGAAGCAGCATTAGCAAATACTCCGAATCCACATTCTTTAACTATGTCAGATATATTTACAAATTCTAATCCAAATCTAGTATCTGGTTTATCTGAACCAAATCTATCCATAGCTTCTTTATAAGTCATTCTTTGGATAGGTAATTGAACATCCACATCTAATACTTCTTTGAATATTTCTTGAAGCATTTTTTCCATGATTCCCATTACATCTTCTTCATCAACAAATGACATTTCACAGTCTATTTGAGTGAATTCTGGTTGTCTATCAGCTCTTAAATCTTCATCTCTGAAACATTTTACTATTTGGAAGTATCTATCCATACCACTTACCATTAATAATTGTTTAAATAATTGTGGTGATTGTGGTAATGCGTAGAATTTACCTGGATTAACTCTACTTGGTACTAAGTAATCCCTAGCACCTTCTGGAGATGGTTTTATTAAGAAAGGAGTTTCTATTTCTACAAAGTTGTTATCTGTTAAGTAATTTCTTACTATTTTAGCAACTTTACTTCTTAATATTAAATTATTTTGCATAGAAGGCTTTCTTAAATCTAAGAATCTATATTTTAATCTTAAATCTTCAGAAACATTATCATTATCTTTTATATATATTGGTGGAGTTTCTGATTTGCTTAAAATTCTAAGTTCAGTTGCTTCTATTTCTATATCTCCTGTTGCCATGTTAGGATTTTTAGATTGTCTTTCTCTAACTATACCTTTAACAGCAACAACATATTCTGAACCTAATTTTTCAGCTTTATTAAATGCTTCTTCACTTACATTTGTATCAAATATTATTTGGCTTATTCCTCTAACATCTCTTAAATCAACGAATACTAATCCACCTAAGTTTCTTTTCTTTTGTACCCATCCATTTAAAACTACTTCTTCACCCACATTGGCAATTCTTAAATCACCACAGTAATGAGTTCTCTTTAATCCTTTTAAGTTCTCCATATTTCCTCCTTCGTCATTTACGCACTAAAAGGTGAAAGATTGAATGATAATATTCATCTCTTTTCACCTTATATTCTATGTCAATTTTAATTATAATCTATTTTTTAACTCATTTACTAATTCACTAAGTTTTACAGTAGTTTGTTCTGATGTTTCCATGTTTTTAAGAGTTGCTGCATCATTAGCTAACTCGTCATCACCTATAACTATTGTATATTTAGCATTTATTTTATCTGAGTATTTAAATTGAGCTTTTAAGCTTTTTCCTAAGTGATCTATATCAGCGCTTATGTGATTATCTCTTAGTTCTTTTATTAAACCAAAACTCTTAGTTTTAGCTGTATCTCCTATTGTTGCTATGTATATATCTGTAGATTTTGGATTTTCTATTTCTATATTATTATTTTCTAAAGTTAATAATAATCTTTCTGCTCCAAGCCCAAATCCTATACCACTAATTCCTTTTGGCCCACCTAATTGTTCAACTAGACCATCATATCTTCCTCCGCCACAAACTGTACTTTGTGATCCTATATCATTTGATATTATTTCGAAAGCAGTTTTTCTGTAGTAGTCAAGTCCCCTAACTATAGTTTTATCAACTACAAACTTTATATCCATCTCTCTTAAGTATTCTTGTAATTTATCAAAATGATTTTCACAATCATCACATAAGTGATCTATCATGAAAGGTATGTCTGTTATATTTGCTTTACATGTAGGGTTTTTACAATCTATAACTCTCATTGGATTTTTGTCTTTTCGCTCTAAACAAGTTTCACATAATACATCTGATTTAGCATCTAAATATGCTTTTAAAGTTTTGTTATATTCTTCTCTACAAACAGGACATCCTACTGAGTTTATGTTTACTGACAAATCTTTAAGTCCTAATTCATTAAAGAATTGCACTGCTAAAGATATAACTTCTGCATCTATTGATGGTGTATCACTTCCTAGTGCCTCAATACCAAATTGGTGGAATTGTCTTTGCCTTCCTGCTTGTGGTCTTTCGTATCTAAAGCATGGAGTTATGTAAAATAATTTTGTTGGTTGTGTATCAGCATATAATTTATTTTCTATAAATGATCTGATAGTTCCAGCAGTCCCTTCTGGTTTTAAACTTATTTGTCTATCACCTTTATCAGTGAAAGTATACATTTCTTTTTGAACTATATCTGTTGTGTCACCAACACTTCTTGTGAAAACTTCTGTATGCTCAAATATAGGAGTTCTCATTTCTTCATATCCATATAATGCACATATTTCTCTGAATTTCTTCTCAACATAGTGCCATTTATAGACTTCCTTTGGTAATATATCTCTTGTTCCTCTTGGCGCTTTACTTAGCATTTTTCTCTACCTCCTCATACTTTCTTTTTATCATCTCGTCAATTCTTTGAATATATTGTTCTACATTCTTGACATTTTCTACCCTTTCAATCCTATCTTCATCAGGATATACAAATTTAGTTATAGAACCAGCCCCTAATGCATAATTACTTTGTTTTTCCTCCATAATTTGCATATTATAAATACATTCATAACCTTCTTTAGCATAACCTATATTTTCTAGATTACCTAGCATATGTTTTTGTCTGTACATATAATAAGGGTTTAATCCCATATCCTCTGCATATTCCTTAGCTAAATTAATCATTTTTACCATTTCTTCATACTGAGCAAGTTCATAATCTTCTAGATTTTCTTTTAGCTTTGATGTTCTTTTTACTGCTAAGGTATGAACAGTTAGACTTTCTGGAGATAGCTCTTTTATTTTATCTAAAGTATTTCTAACCATACTTAAATCTTCATCTACTAACCCTAGTATTATATCCATATTGATATTATCAAATCCGACTTCTCTAGCCAAATGGAATGTGTCAATTATATCTTGTATACTATGATTTCTACCTATTTTTTGTAAAGTTTCATCATTCATACTTTGTGGATTAATACTTATTCTGTCTACATTATTTTTCTTTAAGACTTCTAACATTTCTCTATTTATAGTATCAGGTCTTCCTGCCTCTACTGTAAACTCTTTGATTTCACTTAAATCAAATCTTTCAAATAGTCCTTTTATTAAAGTATCCATTTCATCAGGAGTTAAAGTAGTTGGAGTACCTCCACCAATATATAAAGTTTCTATTGATTTATTTTGTTCTTCTAATAACTTAGCTACACCTTCGACTTCTTCAAGTAATTTAGCTACATATGTAGGTTTTAATCCTCCAAATTGCTTTAAAGAGTTCGCAGGGAATGAACAATAATAACATCTTGTAGGGCAAAATGGAATACTCACATATAAAGATACTTTATTTTCATCTATTGGGTATATGAATTTTCGCTCTCTTCTTGCAATATCAAGAGCTAAATCAATTTTATCATCACTTATAAAATAATCTCTAGTTAATTTTTCTCTTATTTCTTCATCACTAAAATTATCATCAAGTAGTGAATGTACTATTTTTACAGGTCTTATACCTGTAAGTATTCCCCATGGTGGAGTAATCTTAAACTTCTTTTCTAGAATTTTGAACATACTCCTTTTTATAGTTTCCTTTATAACCTTTTTTTCTTCTCTCTTACTTAACCCCTCTAAGCTTCTATGTTCTACATGTTCATATATTACTCCATAATTTTCACAATAAACAGTTTTGGAAAAAATATTGTTATTATGAGAAAATAAAGTATTCTCTACAACCATCATGCAATCTCTTTCGTCAATGAATCTAAGCTCTGAAGTAAAAAGTTTAACTAGTTCGCTTACTTCATATTTAAAATCATGACCTTTTAATACAATACCTATCATTTTCTAGCTCCTTTTGAAATCCTCGCAAGTGTATTTATCTCATAAAAGGATTTGTCATTTTTTCTATTTTTAAAGTAGAATTTGGACCATGACCTGGATAAACCGTTATATCATCATCTTGATTTTGTAATCTTTTTAATGATTTTTCCATTTTTTTATAGTCACCGCCATAAAAATCTGTTCTTCCTATACTCCCCGCAAATAAAGTATCTCCTGTAAGCATATGTTTATCAATTTTTATACACATACTTCCTGGAGTATGCCCTGGAGTGTGAATAAATTTTAATTTCATATCTCCAACTTTTAATGTATCATTATCTTTAACATATATATCAGCATCTAATTCCACAGTATTTGAAGGAAGTGAAGCACTTAAATTTTTTCTTTTATCTATTAATATTTCTTTCTCTTCTTCATGGGCTACTATTTTAGCATTTGTTGCTTCTTTTAAAGTTAAAACATTTGTTATATGATCTCCATGACCATGAGTTAGTACAATATATTCTACATTTAAATTTTGTCTTTTTACAAAGTTCATTATATCAACAAGATTTACCCCTGGATCAACAACAATGCATTTTTTTGTATTTTCGTCTCCAACTACATAAGTATTTTCACCCATGCGACTTTCAACGATTTTTTCTAATATCATAGCTTCCCCCTCCTTAGAATTCTTTTCTTGATTCTAGTAATATAGTCACAGGTCCATCATTAGTTAAATCAACCATCATATGAGCTCCAAACTGTCCTGTGCCTACATTAATCCCTTGTTTTTTTATTTTTTCAACAAATTCTTCATATAAAGGATTTGCCACTTCTGGCCTTGCTGCATCAGAAAAGCTAGGTCTTCTACCTCTTCTTGCATCCCCATAAAGTGTAAATTGAGAAACGGCTAAAACTTCACCATCAACATCTTTTAATGATAAATTCATTTTTCCGTCTTCATCTTCAAATATTCTTAAATTAGTTACTTTATCTACCATATAATCAACATCTTTTGATGTATCATCATGAGTAACTCCAAGTAAAACCATTAGTCCTTGATTTATTTGTCCAACAACTTCTTCATCTACTGTTACTTTGGAAGATGAAACCTTTTGTACAACTGCTCTCATATTTTCCTCCTAATTTCTTACCCTGAAAACATCATCTACACCAGGTATAGACTTAATTTTTTTCATTAAATTTGTTAGTTCAGAAATATCATTTACTTCAATTAATAAGTTAATTTGAGTCATTTCGTCTTTTGATTTTCTTGCATTAATTCCATTTATATTAAGTTTTTGCATCGCTATTGTATGAATAACATCATTTAGCATACTTTTTCTATCTGTTCCAATAATTTTAATTTCGCCTTCAAATTTAGACTTTTTAGGAGCATCCCAACTTACATCTACAAGTCTTTTCTTGAAAAATTCATCGTTCATTTGGCAGTTTGGACAATCTGATCTATGTATCGCCACACCTCTACCCTTCGTAACATATCCTACTATTTCGTCTCCAGGTAATGGATTACAACATTTAGCAAATCTAACAAGTATATTATCTAGACCTTTTACTATAACCCCAGAACTACTCTTCTTTCTTTTTTCCTTGTATTCCTTGTCAGTTATATTATATTTTGATAAATCTTCATTTTCTTTTTGTCTATTTTCTTTTTCTTTTTTCTTTTCTTCTTTAAGGTAAAAATCTCTAACCTTTGGAACAACTTGGCTAACTACTATTCCGCCATATCCTATAGTTGCAATAAAATCTTCCAAGCTTGGTTGATTAAATTTCTTTGCTATTTGTTCCATAAACTTTTCTATAGAAGAGTCTTTTAAAGGAATACCATATTTTTTAAATTCTTTTTCTAATATTTCATATCCTCTTTCAATATTTTCTTCTCTTCTTTCTTTCTTAAAGAATTGTCTTATTCTATTTCTTGCATTTGGAGTTTTAACAATCTTTAACCAATCACGGCTCGGTCCATTTGAATTTGATGATGTAATGACTTCAACAATTTCCCCATTTTGCAATGTATAATCAATAGGAACTAGTCTACCATTTATTTTAGCTCCTACACATTTATTTCCTACCTTACTATGAACCCTGTATGCAAAATCTATTGGTGTAGATTCCGCTGGTAGCTCAATAACGTCCCCCTTAGGAGTAAATACATAAACTTGACTATTAAATACATCTTCTTTTAATGAATCTAAGAACTCTTGAGGATCTTTTACATCTTTTTCCCACTCCATCATTTGTCTTAGCCATTTTAATTTTTCTTCCATCTTTTCATCATTACTCATTGTACCTTCTTTATATTTCCAGTGAGCTGCTATACCATATTCGGCAATATTATGCATTTCATGAGTCCTAATTTGAATTTCTACAGGCTCACCTTCTGGTCCAATTACTGTAGTATGAAGAGATTGATACATATTAGCTTTAGGCATTGCTATATAGTCTTTAAATCTTCCTGGCATTGGTACCCATAAAGTATGAACCATACCGAGAACTGCATAACAATCCTTTATTGTATCTACGACTATTCTAACAGCAGTTAAATCAAAAATTTCTTCAAAAGTCTTATGCTTATTTTTCATTTTTCTATAAATGCTGTAAAAATGCTTTGGTCTTCCATAAACTTCACAATCTATATTAACTTCGTTAAACTTTTCTTGTAATAAATTTACTATTCTGCTTATATATTCTTCTCTTTGACTTCTTTTCATAGAAACTTTATCTACTAAGTCATAGTATCCATCTGGGTCTATATATCTTAGTGCTAAATCTTCCAATTCCCATTTAATTTTAGAGATTCCTAACCTATGAGCTATTCCACCATAGATTTCTAAAGTTTCTTTTGCTTTATATTTAGCCTTTTCTTCTGGCATATATTTTAGAGTTCTCATATTATGTAGTCTATCAGCTAACTTTATAAGAATTACCCTAATGTCTTTTGCCATGGCTAAAAACATTTTTCTTAAATTCTCAGCTTGCGTTTCTTCTTTTGATTGATATTTAATTTGACCAAGTTTTGTAACCCCATCAACTAAATCAGCAATCTCCTTACTAAACATTTCTTCTATATCATCATAAGTATAGTCCGTATCTTCTATCACATCATGTAAAAGTCCTGCTGATATAGTTTCTATATCAAGTTCCATATCTACAAGAATATTTGCAACAGCTATTGGATGAATTATATAAGGTTCACCTGATTTTCTTAGGATACCTTCATGGGCAGATTTTGCCAAATAGTAAGCTTTTTCTACAAGAGTAGTATCTGTATTAGGAGCATATTCTTTTATTTTATCTAGAATCTCCTGTAATTCCTTATCATGCATATAACCACCTATTCTCTAAAGTATAAATTTTATTATATATGAAAATAGTTGGTAAAAACCAACTATTATTATTGTCTAGTATTTTATAAGAGAATTAACATTATATTTTGCTAATTTTGCTCTTCCGTCTAAGTCTTCTAATTCTATTAAAAATTGCATTGAAACCACTTCTCCGCCTAGCTTTTCTATAAGTTTAGCTGCTGCTTCCATAGTTCCACCTGTAGCTAATAAATCATCTACTATTGCAACCTTTTGCCCTGGCTTAATAGCATCTTTGTGTATTTCTAGTCTATTAGAACCATACTCTAAATCATATTCATAACCTTCAACTTCCCATGGTAATTTCCCAGGTTTTCTAACTGGTATAAAACCAATTCCCATACCATAAGCAACCGGTGTTCCCATTAAGAATCCTCTTGCTTCTGGTCCTACAATTAAATCAACTTCCTTATCCTTTAAATCTGCTATTATTTCATCAATTGCAAATTTAAGTGCTTTACCATCTTGTAATAATGTTGTTATGTCTTTAAAGCTTATTCCTTCCTTTGGAAAATCTTCAATTACTCTTACTATTTGTTTTAAATCCATTTAAAACTCCTCCTAATGGCTTTTTACATACTCTTGTTTTAATTCTTTTAGATTATTAAGTATTACACTTTCATCCAAATTAAGCTTTTTATCAGGTTTTTCTAATAAATATATGGCTATAGTATTTTCTTCATAGTTAATTTCAAAATTCAATAAATTTAATTCTTTAAAAACTTTAAGTATTATAAATATTTTTAAAGGTAGAAGTTTAAATACTTTTTTTAATTCAGTTAGCTTTAATTGTAATTCTTTACTTACAAGCATTTGCTTATAAATATTGATAAATTCTTCTCTATTTGGAACTATATTATCCATAATGTTTTTTAAATATATTTTATCTTCACTACTATAATACTTAATAACAGATTTATTATTTAAAATGTTCTTATTTAGATTAGAATATTCTCCTTTATTATACAAAAAATCATAAAGAATAATACTATTATATCTTTTTAAGTCTATTTTATCAATATTAGGTGAAAATATAAGTTGTACTTTCTTATTTTTTTCATAAATATAATTATAATTTATACCATAGTCCAAATCTGTTAGTGAAACATCTGATAAAGCTCGGTAAAATCCATTTAATGTATTTGTTATAATCAATGTATCTTCTTTTATATAATCAAAAATATTTATATCTTTATCACCATCTATATTAATTGATAGATTCTCTTCACTTACATGAATATTATATAAACTATCACTATCCCTTGGACTTATCTTTTCAAGTAACTTAATTGATAAATTATTTGATATTACTGACTTAGGATGAGATAACCTTATATCTTTTAATAAAAATTGGACTTTGCGTTCATTGTTAAAATTATTTTCATCTATTTGAAATAAAACATCTATCTTATCGCCTTCTTGAAAATCATCAGCTAAATAAGCCATATTAAATCCTACACATTCATAAGATTTTTTATTTTCACAAATTAGTTTTAGGTGTTGTTTATTTTTTCCCATTTTATAAATATTAGTCAGTAATAAATCTCTCATAATAAATCTTGGTGATGGGTTGCTTAATCCAAAAGGTTCTAACTTATGTAAATCGTCTACTAATTCTAGTGTCGCACTGTCTTCTTCAAGTTCATATTCAACTTTTATATTTTCAATTAAATCTTCTTTACTTAAATTATAATCTGCTATTTCGTTTACTCTTCTTCTTAATTCTTCTATATTTTCTGCATTTAAAGCTAATCCTGCTGCCTGCTCATGTCCACCAAATTTATTCATTAAGTCTTTGCAACTTACTAATGCATCAAATATACTAAATCCTTTAATAGATCTTGCTGAACCAGTTGCTTCACCATCTTCTATAGTAAGTAATATTGTAGGTTTATAATATTTTTCTGTTAGCTTAGATGCAACTATTCCTATTATTCCATGTTGCCATCCTTCTTTCGCTACTACAAGTACCTTGTCATCTTTATACTTTTCATCACTTGCTAAAACATCTTCAGCCTCTTTATACATCTTACTTTCTATCATTTGTCTTTCAATATTTTTTGATTCCAATATATTTGCTATTTCTTTTGCTTCATCTTCCAAATCAGTAGTAAATAGTTGTACTCCTAAATATGAGTATCCTAGTCTACCAGAGGCATTAATTCTAGGGCCTACTGAATAACCTATGTGAGATGACCCTATTTTGCTAGTTTCAATACCACATACTTTAATCAGTTCTCTTAAACCTAAATTTTTGCCCTCTTTCATTAGTTTTAAACCATTTTTTACAATTATTCTATTTTCATCTATAAGTGGTACTATATCACATATTGTTGCTAGAGTTACTATTTCTAAATAATCAAACATAGATGTCTTAAACTCTTCTTCATCGGTTAAAGCTTGAATCATTTTAAATGCTACCCCGCATCCACAAAGCATGTCAAATGGATAATTACACTCTTCTTGTTTTGGATTTACTATTGCATAAGCATCAGGTATATCACTTTGGCACTCATGGTGATCTGTTATTATAACATCAATTCCAAGCTCATTAGCTAATTCTACCTCTTTAACTGATGTTATACCACAATCTACTGTTATAATAAGGTCACAGCCATCATCGTTTATTTTCTTTATTGCCTCTTCATTTATACCATATCCTTCTTCCAATCTATTTGGAATATAATATTTCACTGGAAAACCTATAGATTTAAAGTATATATATAGAATAGATGTAGAGGACACTCCGTCTACATCATAGTCACCATAAATATAAATTCGTTCTTTATTTTCAATAGCTTTCTTTATTCTATCTGTAGCCCTCTTCATATCCTTCATTAAAAAAGGATCTCTTAAATATTCTAAAGATGGATTCATAAAAATTTCTGCATTTTTTTCGTCATTTATACCTCTATTATTTAATATTTGGCTAATTTCCGAGGAAATATTTATTTTCTTACTCAAATCTGTCGTTTTAACTTTTCCTTTATGTTTTAATGTCCATTTTTTATTATATATCAAAAGCTCTCACCTCATATTTTCTTTGTACTTATACTTAAATATTATAATATTATTAACTTATATGCCATAATCTAATACTAAAAATTTTATCGCAATAAAAAGGAGCAATTCATATATTGCTCCTTTTTACTTTATATAATTATTATTTAAATTATAAATTACTTATGCTTTTTACCCATTTCTACATAATGTAAAGCTGATTTTTTTAGGCTTTCTTTTTCTTCATCAGTTAATTCCCTTATAACCTTTGCAGGTGATCCTAATAATAAAACTCCTGGTGGGAATTTTTTACCCGTTACCAAGCTACCTGCTCCAACCATAGTAAATTCTCCAATTTCTGCATTGTCAAGGATAGTTGAACCCATTCCAATTAAGCTGTAGTCACCTATTTTACATCCATGAATAATAGCCGCATGTCCTATAGTTACATGTTTGCCGATAACCGTTGCTTCTTCTTCTCCACAATGAACTATAGTTCCATCTTGTACATTTGAATTTTCTCCAACTATAATTGGACTATCATCACCTCTTAAAACTGCCTTATACCAAATACTTGCATTTTTTTCGACTATAACATTGCCTATTATGTCAGCAGTTTCTGCTACAAAAACAGAATCATCAATAGTAGGTTTTATCCCTTCAAACCCTTTTATCATTTCTATTCTCCTTCCAACATTAATTTTGCTTGAATCATTATAGAACATTCAGTTCTTTTCTTTTGCATTTCACAACCTAATTCATATGGTTTTCTAATATCATTATTAAAGTTTATTGCGTTAGCATGACATCCACCTGAACAGTAGAATTTATTCCAACATTTTTTACAATCTTCTTTAGAGTAAACATGAGCATCTCTAAACATATTACTTATTTCCTGAGGTATAACTATCTCCTCATCCATTATATTAGCTAATTTAAAATCATCATTTCCTACAAACTGATGACATGGGTATATGTCTCCATTTGGTGTTACTGCTAAGTATTCATTTCCAGCACCACAGCCAGTTATTCTTTTTATCACACATGGTCCTTGATTTAAGTCTATTACAAAATGGAAGAAAGTAAAATCATCACCATCTAACTTTCTTTTTGCATACTCTTTTGCTAATTTTTCGTATTCATTAAAGACTTTTTCCATGTCTTCTTCTCTTAATGCATATGGATTACTTTCATCTCCAACAACTGGCTCTACTGATGTTAATTCAAATCCTTCATCAGCAAAATGAAGTACATCTTCAGAGAAATCTAAGTTATCTCTAGTAAATGTCCCTCTAATATAATAGTATTTATCTTTATCTCTTTTTTCTACTAACTTTTTAAATTTAGGCATGATAACATCATAACTTCCCTTATCATTAACTGTCGGTCTCATGTTATCATTTATTTCTTTTCTTCCATCTAAACTTAATACTGCATTATGCATATTTTCATTTATATAATCAATCTTCTCATCATCTAATAATATTCCATTAGTAGTTATAGTAAATCTTATGTTTTTATTATTTTCTTTTTCAACTTTTCTACCATAAGCAACTAATTGTTTTACTACATCAAAGTTCATTAGTGGCTCTCCACCAAAGAAGTCTATTTCTAAATTTCTTCTATTCCCTGAATTAGCGATAAGATAATCTATGGCTCTTTTACCTGTTTCAAAGCTCATCATTTCTTTTTCTCCACCAAAATCACCTTGTGAAGCAAAGCAGTATTTACATTTTAAGTTGCAGTCATGTGAAACATGTAAACATAATGCTTTTACTACTTTTTTTCTATTTACAAAGCTTGGGTGAGTTTCATATGTATCTTCTGTAAATAAAAGACCTTCTTCTTTTAAAGATTTTACCTCTTCATACGCTTCTTCTATTTGTTCTTTAGTATAATCCTTATTTAAGGACTCTACTATTTCTTCCATAGATTTTTCTTCAAATAAATCTACAAGATTGTACGCAACATCATCTAATACATGAACACTTCCTCCGTTCACATCTAAAACAATATTGTATCCATCCATGGAAAATTTATGTATCATACTCATAATATGTCCTCCTAATTTTTAATACTCTTATTATATACCTATCATAAAATATATGTAAATTTTTTATAAAAATAATTTATATACAAACAAAGTGAGGGTATTACCTGTAATACCCCCACAATCTAGAATAATATTATTTAAATTATCTTTCACACTCTTGGTTTGCAACTGTACAAGAAGTTTTACAAGCAGATTGACAAGATGTTTGACATTCTCCACATCCACCTTTAACTGCACTTTCTTTTAACGTAGCATTTGATAAAGTTTTTATATGCTTTTTAGCCATTTTACTACCTCCTGTTTCTGATTAACTGCTAATAATTATACCATAATTTATCATATTTTGGAACTTATTTGAAGTTTACACCTAATACTCCGCCTATTCCTCCAGCTATGGAGACAAGTATTGCTTTATATAGTATTGTAATATCAAATATGTAATTTTCTTTAGCTAAGTAAAACATAATTATAAGTAATATTATGTAAGATATACCTACTATAAAACCATATATAAGTCCCTTTTCCTGTATATGTTTACAAGCATAAAACCCACCAAAAGCTGCTGAAATTGTGGTTATAAATGAGGTAACTATTGAAACTGAATCTGCAGATACACTAGTATAAGTCAATAATAAGTTATAAACTAATAAAACTATTAATGTGATTATGTAAGCATAGCCTAGCCCTTTTAATATATGTATTGTTTTGGTCATAAAAAAACCTCCCCTCGAAATATATATATTCCTTAGGGAGATTTAAAATTACTAATTATTAATTTTCTTTTTTCTCAACAGAAGCTATAGCCCATTTTTTAAATGGCATTTTAGTTCTATTTGGTCCTACTTCTAGAACAACAAACTCATCTTCAACTTTAGCTATAGTTGCTAACATTCCACCTATTGTAGTAACCATTTGTCCTACTTCTAGACTTGATCTTAATTGATCTAATTGTTTTTCTTTTTTTCTTTGAGGTCTTATGAATAAGAAATAGAAAATTGCAAATAACGCAACCATATAAACAATAGATATTATCATGTTTTTATCCATAGTTTTCACTCCTTCATATGTTTATTACTTCTTTAAATAAAAGTATAATAAACATTATAGCTCAATTTCATTATAATTAATACCCATATTTGGCGAAAAATTCATCTTTGAAGTCTAATAATCTATCTTCCATTATTGCTTGTCTTACATCTTCCATTAATTTAAGTAAAAATCTTAAGTTATGTGTAGATATAAGTCTAGCTGCAAGTATCTCATTTGCTTTAACTAAATGTCTTATATAAGC
Source organism: Terrisporobacter othiniensis (assembly GCF_000808015.1). GTDB lineage: Bacteria > Bacillota > Clostridia > Peptostreptococcales > Peptostreptococcaceae > Terrisporobacter > Terrisporobacter muris. The sequence continues at coordinate 43,114 of NZ_JWHR01000075.1, read as the reverse complement.
TTTTGTATAGTTTTTACAGCAATAGCAATCACACTCTGGATCAAGTGGAGTAAAGTCTCTTGCATATTTAGCATTTCTCACTACAACTTTACCTTGACTAGTCATCGCAGTACCATTTCTCGCTATACGAGTAGGAAGTACACAGTCAAACATGTCTATTCCTCTTATTACACCTTCTAATAAATCATCTGGTGAACCAACACCCATTAGGTATCTTGGTTTATCTTCTGGCATTAGAGGTACTGTATAGTCAAGAACTTCATACATTAAAGGTTTAGGTTCTCCAACACTAAGTCCACCAACTGCATATCCTGGTAAATCTAACTCTAAAATTTCTCTAGCTGATTGCTCTCTTAAATCTTTGTACATACCACCTTGGATTATTCCAAATAATGCTTGGTTTTCTGTATTTTTATGAGCTTCTTTACATCTCTTTAACCATCTAGTAGTTCTTTCTAATGAATTTTTAACATATTCTCTATCCGCTGGATATGGAGCACATTCATCAAATGCCATCATTATATCTGAACCTAAGGCATTTTGTATTTCCATAGCTTTTTCTGGAGATATGAAATGTTTAGATCCATCTATATGTGATCTGAAGTGAACTCCTTCTTCAGTTATTTTTCTAAGTGGTCCTAGAGAAAATACTTGGAACCCACCACTATCTGTTAATATTGGTCTATCCCAGTTCATAAATTTATGAAGCCCACCTGCTTCTTTCACTAAGTCGTGACCAGGTCTCATATATAAGTGATATGTATTACTTAATATTATTTGAGATCCTATTTCTTTTAATTCTTCTGGTGTCATTGCCTTTACTGTTGCTTGAGTTCCAACAGGCATAAATATTGGTGTTTCTATAACTCCATGCGGAGTGTGTAATCTACCAAGTCTTGCACCACTTTGTTTACAAGTTTTTATAAGTTCATATCTTATTGCACTCATGTTTATTCTCCTTAATACTGTCATTATATTCTTAAAATAGAAACTTAACTATTAATCAGTTCTGTATCTTGTTTTTCTACTGAAGTTAATACATCTTTATTTGATGTTCTAGAATTATATACTCTACTCAAACTTATAGATTTTTCATCTGATGACATTAAATACTTTCTTATAGCAAATAATGCAGCAATTGCTATCACTCCTAAAAGTAAGTCTATCATTCCTGATGCTTTTGGAAGTAATATAAGCTTTCTTGCTATGGCATATAATAATACTTCTACTAGAACCCCCGGTATATGTAAGGACAGCATAACTACTAATTCAACACCTATTACTAACAACAAAGCCTCTGCTAAAAAACCATTTAACTGGCTATATTTCACTGGATGGCTGAAATCAACAATATATGCTTGATAAACGCTCCTTACTAAATCCATCATCCCCAATAATACAAGGATTAATATTACTATAGATAATGCTGTTTCAAAATTCTTTGATAGTTTCAATAATCGCTTGTCATGTTTTTCAATCATAATATATCCCCTTTATTATTATTTTATAAACATTGCATCCCCAAAACTAAAGAATCTATAATGATTTTCTACTGCACATTTATATGCATTTAATACATTTTCTTTTCCAGCAAGAGCACTTACTAACATTATTAGTGTTGACTCTGGCAAATGGAAGTTTGTAATTAGGTTATCTACAACTTTAAACTTATATCCTGGATAAATAAATATTTTTGTCCATCCTGATGCTGCTTTCATTCTTCCATTTTCATCAGCTACAGATTCTATAGTTCTAGTACTTGTTGTACCCACTGTTATTACTCTATTACCATTTTCTTTTGCCTTATTAATTTTATCTGCTGCTTCCTGTGTAACCATATAATACTCAGAATGCATATCATGTTCTAAAACATCATCTACTTTTACAGGTCTGAAAGTACCAAGTCCAACATGTAGAGTTACAAAAGCTAAGTCTACACCCTTGTCCTTAATCTTTTGTAGTAATTCATCCGTAAAATGTAAACCTGCTGTCGGTGCTGCTGCTGATCCATTATGCTTAGAATAAACTGTTTGATATCTTTCTCGTTCTTCTAATCTTTCTGTTATATATGGTGGTAGTGGCATATTTCCTAGCTCATCTAAAACTTCTTCAAAAATACCTTCATACTCAAATTTTACAATTCTAGCTCCATCATCGCCCATTCCAACAACTTCAGCTATAAGTTTTCCCTCACCAAATGAAAATCTTGTACCTATTTTAGCTCTTTTACCTGGTTTAACTAAAGTTTCCCAAGTATCATCTTCATTTCTTTTTAAAAGTAAAAACTCTATTTTTCCACCAGTTCCTTCTTTAGAACCAATTAGTCTTGCAGGAATAACTCTTGTATCGTTCAATACAAGACAATCTCCTGGATTTAAATAATCTATTATGTCTTTAAAAATTTTATGACTTACTTCACCTGTTTCTTTGTCTAGTACCATTAACTTAGAACTTGATCTGTCCAAAATAGGTACTTGAGCAATTAATTCTTCTGGTAAATCAAAATAAAAATCGCTTGTTTTCAATGTTAAACGTCCTTTCAAAAATATATTACCTTAAACATACAATTACCATGATAACAAAAAATCCAATTTTTTTCTACTATAAGAATTCGTACATTTATATGTGTAATACTATTATTCTACTTTTCTGGATAATTTATATTTAAATGTTTATAAGCATTTGGCATAGCTATTCTTCCTCTTGGACTTCTATTGATAAAACCAAGTTGAAGTAGATATGGCTCGTAAACATCTTCTATTGTATTTCTATCTTCTCCTATAGAAGATGCCAAGGTATCCAATCCTACAGGTCCACCTTTAAATTTATTTATTATTGTTAATAATAATTTTTCATCCACATAGTCTAATCCTAAACTATCTACACCTATCATTTCTAAAGCTTGGTCTGCAACCTCTGATGTTATATTCCCGTCCGCCCTAACCTGTGCATAATCTCTAACTCTTTTTAGCAGTCTATTGGCTATCCTTGGTGTTCCTCTAGAACGTCTGGCAATTTCCATTGCTCCTCTATGTTCAATTTCTGCACCTAATATATTAGCCGATCTTATTACTATATTTGTTAATTCATCAACTGTATAGTAGTCAAGTTTGCATATAACTCCAAATCTATCTCTAAGTGGGTTTGTAAGCATACCTGCTCTTGTTGTCGCTCCAATAAGGGTAAACTTAGGTAAATCAAGTCTTATACTTCTGGCAGATGGACCCTTACCTATGATTATATCTATACAATAATCTTCCATGGCAGGGTATAGAACTTCTTCTACACTTCTATTTATTCTGTGTATTTCATCTATAAATAGTACATCATTTTCATTTAAATTTGTTAATATTGCTGCCAAATCGCCTGCTCTTTCTATAGCTGGACCTGATGTTATTCTTAGGTTAACACCCATTTCACTGGCTATAATACTTGCCAGAGTAGTTTTACCAAGACCAGGAGGCCCATATAGGAGAACATGATCTAGTGGTTCATTTCTACTCTTTGCAGCTTCAATAAATATAGATAATTGTTCTTTAGCTTTTTCTTGTCCTAAATAATCTGCTAAAAATTTAGGTCTTAAATTATTTTCTATATCCACATCATCATTTTGCATGCTTGATGTAATTATTCTATCTTCATCTTCAAATCCGTACAATTAACTTCCCCCTTCCTTTATTATCTTAAAGATTTGCTCATTAAATAACTTAATGATTTTTTAATAATATCCTCTGTATTTAATCCATCTTTTTTACATTTTTGTACAGCGTCTTTTGATTCTTGTAAAGAATATCCTAATGCTACTAATGCATCAACTGCTTCGTCTTGTGAAACTACGATTGGCTGACTAGTTAATAATGTTGCCTCAAATTCCACATTATTTTTGTCTATTTTATCCTTAAGCTCTAACACTATTCTTTCTGCTGTCTTTTTACCTACTCCTGGAGCTTTTGATAATTTTGCTATATCTTCGCTTAGTATATATGCTCCAATTTGTTTTGGTGAAGCAAAAGATAAAATTCCAAGCCCTACTTTTGGTCCTATTTTTGAGATAGATGTAAGTAGTTCAAACATTCTTAATTCTTCTTTATCATAAAATCCACAAAGGCTCATATCATCTTCTTTTACTATGAGTTTTGTATAAATTTTACACTCATGTCCTAATTGTACTTTCATTATAGTATTAGCCGAAGCATTTATTTTATATCCTATTCCATTGTTATCAATAACAACATGATCTAAACTAATTTCTTCTATAATTCCCTTTATGTAGCTATACATAATTTTCTCCTTTTATTTCATACCTATATTTTTTAATGTCTTTTCTAATTTATTCGCATGTGCATGACATATTGCCACAGCTAATGCATCGGCAACATCATCAGGTTTTGGTATTTCTTTTAAGTTCAGCATTGAAGTAACCATTTGCTGTACTTGATATTTATCCGCCCTTCCGTATCCAACTACACCTTGTTTAACTTGTAATGGTGTATATTCATAAATTGGCTTATCATTATGTGAGCATCCCAGTAAAATTACTCCTCTAGCTTGAGCTACTGTAATTGCTGTTTTTACATTTTTATTGAAAAATAACTCCTCTACTCCAACTTCATCTATATTATAATTTTTTATTAAAAGGTCTATGCCTTTATAAATTCTCTCTAATCTTTTTGTTGTGTTCATAGTTGATGGAGTAGTTATTGCACCATAATCAATAACTCTAAATTTATTATTTTTATATTCAATTATTCCATAACCTACTATAGCTATTCCTGGATCTATTCCTAATATTATCATAAAACTCAAAACCTCCTATGAAGCTTTATACAAAACTTATGTTCTTTAATATTATACCATATGATTGCAAAGTTAGAGTAATATGAAGCATTATAAAAATTTCCATATAAGTTTTCATTGCCTAAAAACTAGACTAAATCATTTTTAAAAAAATTAAATACCCTCATATAAAATTTTATATAAGGGTATTTAATATTTTTATGTAAAGGTATTAAGGATTAGCTTTCAAAGTTTTCTAATCTTGTATAAGCGTCATCTTCACTATTTACTAATATTCCTGATGATAATTCCTCTTGTACTGATTTTGGAAGAGAGTCTACAGATATATCAGTTTTCTCTAATTCTGTTTTTACTCCGTCCTTATCATATTTATATACATATACAAATCCATCTTTTTCTTCTATTGAATATTTATTTGCTTTTGAAGGTTCTTTTGCTTGTGCATTACATAAAATAATTTCATATTGATTCATACTTGCTATTTCTTTATTTGGATATTTCTCTTTAAAATAAGACACTATTTCATCTTTGCTTTTATCTAATAAATCCTTTGGTATGGTCCCAAGCATCTTTGGACTTTCATAAGTACCGCTGCCTGTTATTTGTCCCTGTACCCAAATTTCACAATCCTTATTAAGATTAAATACTTCTTTTGATTCTGTTTTTGCTTGAAGAGATTGTCTAGCTTGTTGGGTCTCTCTAACTTGTATACCAATACCTACTCCACAAGCTAAAACAATTACTCCTAGTAATACTAAAGTTGGTACTTTCCATGAAAATTCTTTTTTCTTTTCGAACATAAAATAACCTCCTTACTTACGTTATTTTTTATATGATGTATTTCCTTCATATTTTAGGAAAAAATAGTAACTTTTATTAAGATATTTTTGTCTCATTTGCCTAGTTTTATACATATTATAGAGTAATATTTTATTTTTAATATTTGGAGGCGATTTCATTGGACGAAAACAACAAAAATTTGGTTAATAGATTAGACTTTATAGAGTTTAAACAAAATATAATTTTTTTAAAACCTCCCCAACATAGCACACAACTTTTCTATGACCTTACATTAGAAGACTTTTTAAAAATTAGAGATTTTACTAAAGAATATTCATTAACAATAGAAAGTGATAAACTTGCTTCTTTGAGTGATTTTGAAAAGAAATTAATTAATATTTGGCAACCGGCAAAATCTTACCCTTTATCAGCATCTTTGATTGCTCGAGTTTTGATGGGAAAAAATTTATATGCTAAGTTAATATCTTAAATAGTTTTCTTAATTTAATAAGTGTAATTTTTTAAGCCATCTCTTAAACTAAGTCTTGGCTTTTATTTCTATTTTTTGACTTTTATTTCTATAAAATCAAAAAATATACTATGTAAATTATTCAATTTTTAAATTTTTAATATCATATTTTTTGTAAATTTAGTCCATACTAATTATTGATTAATTAAAAGGAGGTTTATTATTATGACACTAGTAGGTTGTAATGTTAATAACTGCGCTCACAATACCAATGGTACTTGTTACGCAAATAAAGTATCCGTAAATGGCAAAAAAGCAAGAACTAGTAACAATACTTGTTGTAGTTCTTTTGTAAGTGAGTCTAATTTTAGTAACTTTTCTAATAATGCTTTAGATGGTAGTCAATGTAATTCTCTAAGTTGTAACGTAAAAACATGTGTAAATAATGCAGGTAATATTTGTGCACTGAGAGATGTTGCTATAACATCTAATGCAGATAGTGCAAACTTATCATCAGAAACATATTGTGGAAGCTTTAGATGTAAGTAATTAAAATAATCTTTACATAGAAAAAGATTGGAACCTAAGTTCCAATCTTTTTAATCTTCCATTAAATCTTTATATAAATCTTTATCTTCTCTATTCAAATAAACATACTTAGTGATTATTTTTTCATCATCTTCATATTTATCTAGCACTTTTATTGTATGATCCTCAGTTGCCACTGTAATAACCTCATTTTCATACTCATCAAACATATTATTAATAACTCTTCTCAATTCTCTCATACTTCCGTCAAACAATTCTAAAGAGTCTATACTCAAATAGTGTTCTCTTATTCCTCCCTCAAATGTAGTCATTATAAAATATACCTTTTTACAATACTCACAAGATGCTATTACTTTCTCATTTCTTAATATGTAAGCACCTGTCATTCTTTGTTCTGGTTTCATTTTAAGCTCTGATTCACTAACTTCTTTAAATAAAACTTTTAACTTTTCTTCTTCCTTGCAATCACATATTTTTCTTTTTAAATCCGCTTGTGTTAAATACTTTGTAACAGTAACCATATTTATTATCTCCTATATTTTTATTCAGAAAAATAAAGGCACTAAGCCTTTATTAAAAATTTTATCTACATATACAAGGCATTACTACTTCTCCATAAATACATATTCCGATACTTCTAAATCTACCTCTCTATTATTCTTAATTAGTTTTGTTAAAAAGTTTTCTGATTTAATAATTGATATAGCATCATAATAGTTATAGTTTCTTGTTATGTTTTCTTTTATTTGAGGATATTTTTCTTCTATAAAATTTACTTTTCCTACTTCGTATTTATCTCCATTTATATCTGATAAATGTTTTAAATTAAATCTATATGTACTTCCACATTTAGAACAAACAGCTATAATATCACTGTTAATTTCCTTAGTAGATTCATTTTTATTTTCAACCATATTCGCATAGCAATATAATATTCTATATTTTTTACATTCTGAACATTTACATATCTTCTTGTCTAAATCATTATTGTAAATATATTTTGGTGTGTACAACATAAGTTTTACCCCTTTCTATTTTCCCATGATTTTAATTTCATACTCATAACCTGTGTATATGTAGCTCTTTATAGATGTAAAAAATTCACTTTGCTTATGTCGTTTTCCCTTTTATAATATTGTATCATCATCTTTCATATTTTTAGGAATATTTTGTAATTTTTTTATTATTTTTATTCATAAAAAAACTAGATATTTATTATATCTAGCTTTTTACATTATAAATTCATTAATATTTACTTTTATCATTATTTCTTTCCTCTTCTTTAATTTTATTATGGCAATATATACACTCTTCTTTTACTTCTTGCCAGCACATTTTATGATAAATATTATTACAATTTTCACATACAGTCAAATCTTCTTCACTCATTATCTTACCCCCACATACACAGCACTTATTGTTTTTTATCTCTTTCATATAATCCCACCTTCCCTAATTAAATTATAATCTTATTATTAAATATTTATTAATATTTATTTCATTTTTAACACAAAAAAATACCTCAAACTGCAAATTGCTAATCTAAGGTATTTTTATTATTACTCTAAATATACTTCATTATATTATTATACGAAATATTATTCTTGTTCCCAGTTATGGAAGACATTTTGTACATCGTCATCATCTTCAAGTAAATCTATTAATTTTTCCATAGATTTAACTTGAGCTTCATCAGATAATATAGTTGTAGTTTGAGGCACTAATTTAACGTCAGCAGATACAAATTCATATCCTTTTTCTAATAATGCATCTCTAACAGCATTGAAGTCTTCTGGAGTTGTTACAACTTCGAATCCATCTTCTTCTGTTATTATATCGTCTGCTCCAGCTTCTAAAGCATCATCCATAAGTTGATCTTCTGTTATACCTTCAGCAGCTATTAATATTTGTCCTTTTCTATCGAACATAAATCCAACACAACCAGTAGTTCCTAAGTTACCACCATTTTTATCGAAGTAGTATCTTATATTACCAGCAGTTCTGTTTTTATTGTCAGTTAATGTTTCAACTATAACAGCTACTCCACCTGGTCCATATCCTTCATATGTGTTTTTGAAGTAGTCTTCACCTGCACCTGCACCAGCACCTTTTGCTATAGCTCTATTTATATTATCATTTGGCATATTGTCAGCTTTAGCTTTATCTATAGCTGTTTTTAAAGCTGCATTGTATTCTGGATCTCCTCCACCTTCTTTAGCTGCAACAGTTATAGCTCTTGCATGCTTAGTGAATATCGCTCCTCTTTTTGCATCTTGTTTACCTTTTCTATTGATAATGTTACCTATACGACCCATAGTTCCACTCCTTATTTCTTATGTGTTTTCCACATTAAAATTAAATCTTATTAACACCGTAAATTTTAACATAAAAAATCAAATTAGTAAATGTATGTACTTATTATTGGATTTTTTTATATGTAGTTTATTCAAATATTGGTGGCTTAGAGGCAACTTGTCTCTTATGTTCACTTATTCTATGAAGTCTATCTATTATTTCTAAGTCCTTTTCTGGAACTTCATCTCTTTTACCTTCAACAACTTTATCTATCATATTATAAGTTGTTCCCATTTCATTTTCATCAGTTTGACCTTCCCATAGTCCTGCTGATGGAGCTTTGTTTATTACATCTTCATGTACTCCAAGTTCTTTTGCCCATTCATAAACCTCAGCTTTTGTTAAATTTGCAATAGGTACTAAGTCAACTCCACCATCTCCATATTTTGTAAAGTAACCAGTATGTATTTCTGCTGCATTATCCGTTCCTACAACTAAATATCCAAGATCATTAGCAACAGTATATAATGTACACATTCTAACTCTAGCTCTTAAGTTTGAATCTGCCGTTCTTTCTCCTTCTGGATTAAATAAGTTTTTTTCTTTTAATGCATCTAGAGCTGCATTTCTAATTGCTACTTGTGGCTCACTTAAGTCAAGATCTATATAATCAATTCCGCACCCATTAATTACTTTAAGTGCATCTTCTCTATCCTTTGGATTACTGTTTATGCTCATTATAACACCTATAGAATTGTCCGGACATGCTCTTTTTATAAGGTTAGCAACTACTGCTGAATCTATACCTCCAGAAACTCCAACAACTAATCCTTTACAATTAGCTTCTTTTACTTTTTCTCTTAGCCATTCAACAGTTTTTTCAATTTGTTCAGTTCTCTTCATAATTTTACCCCTTTCACCAAATATTTTTAAATCTATTATATCATATATCTTTATTATATTTTGTATACATTATCTCAAATAATCTTTTAACAGAATTTCATTATTTATTAAATAAAATTTCTCTTTTGGTAAAAACTAATTTAAAGTAGGTGAATTTGTATGAAAAAACAATCCTCCCCTTTTAACCTTAAAAATTCTATAATCGGTTTATTTACTGGATTTATCAATGGTGTTTTTGGCTCTGGTGGCGGAACCTTATTAGTACCAATACTAAACAATATTTTAGAAGTTGAAGAACATAAATCCCACGCTACTGCTCTTGCAGTAATTATATTTTTATCTACAACTAGCTCAATCATCTACATATCAAAGGGTACCTTCGATATGAATTTAACTGCACAAGCAGCTTTTGGTAGTATTATTGGTGGGATTATTGGTGCTAAACTTCTATGCAAGGTAAATGGAAAATTTTTAAGGATTGGATTTGGAATAGTAATGATAATTGCAGCATGTAGGATGGTGTTTTAATGCTTGTTGGTATAATTGGATTTTTTGCTGGAATTATTGGTGGAATGGGAATGGGTGGTGGAACTATATTAATTCCTGCCCTGGTCTTGTTTGCAAGTATAGATCCTAAGTTAGCCCAAAGTATAAACTTGATTTCATCCATACCAATGACTATTGCAGCATTAATTATCCATATAAAAAACAAAAATGTAGAGTTTGAGTTAGTACTTCCCATAGCAATCTTTGGTATAGCAGCTGCTGTAGGAGGCTCTTTATTAGCTGAGTATCTAAACTCACAAATACTTCGAAAAGCTTTTGGAGTATTTTTATTTTTCATAGGATTATATGAAATAAAAAAAGGCATTTATGATAACAACAATAAATAAAAAATTTACTTTGCTAAACTTAATAATTAGAAATTAAAAAGGTACTATATCCTTCAAAAGATCTAGTACCTAAAGTTTCATTTTAGCTCTTTTTCCAATTGAGATACCATGGCAAAATCTTTTATTGCTTCATCATAATTTCCAATATTACAATAGGCATCCCCTCTATTTTGATATGCTCTCAAGTCATCTGGGTCTATTTCTATAGACTTTGTAAAATCAGATATAGCATTATCATATTGTTTCAGTTCATAATATGCTAAACCTCTATAATAATACGAAATAGAACTCTGAAGTAAATTCAATGAAGAAGTAAAATCATCTATAGATTCCTCATATTCCTTAAGCTCTAAATTCACCATCCCTCTTACATCATAGATTCTAAATTCTTCAGTGTTATATGTCAAAGCAGTAGTTAAATCTTCTTTTGCACCTTGCAAATCTCTCATTAATGATTTAGAAGTTCCTCTATTATAATAAATATTTTCATCTTTATAATCTAATTCAATAGCTTTTGTAAAATCTTTTATTGCTTCTTCATATTTCTGTAAATTATCTAAAGCCAAACCTCTTTTATAATATGCCTTTGCATTTTGATCATTTAAATATATCACTTCATTAAGATCTTTTATTGCCTCTTCATAATTGTCTACTTTTAAATTTGCTAGAGCTCTACCATAATAAGCTTGCTCATATTCACTATTTATCTCTAAGGATATGGTGAAATATTCCATAGCTTCGTAGTATTCTTCTAATAAATAATAAGAGAATCCTGCATAATAATATACATCTTCAAAATCTTGGTTAATATCAATTGCTTTTTTATAATCTTCCAATGCTTCCTCATGCTTTTCCAAAAGTGAATAAGCAATTCCTCGATTATAATATAACCTATCATCAAATTTCTCCAACTCTATAGCTTTTGTAAAATCTTCTATTGCCTCTTCATATCTAGTTATTCTACTATAGTTTCTTCCTCTATTATAATAAGCACTAATATCATTTTCGTCCAAATCTAAAGCCTTTGTATAAGACTCTATAGCTTTTGTATATTTTTTCAACCTAGAGTAACAAATCCCCATATTGTAGTAAACAACTTCATACTTTTCATCAATATCTATGGCCTTTTTATAATTTTGTATAGCCTCATAATAATAACCTTGTCTAGATAAGCAAACACCCTTACCCCTATATGCTTCTTTATAGTTATTATCAATTTGAATAGTTTTATCAAAATCTTTTATTGCTTCTTCATACTTTTCAAACTTCACATATAAATTTCCTCTGAAATAATATCCAATAGGTTCATCTTCATATTTTTCAATAATTTTATTTATATAATATATTTTTTCATTATTTTCTCTTTCTATGTTCACATGATTTAAAATATCTTGAATAAATAATTTCTTTTCTAACTCATTTACCTTCTCACTTAATTCTTCTATCTTCATATCTTTCTTTTTTTCAGTAGAGTACTTATTACGTTTTCTTTTATTAATTTTTGTGACTATCATTATGATAAAATACATTAATAAATTGCATAAAATAATCAATCCTATATTTTTTAACATAGCTCCCCCCAGTAATGTATTTTTGAGCAACGGAGTTGCCTAAAGCAGTAGCGAAGGCATCTCGTTTGAGTAACGGATTTATCCAAATTGGTAACGAGAATATATTGTTGACGATATGCTTCTCAATTTTGGCGATATAAGCGGATCGAATTTTCCATTTTTAATTAGTTCACTGCCCCCTGTTATTAACTAATTTAAAGAATTAATTGACCATCCTTTTCAGATAGATAATATTCATCTCCCAAACTTACATCTGCTGTTCCACTTGTTATGTCAATTATTCTATCCTTTAGAGATTCAACATCCTCAACTTTTGAGTATACTATTATTTCAACATCATCTGAATATATAGTATCCTTAACTGTAAAACCAAGATTCATTATTTCATTCTGTATTTTACCAAGTTGAGTATATTCAATTTTAATCTTTACTTCAGTATATTTAACTTTTTCAATAACAATACCTGCTTCTATACCTACTTTGGCACCTTTAGTATAAGCACGAACTAACCCTCCAGCGCCAAGTTTTATTCCTCCAAAATACCTTGTTACAACAACTACTACATCTCTTAAATCTTCCTTTTTTATTACTTCTAAAGTAGGAATACCTGCTGTTCCTTGAGGTTCACCATCATCACTATATCTTTGTATATTCATATTTTCACCAACAGTATATGCCCATACATTATGAGTGGCATCCTTATGTTTTTTCTTTATTTCATTAACAAATTCTATAGCTTCTTCTTCAGTTTTTATAGGTTTTGCATATCCTATAAATGTTGATTTTTCAACTATATATTCATCTACTCCAAACTTATGTAATGTTTTATAGCTACTCATAAATTCCTCCTGTATTACAAAAAAGAAAGGGATTTACCCTTTCTTAAATTTTCTTATTTAATTATATTATATTTTATTTTGCAATTTCTGCATTATTTTTCTTTTCTTCTTTATATTTTTTATATGAAACATCAACTAAGGCTTTTTCTTTATTATGAGATAACATATCCATAGCATCTTTTATCTTGTAGAAACCACCATCTACAAAATCTTCTCTTATTATGTACTCTGGGTTTTCAGCTTCCATGACATACCAAACTATTGCATTACAAACTTGTTGTTGTCTACTTCTTGAGAAAAATTCATACATAGTATCTCCTGCCACTACTAATGGGCACGCATCTACACCTGTTTCATTTTTAACTCTACCTACAGCGCTATCTGCTGCTAATTGCCCTTCAAGAATTTTTCCTTTTGGTAATGTCCATTCATGTCTATCATTTTTCAGTAAAAGTACTTTATTTGCGTAAAAAACAACTCCACCTGCACAACGTCTTACTATCATTTTAAAACCCCTCCTATTAACCTTTGAATTATTTTTCATTACATTTTGTTAAATTGCGGAGATAAATCTCTGATAACAATTAATTATTAAGTTGTATGTTGCTGATACTACTAAAAACTTTCTTTCTCAAGAGCTTCGATTGCTTCTTCATAAGCTCTTAATACATATTCTTTTTCATGATTACTTTGCATTACTAATTTTCTTAAAATTTTTAAACTATTATTGTTGCCAACTACAGATAAAGCTTTTGCACAATACTGTCTAGTTTGTGGATTAGAATCATATAATCCTTTTTCTAAGCATGGTCTACTTTGTGGTGACTGGATTTTTCTAATAGCTGAATATGTAATCCTTCTAACATCTGAATGTCTATGCATTGTTAGAGAGTGTAATAAATCTAAATATTTTTCCTCTTTTAATTCCCCAGTGGTCCATATTAAAATTATTAAATCTTCAGCATTTTTTTCTAATCTGATTCTTTTGTAAAGTTCTCTTTTGAACTTTAACATCCTATCGTCATCTAAACCTAATTCGTCAATAAAATCAAGTCTTTCAGATTTATCTAGCTCTAAGTACTTATCCAGTATATCTTTAGAACTTTCTAGTTTATTCTTAGACATTGACTTTATCTCTAGTTTTGCCCTAATTAGTTGATCCTTTACTTCCATTGTAGATATGTTTCTAATTTTACTTATTTGTGGTACCGTTTTGGACTCTTTATAAAGAAGATAGGTAATAAAATAATCTTCAAGTTGGTCTATATTATTCCAATCTATATTCATTTTATTACTCAATTTATTTTATATAGTCCTTATATATATTATAATCTTCTTCATCTAAATTTACATCAACAGAAATACCATTTTCTTCATAATTAAAATCATTAACATTATATTTATCTTTTATTTTACTAAATATATCTCCTCTTTCATAAGGAAGTATAAGATTTACTTTGTAAGTATCTTTCATTAAGGCTTCTTCAATTAGTTTTAATAATTTATCCATATTTATTCCTTTTTTTGCAGAAATATATACTTTATCTTTTTGATTTTTTGGATAAATATCAAGTTCTAGCTTATCAACCTTGTTATATACTATGATTGTTTTCTTATCACCAACATCTAAATCTTTTAAAACAGATTCTGTTGTTTGTTTTTGAAGTTCGTAACTGCTGTTAGTTGCATCAATAACATGAAGTATTAAATCTGCATATTGTACCTCTTCTAGTGTAGCTTTGAAAGCATCTACTAAGTCATGCGGAAGTTTACTTACAAATCCAACTGTATCTACAACTAAGAAGTCTCTTTTATTAGGTAGTGTCGCTTTTCTTAAAGTAACATCTAGTGTAGCAAATAGCATATTTTTTACAAATACTTCTTTTTCTTCTTCATAATCTTTATGTGTTTTTATTAATTCGTTTAATAGAGTTGATTTTCCTGCATTTGTATATCCAACTAATGCAACTATTGGCATATTTGATTTCATTCTTTGAACTCTTTGAGTCTCTCTATTCTTTGATACTTCTTTTAATTCTCTTCTTATGTCTGCTATTTTATTTAATATAATTCTTTTGTCTATTTCTAATTTTTGTTCCCCTGGTCCTCTTGTTCCAATCCCTGCACCAGTTCTACTCATTTCTCCACCCATACCATAAAGTCTTGGCATTCTATATCTAAGCTGAGCAAGTTCAACTTGTAGCTTACCTTCTTTACTTAGAGCTCTTTGAGCAAATATATCTAATATAAGCGTAGTTCTATCTATAACTTTTCTACCTACAGCTTCTTCTAAGTTTCTTATATGAGCTCCCGATAATTCATCATTGAATATTACCATTGTAGCATCAGTAGCTTCACAGTATGCTCTAAGTTCTTCTACTTTACCTTTTCCAACATAGTATGCTGCATCAACAGCCGGTCTATTTTGAATTAAGCTTCCCACAACTTCTGCACCAGCAGCTTTCGTTAATTCCTTTAATTCTTCCATAGACTCATTTATATCTATGTCGTCTATCTTTTTCACATTAGTCGTTATATTAAGTCCTATTAGTAAGGCTCTTTCTTGCTGTTTTTCCATTCTTACACCTCTTTTATCTTAATGTATGTATATGTTAAAAAATATTTTCTTTGCTATATTTTTTATTTTTTCTAAATATTAATTTTTTATAATTATACCATTAAAGTTAATATTTAGTATAATTAAATTATTAATAGCAGGAGGTTTACCTTATGAGTGAAAATTATAAATTCTTTAATCACAAGGAATGCGAATACTTTCCTTGTCATAAAACAAGTGACCCTGATAATTTCAATTGTTTGTTTTGTTATTGTCCCCTTTATGCTTTAAAAGATAAATGTGGTGGCAATTTTAAGTATACTGATAAAGGTATAAAGGATTGTAGTAAATGCACTCTTCCTCATAGAAGAGATAACTATGATTATATTATGGGAAAATTTCAAGATATTATTAAAATAACTAAAAAAGATGATTAATAAAAAAGGAGATATTAATATCTCCTTTTTTATATTATATAGAATATTTATTTTTCTGCTTTTTTTACTGCATTAAATATATTGCTATAAAATTTGTTGTTATATTTAGATGCTATATGTAACCCATCTCCACTATGATTTAGTAAGTAGCCATCATTATCTATAAATCCTGACGTAGTGTTTATAAATACAGCATTGTCTACTTTTTTGCAGTGAGACTCTATAACACTATTTAGGCCTGATATCTTTTGATTAAATGAATAAGGATTTGCACTTTTAAACGCTCTTCCCACTGGGAAAATCTTTTGCACATAAATAGTCTTATCTGGATATCTTTCAGATAATTTATTAATTAAAATCTTAACATCAGTTCTATTTGACTCATATCCTGCACCATTTACTCCTATTAATAAAACAACTCCATCTACCTTTGAGTTTTTAGGCATACTTGATACTTTATCTATCCAATATCCTGGCATACTTCCACTCTTAGCATGTATATATACATTTTTATTTTTAGATGCTATAGTATCTTTCATAAGATATGTGAATGAATCTCCTACAAACAAGAAATTATTTAAATCTGTTCTTTCTTTATTAAGATCTATATAAGAAGTTTCAACATATCCATAATCACCATTATATTTAATTCTATACCATCCATTACTTTCTATTTTTGTAATATCTACTTTATTTCCTTTTGATAAAGTTCCTATTTTAGTAGATTCTAGAGAGGATTTTTTCATAACATCTACTGATGATATATTTATAGTACCAGTTTTTATAATTACCTCTTCAGAGTTTGAATTTGATGAATTAATTGCTTTAACATTTTTTACATATTTTCCAATAATATACCCATATGTATTCTTATATTTGATTTTATACCAACCATTTGAAAGCTTAACAATTATTTGTAATTTACTTCCTTTTTTTAATGACCCTATTTTAGAATAGGATGTTGATCCACCCTTTCTTACATTCAAACCACCAGTTGTAGTACCCGTATATTTAACTTTTGTAGCTTTTGATGTTGTGCTTGAGCTTGATGAGTTAGTTGATGTGATTTTTATATATTTTGCACTAACATATCCGTAAGTCTTCTTATACTTGATTCTATACCATCCACTAGAAGTTTTACCTTCTACTTGAACCTTATCACCTTTAGATAAAGAACCTATCTTCGAATATTTAGTTCCAGCTCCTTTTCTAATATTTAAAGACTTCGTATTTACTACTCCCTTTTGTGTAGTTTTTGAACTTTTTTCAACTTGACTAGTGATTACTGTATCCTTTTTATTTAAGGCTTGTACTTCTAGTGGTAAAAAATTAGCACTCAAAATTAGTGCAATTGCTAGTAATTTAACCGTAACACCATTTACTTTATTCTTTATCATATTCCCTCCATATTACCTCCAATTTGATTTGTACAATGTTAAAAATATTATCGTTCTTATAAGATTTTATAATATTTCATCTCTGTATTCTACAATATATTGAATAATTTTAACTTTTTTACATATAATATATATTCTCATTCCAATAAATCCATATAAATTATAAGACCATGATTTGGCAATTTTACCAAATCATGGTCTTATAATTTATTTTAATCTTTTATTTAACACTCTATAACTTATTTGTAGCAAAATGCTTACTATAAGTACTATTGCTAAAATCAATATCCCTATGTGGAAAAATATATCCTGTGGCAACATATTAATCACTGGATCTATTCTAGGATCAAATATCCAATAATCATTAGAAAATACTGCCTCATGGAATTTTATAAAGAAATAATTAAAATTAATAACAAGTGGTATTGTTGCAATTATTGGCAATAATATTGTAATTATTGATGTAGCATTTAAAAAATTTATATTTTTATTTTTAATACTTAAAATTACTCCCAATAAAGAAATTATTCCACTTATGTAAAACACACTTTTAATAACTTGAAATATATTTCTTACTTCTTCAAAATGAATTTTTCCTTCTTCAGAATATTTAATTGTAGGCAAGTTAAATTCCCCAACATTTGCATTTAAATTATAGTCAATTAAGTAATCGTAGTTTAGTTTAATTTCCTCTTCACTAAATCCACTCATAGCACTTATGTTTAATTTTTTCACATCATAATAATATAAACTTTTACACTTTAAAGCTAATATTACTGAACCACTGATTATAAAAATAGCCAATGAAAATGAAATCAAGATATTTAATAATCTTTTCATTTATAATCCCCTTAAAATAAATTTTTTATTTCCCTTTATATTTTTTAAGCAACGATATATAAATATACCGTTGCTCATATTCTAAAAATTAAATTTATACTATTTTAGTAGTGAAATCTTCTATATTCCATACATCATCTACTATGTCACTGTAAAATTCAGGTTCATGACAAACTAATAAAACAGTTCCTTTGAACTCTTTTATAGCTTTCTTTAGCTCATCCTTAGCCTCCACATCTAGGTGGTTAGTAGGCTCATCAAGTACTAAGAAGTTTATATCTTTAAGCATTAATTTACAAAGTCTAACCTTAGCAGCTTCTCCTCCACTAAGAACTCTAACTTGAGAAGTTATGTGCTCATTTGAAAGGCCACATTTAGCTAAAGCTTGTCTTACTTCATAGTTTGTTAATACTGGATATTCATTCCATACATCATCTAAAGCAGTGTTGTAATTATCCTTTGAAGACTCTTGCTCGAAATATCCTACTTCTAAATAATCTCCTAATTGTACTGATCCATCAAATGGTTTTTGTATTCCAAGTAATGTTCTCAGTAATGTAGACTTACCTATACCATTCATACCTTTAAGAGCTATTTTTTGCCCTCTTTCTAGTTGAAAGTTTAATGGTTTAGTTAAAGGATCATTGTAACCTAATACTAAGTTATCTGTTTGGAATATAAATCTAGAAGCCGCTCTAGCATTTCTAAAATCAAATGTTGGTTTTATTTTTTCCTTTGGTCTTTCTAAAATTTCCATCTTATCAAGTATTTTTTGTCTAGAGTTTGCCATACCACGTGTGGCAACTCTTGCTTTATTTCTTTGTACGAAATCTTCAAGCTTTCTTCTTTCTTCAACTTGCTTTTCATAAGCACTTTCTTCCTGTCTTTTCTTAATTTCATTAAGTCTTACAAACTCATCGTAGTTGCCTTTGTATCTAGTAAGCTCTGCATTTTCTATATGATAAATTACATTACAAGTATCATTTATAAATGGAACATCATGTGATACTAAGATAAAGCTGTTTTCGTATTCTTGAAGATATCTAGTAAGCCATACTATATGTTCCTCATCTAAATGGTTAGTAGGCTCGTCAAGGATAAGTATTGTTGGACTTTCTAAAAGTAATTTAGTTAAGAGTACTTTTGTTCTTTGTCCTCCACTTAAATCATCAACATCTCTATCTAATCCAACTTCTCCAAGACCTAGTCCGTTAGCTACTTCTTGGATTTTTGCATCTATTGTATAAAATCCACTATTTTCTAATATTGTTTGGATTTCAGCCGTTTCTTCAAGAAGTTTAGTCATCTCCTCATCACTTGCTTCACCCATTTTGTCATACATAGCAAGCATTTCTTGCTCTAGTTCAAACATATGCTTAAAAGCACCTCTAAGAATATCTTTTATTGTATTTCCTTTTTCAAGAACTGAATGCTGATCTAAATAACCAACAGTCGCTCTTGAAGACCATTTTATATTTCCTGCGTCTGGCATAAGTTTTTTTGTTATTATATTTAAAAAACTAGATTTACCTTCACCATTTGCACCAACTAGTGCTATATGTTCACCTTTTTTAAGTCTAAAAGATACATTTTCTAGTATAACTCTAGCCCCGAATCCATGACTGACATTTTCTACTACAAGCATTTTCACACCTCTTCATAAATTTTTTGTCTATAATATCTATACTATTATATTTCATTTTTATAAAAATGTATATTTATTATTTTTACCTTTTTTCAATAAGCAAAATATGATTATATAAAGAAAAAGAGTCATCTTAAAATTTTAAGTTGGCTCTTTTATTAATTAGTTATATTTATCCTTTTTCCTTATCATTTCTAAGTCATCATAAAACATTAGCATACATCCCGCTGTACTTCTCTGAGCAAGATTGAGGGCATTAAATGCTACAAGGTAGAATTTTGTTTTATCATCATTTATGCCTTTGTACATATAATCAAAATTTAAAGCACTTCTAGAGTTAAAATCTATATAGTCACTCACACTATTATAAACTAAAGGTCCTTCCTTTGTTTTGAATCGTTTTACTTTTCTATAATTTAATTTCACATAAGTTTCAAATTGTTTATGACTATCTAACAATTTTCTTTTAGCATGTTGAGGTATTGTCACATCTTGTATTACGTGACACATTGCACCAAAATAAGCCATTCCATTTTCATAATCATTTTTACTGATAAAGTGTAGTGCATTTTTATAGTAAGTATTTGCTAAAGTCATAGCATTTGTTGTATGACCATACATGCCCTTTTTATCTTCAGGATTATAAAAATGAAAATATGATTTGAAATCTTGGTCAGCCCATACTAATCCTTTATTTATATAGGGTTCAAAATTTTTATAAAACTGTGCTTGTTTATTATACCTGTCTTCTCTTAGTACATCTAACGCGCTGTTTTGAATAAATAAATGTACTTCACAGTTTGTATTTATAATTTTCTTTTTAATAGGATTTATTACTCTAAAGGTTTGAGATATTAGTCTACCACAAACTTTTTCTACACGATTATTCATTTATATCACCACTTTAATTAGTCTGAAAATACTCTTCTACTCCGTCAGCAATACTTTGCATCATTTTTCTTTGATATTCTTTATTAGACATCATCTCATCTTCATTATAATTACTCATAAATCCCATTTCTACCAATACTACTGGTACTTTGGACCAATTGAATCCTGTTAAGTCATCTCTTTCAAAGATTCCATTAACTTTAAATCCGCCATTGTCCATTTTACTTTTTATTAAATTAGCACATTCATAACTAGCTTCAAAGATTGATGATGTATATTTACCTTTTTGCGATGGAATTAAAATGGATGCACCTGTTATTGATGTATCGTCAGAACCATCCGCGTGGATTCTAATCACCATATTTGCATTCTTATTATTAGCAAATGTAGCTCTTTCTAAATTACTTATATTTACATCATGACTTTCTCTAGTCATAATAACTTCAAAACCTTTACTTATTAATATATGTTTTAAAACTTCAGATGCTTCTAAATTCAAAATATATTCTGGTTTTTTTGTACTTATACCGACTGTACCAGAAGAAACTCTAGCTTTTTGGTATGGTGATCCAGGTCCTACAGGTTCACTTTTCCAATCTCCCTTGGCTTGGTGACCTGGATCTATACAAATTAAATATTTTTCAGCTTTCTCTTTCTCCTTTGTATCTTCCTTTTTAGTTGAATTTTTACTTTTGTCATCTATTTTTAACCCCGTTATTATAGATGCACTGTTTTTATATAAGTTTTTCATCGGGTCAGAGTTGCCAATAAAGATTATCCCTAAAATCATTATAATAATAAGTGATACTTTATAAAGTTTCATAAGCCTTCCTTTCTTTTTCTATAATATTTTAATATAAATTATTATTTCCTACTTTTGATTGGCTTATTTATCTTCATAGTTTTTTATTTTCTATGTTTAACATATATATTTATATATCTAGTTTTGGAGGTGATTATAAATCTCTATTCAGAGATTAAATAAATGAGTGAAACAAAAAATAATCCAAATAGAAAAAAGAAGTCTAAAAAAAGAAGTAACTGCCAAAAAGAAAACATTAACAATAACTCCAAAGCTCAAAAAAGTTCTGCTTATAGTAATACTCAATCAAGTCAATCTAGCAGTAGTAAAAATACACACTCTAAACTTTGTTGTTTTAGCTCAGTCGACTATATTGTTCTAGCTTCAACTCTAGCTATTGCTTTGGGTGAAGAATTATCTTCAACAGATTTAGGAATATTATCTACCTTTTTTGCTGTTTTGTCTGATGAATTAGCATTAATACAAAGTGTAAACAATTGCAATAATAATACTAATAATCCAGTCTTTACTCCTCCTGTCGCTGATGTTGCAGTAACTTCCTCAAAAAATGACGGTAATAATGGTAAAAAAATCATAAAAAAAAAGAAATAAAAACATATCTTACAATAAAATTACATGTTTTTATTTCTTTTATTTTTTTGTCGTTTAAATTTAGCCATTTTAAATTATCCCTTGTTTTTTTTTGAAATCTTCGCCCTTGTTGAAACTCATTTCCAAGGATTAAAACTCCTATACTGAGCAAGATAATATTAAAGCACCAACATGAACTCATGACAGAAAGAAGGTGTTTTATATTTTAAATAAAATTTTTAAAGATGAAATTGCTTCATCAAAAATAAAAAATAGAATAAATGGTTTAGTTTTAATATTTTTTTATGTTTTTCTATATTTTTTCTCAAATAATTTTATTTATTCACAATCTTTAGAAAAAAATGATTGTGAATACTTAATACCTATGGGAAATATATTACAAATTGATGCAGAATTAAAAAATATCATTGTTAGAAATGAAATTGATAATTGTCCATTAAAAATAGGTGATTCTATTTTAAAGGTAGAAAATAATGATATTACTTCTTATGAAGATTTTAGTTATGCTATTTCTTCATTAAATAGAGATGATGATGCTTCAGTCTTAATAAGAAGAGAAAATTCAGTTTTTTGTTTAAAATGTGATAAAAATGCCTTAGAAAAAATTAATTTTAATAACTTCATATCAGGTTTTGCTACTTTAACTTATATTAATCCTAATACAAATGAATTTGGTGCTGTAGCTCACTCTATTAATATAGGAACTACAAGAAAAATTCCTATAAAAAAAGGTTGTATTTCATTAACAAACAATTTAAATATTAAGAAATCTTGTAAAGGTAATGTAGGATGTATAAATGCCACAAAAAACAATGTAATTGGTGAATTTGATGATAATACTACTTTTGGCATTAAAGGTGTAATTAATAATATGGATTTATCTAATTACAAAAAGTATAAAGTGGCAGAAGTAGATGAAGTTAAATTAGGAAAAGCTCAAATTATCTTACAAAACAAAAGCAACGTATGTAAAAAATATAATGTTGAAATAATTAATATTGAGAAACAAAGAAAGCCTGACTCAAAAGGAATTAAAATTAAAATTACCGACCCTCAGCTTTTAAAAGAAACTGGTGGTATTGTACAAGGAATGAGTGGAACTCCAATAGTACAAGGTAACAAAATAGTTGGTGCTGTATCTCATGCTTTAGAAAATAATCCTACTGTAGGATATGGTGTTTATATTAAATGGATGTTAGAAGAACCTCAATAAAAAAAAGAACTGCTTTTTGTACTAAGACCTAAAAGTTGGACTTAACACTGGAATGATAATTTTCATCCCAGTGTTATTTATTTAATTGTACAAAGTTGAATTATGTTTAATTCTATAAGTAACAGGACTATTCCAATTTAATTTTTCCTTAATTCGATCATTATTATAATAGTTGAAAAATTTTCCATAGGAGAATTATCAAGACAAGTACTTTTTCTAGACATACTTTGAAAAATTTTATTTACTTTAAGAAGTTCTGTATATCTATTCATTTGATATACCCATCCTTGATCAGAATGAAATGTTCTTCTATAAGGGCAATCTTTTGTAATATTAATAGCTTTAAGTAGTGCATCTTCAATAGGTTCAAAAGTTGGTTTTAGTGATAAATTAAATGATAAAATTATTTTTTCTTTCTAAAACATCTTCGCCGAAGGTAGTATATAAGTTAACCCACCTTCTAACTTGAGATTCATTTTGGATATTATATTTAGCTGCTACATGTTTATATCCTCCTTCTCCATTTAAATAAGATTTTACTACTTGCAGTTTAAAACTATAATTATATTTTGTCATGCAAAACACACCAATCATTAGATTTTTGGTCCAACAATTGGGGTGCAGTACATTTAGTAGTTCTTTTTTATTTCTCAAATTTTTTTTTCATATCTTTTTAAATCTTTAATAAATAGTTAATACTAAGAATATAAACTAAAATAATAAATAAATATTTTTTAATTATTTTGTGAGAATATAACTATTAACATAATTTAATATTTTACTTAAAAATCAAATATTTTACTAATTATTGCATAAAATTAATAATTTTACTTTATTATTTATACATTATAAAGGTATAATTATATTGTGTCTTTTACTTGAACTGAGGTCTGTATAAAGGAAATTTTGTAAAAATCCTTAAATATGTTATAATTATTCATTAAAATAAGGAGGTTAATCTTATGGGAAGAGATAATCGTGATGATAAAAATAAAATCAAGAGAAGAAAAGTAAGCTCTTCAGATAAAAGAACTACATCTCAATCCTCGAGTAGATCGAGTAATTCTAGTAGCTCTAGTAGTAAAAGAAAAACTTCTAACAAAAAAAGCTCTGGAAGATTTAAAGGTGTTAAAACAGTAGCTCTAGTATTTTTAGTACTTTTAGTTGTAGGTGTGGCAGCTGGATCTGGTATTGTATTTGCTTCACTTCGAAATACTGAGACTATTAATAAAGCTTACTTAGATAAGAAAACATACCAAACAACAGAAATTTTATATGCTGATGGTAATTTATTAGCAAAAGCACAAACTTCTAACAAGAAGGAACCTATAGATGATTTAAGTGGTATAAGTATAAATTTACAACATGCTCTAGTTGCAGCAGAAGATGAGCGTTTTTATGAACACAATGGTGTAGACATTAAAGGTCTAGCACGTTCTGTATTGAGCACTCTTATGGGTAATAAACAAGGTGGTTCAACAATACCAATGCAGGTTTCAAAGATGTTAATTACATCTCAAGAACAAAGTATTACTCGTAAGATAAAAGATATTTACTATGCTTTTGAAATGAGTAAAACAGTATCTAAAGAAGATATTTTACTTGCTTATTTAAACAACTTCTATGCAGGTAGAGGTCTATATGGTGCTGAGGCTGCATCTCAAGGATATTTCAGCAAAAAAGCAAAAGATTTAACTCCTGGTGAAGCTGCTTTATTAATGGCTTCTACTAATAATCCAAGTAAATATTCACCTTATACAACAGACAAGTTAAACGGTTCTGAAACTAAGGAAGATTTAGAAAACAAATTGTTATTCTATACTAACACTGCAGATGATGATTTAGATGAACCAACTGAAATAGAATTACAAATGATTGATAAGCTATACTCTTGGCGTTTAATTGATTATGACACATATATTCAATTAAAGAAAAAAACTATTGTTGTTAGAAAAGCAGTACCAAGAGAAGCTGCTAAAGAAAAACAAAAAGCTATTTTAGCAAAAATGCTAAGACTTGGATATATTACACAAGAACAATATGATAAAGAAGTAGCTACTCCAATTGAAATAAAGCTACCAAAAGCTAAGGAAACTGTTGTTTCTTCTGTAGAAGATTATGTTTACTCTGAAGTAGTGGATTCTTTAATGGAGCAAGGCTACACTAAAGAAGAAGCACAAAATATGTACTATAATGGTGGACTTAGAATCTACACAACTATAGATTCTGGTATGCAAAAAAACCTAGAAACACAATATAATAATAGAGATAATTTCCCTGGTTCTAGAGATAGTGGTGATGGAATAGTTCAACCTCAATCAGCCATGGTAATATTAGATTACAGAACTGGTCAAATTAAATCATTAATAGGTGGTAGATATGTTAAAGGTAAGAGAACTCTAAACAGGGCAACTACACCAAAACAACCTGGTTCAACTATAAAACCTTTATCAGTTTATACTCCTGCTATAGATACTTTAGAAACTACACAATCTAATGCATTTAGTGATGCAAGAGGCGGATATAAATTCGATAAAAACAAAACATGGAATCCGAAAACTACTACTGCTGGATCTGGTATGATGAGTGTGCGTAAAGCTTTAGCCCTGTCATCAAATACTATTGCAGTAAAAGTTGCTGAGACATTAGGAGATTCGTATTCTGAGGCTACTGATGTAATGATGGATTACCTTAAAAACTTTGGTATAACTACATTATTAGATAGTAAAACAAAAGAAGAAAGTTATACAGATAGATACTTCCCTTCTTTAGTTTTAGGTGGTATGGTTTATGGTATATCTCCACTAGAAATGGCAGCTGCTTATGGTACTTTAGCTAATGGTGGTACTTATATAGAACCTACAGTATTCACTACTATTACAACTTTTGATGGTAATTTACTAGTAAAAGCTAATCCACAAGAAAACAGAGTTGTAAGCGAAGATGTAGCTTATGTTGTAACTGATATGCTTCAAGCTGTTGTTAAAGAAGGAACTGGTAAAAGAGCAGCTATAGAAAATATGGCTGTTGCAGGTAAAACTGGTACTACTAACGATGCCTTAGATGCATGGTTTGTTGGTTATACTCCATACTATGTTGGTGCAACATATATAGGCGACGATGCTGGAACAGGAGAAAAAAGGCAAAGTGTTATGGGCACAAGTTCTACAGCAGCTTCACTTTGGTCAAGTGTTATGACTCCTATTCATAAAAACTTAACACCTGTAGAAAAGTTTACTAAGCCTGATGGCGTTTACTTTACTAAAATAAATCCAGTAGATGGTGGAACTTCATCTTATGGTGTAAATGCTGCATTTATTGAAGGAACATATCCTCAACGTGCAACTACTCAAGCTCCTCCAGTTCAAAATAATAAACCTGAGGAAGAGCAACCAAATACTGATGATGCTGGAGATGGTGATACCCCTCCAGAAGAAGACAATACAGAAACACCAGAAGAGCCAACACCTCCTGAAGATACAGGTGGTAATAACAATGGCGGCAATAATAATGGTGGTAATAACAATGGTGGAGGAAATGAGAATAACTCAGGAGATACACCAGTAGATAATCCAGTAGAAAATACCGAACAAATTAATGAATAAATAAACCAATAAAAAAACTTCCTTATTAATAAGGAAGTTTTTTTATCAAGGTTTTGTCTTAGGATTAAATATTACAGATATTATATATCCAAAGAATATTGCAGCTGCCACTCCTCCAGCTGTAGCAATTACTCCTCCTGTAAATATTCCTAAAAATCCATCTGTTTCTATTCCTTTCATTACACCTTTTGCTAAAGAATATCCAAAACCTATTATAGGTACTGTGGCACCTGATGCACCAAATTTAACTATAGGTTCATATATTCCTAAAAATGTTAAAATAGCTCCTAGACTTACATAAGTAACCATTACATAAGGCGTCTGCATCTTGAAGTAATCCATCATTATCTGAGCTATCACACATATTAGACCACCAACTATAAATACTTTTATATAATCTAATAACATAAGCCATGCCTCCTATTCATTTACAATTACTACTCCATGAGCTACTGATGGTATAGTTTGCTTTTGAAGCGTACTTGTTGGAGATAATAAAGCACCTGTCGATACCAACATAACTTTATTAAATTCTTTTTTAATCAATTTATCGTATATATACGAACAAAATACTGTAGCTGAACATCCACATCCACTGCCTCCGCAGTGTACATCTTGTTCTTCTAAATCAAAAATTTCTACACCACAGTCTGTGTATACTTTAGATATATCTAATTTCATTTCTTTTAATAAATCTATAACTATTTGTTTTCCCAATTTACCCAAGTCTCCAGTAGCTATAATATCAAAACTATTAGGATCGTCTTTTGTATCTTGGAAATATGAATATATGGTATCTATTGCTGCTGGAGCCATAGCTGCACCCATATTATTTCCATCATCAATCCCCTTATCTATAACCTTTCCGGGTATAATATATTTTATTTTAGGTCCTTTACCTTCTTTAGTTAATAAAACACCACCAGCACCTGTAACTGTCCATTGCGCTGTCATAGGTTTTTGATTTCCCAATTCTAGTGGAAATCTAAATTGTCTCTCAGCTGTACAATAATGGCTAGATGTTCCACATAGCACATATTTAGCATATTCTCCATCTATGGCCATTGATCCTAGACACATTCCCTCAGCCATTGTAGAACACGCCCCATATATTCCAAAAAACGGCACACCCAATTCTCTAGCTGCAAATGATGCTGGAAATAATTGATTTATTAAATCACCTCCAAAGAGAAAATCTACATCTTCCAATTTTTTATTTACTTTTTTTACGTTCATTTCCATAACTGTCTGTACCATTTTACTCTCCGCCAATTCCCAAGTTTTCTCACCATATAAGTCATCAGATAAAATTAAATCAAATTTATCTTTTAAAGGTCCTTGTCCTTCTTTAGGCCCTACTATGGATGATGCAGCAATAATAGTAGGCATATTATTTAATCTTATAGTTCTTTTTCCAATTCTTTTTTTATTCATAATTTCACATCCTTCAAATATTAATTTCTAGTTTATTAAAAAATTAATTTAATGAAATAATATAGTAGTCCGCATATTATGGATGATGAAATTCCATATACTAATACCGGCCCTGCTATTTTAAATAAATTTGCGCCTACACCTGTTACATATCCTTCTTTTTTGAATTCCATAGCAGGAGATACAATTGAGTTCGCAAATCCTGTTATAGGGATAATTGATCCAGCTCCAGCTCTTTTTCCTATAAGGTCATACACTCCTAAACCTGTAAGTAATGCTCCTAGGAAAATTAATGTCATTGATGTGGCAGAAGATGCTGCTAGCTTATCTAAATTAATAATCTTCATATAAAAATCATTAATACCTTGGCCAATACAACAAATTAATCCTCCTACTAAAAAGGCCATAATACTATTTTTTAAATAAGTTGGTTTAGGGCTCATTTTTTCTACATATTGTTTATATTCATTTTTATCTGGTTGCATATCAGGCATATACTTTCCCTCCAATTTTTATAAAGAATTAAATGCAATATATATTTATTATTTGAAAAAAAGTAAAAAATAAACTAAATATTTATATATATTAAAAGAGTTCCTTTGATTACTCAAAAGAACTCTTTAGTATTTAAATTAACTTATATAAGATTTTAATTTTAATAAGACTTTTTTCTCTATTCTCGAAACTTGAACTTGAGATATTTTCAAGATTTCTCCAATCTCACTTTGAGTCTTATCTTCAAAATATCTAAGCATAATTATCTGTCTTTCTCTTTTTTCTAATCGTCCTAACACTTCTTTTAATAATATATTATCTACTACTTTTTCTTCATTATTTTCTTCTTTTAAACTAATTTTATCTATTAAGCAAATTGGAGAACCTTCTTCTTCATGTATTACTCCATGTAAATACTCTACAGAAAAATTTGCCTCTATTGCCATTACTAACTCTTCTTTTTCTACCTCTAATTCTTTTGCTATTTCCTCAACAGTAGGCTCTCTACCAAATTTCTTTGTTAATACTTCTCCTTGTGCTTTTGCTTTTATTGCTAATTGTTTAAGAGATCTAGACACTTTTACCATTCCATCATCTCTTAGGTATCTTTTTATTTCTCCAAGAATCATAGGTACAGCATATGTAGAAAACTTAACATTAAATGTTGGATCAAACTTATATATAGCTTTTATTAATCCTATAGAGCCTAATTGATATAAGTCATCTCTCTCATATCCTATATTAGAAAATTTAGATACAACACTTCTGACTAACCCCAAGTTGTTTGATATGAGCACTTCCTTAGCTTCTTCGTCACCATTTTGAGCTTTTTCTAGTAATTCTAAGGTTTCTTCATGACTAAGTAAGTGTCTTTTTTCTTCTTTTTTAGCAACTACACTCATATTCAAACCTCTATTCTTTTTTGACTTTATTTAGGTAATTCTATAGTTTTAGCCATCACTACCTTAGTTCCTTCACCCTTTATAGAAACAACATCTAAGCTATCCATAAAACTTTCCATAAACGAAAATCCCATACCTGATCTTTCAAGCTCAGGCTTAGATGTGTACATAGGTTGCATTGCTTGCTCTACATCTTCTATACCATTTCCTCTATCTTCTACAACTACTTTTACTGTTCTATCATCTATTTGACATCTTAAATAAACAAATTTTGATTCGTCTTCATCATATCCATGTATAATGGCATTTGTTACTGCTTCTGATACAGCAGTTTTAATATCTGAGAGCTCCTCTAAAGTTGGATCTAATTTTGCTGCAAAAGATGCAACTATTACCCTAGATAAACTTTCATTTTCTGACTTTGCTGAAAACTTAACCTCCAAAATATTACTCATTCTAAAAGTTCCCCCTTTTAATTAAGAATTTATTGCATCTTCAAAGGTATCGTAAATATTAATAATTTTGCTCATTCCAGATAAGTTAAATAACTTTTTCACTCTAGAACTCATATTTATAACAGATACTCTACCACCATGGTTGACTATTTTTTTATATCGTCCAATTATTACTCCTATTCCAGAAGAATCCATAAAGTTTACATATTGAAAATCAAATATTATATAATCTATTTGTTTCTTCATTAAAATTGTATCTACTTCTTCTCTAACATCTCTAGCAACATGGTGATCCAATTCTGTAGATAAAATTTCAACTAATAAGGTTTTTTCTTCAAGATAGCATTTAATCATATATTTTCCCCCCTTATGAATGATTTACAACTTAATCAATTCTAGTAAAGTCTTTTGTATCCTTCAAAGAAATTTAACTAGTTTTGTTATATTATGTATATAAATAATATCAAAAATAGCATAACAACCTATTATTACCTATATGTTATATATTTCCATAATTTACTTGTTATATTCTTATAATTTGTATTTTTTTATAAAAATACAAATTTACTTCGCTCATATAGCCAAAGGCTTCGACCGTTATTCAATTCTCAAAGTTTGAAATTATATGTTATTCATGATCAGATAACATATAATTTCATTCAATATAAATAAAAAAGTGCCTAAAAAGTATTAAAATACTTTTAGACACTTGTTACTTACACTAAAGCCATTAAATTTAAAATTGATAGACATTTTCTCCAATTCTAGCCGTTGTGATTTTGGTATGAATTTTTTATACAACCATTTTACCCTATCTAAATTCGCAGTGGTTGCTCTGCTACACACTATATCCTGATTACGTCATTACTTAATAAATTTTAGCAGTTATATCACACTCAAGTAAATTATCTACTATATTTATTGCTGAATTATTTGATATAATTAATTCCTTTATTGTTTGTAAATTAAAGTATAATTAAAAAATTAAGCATGTGATACTTTCACAAATTTTATCACAACTTTTTTCCATATGATTCCTATTATAAGTGATTGTACTGGTATCATAAGAGCAGCTTTCATTATACGAGTTGGCAATAATGCTAAATAGCCTTTCCCCATCATTATAGATAGCCAATAAGTGTCTAATCCTAAATTTAAAACAAGACATACAGTTAAAACTGCACCTATTATTCTAGGCCATGTTTTTGGTTTATTATATAAAAATACACCATATACTATTCCTGTTAAAAATGCTGTTAATGTAAAGCCTGGGAAAAATGCTCCCGAGGGAAATAATGCAACACCTAAAAGATCTCCTATTGTATATGCTATACCAGCACTTAATGGTCCATACATCATTGCTATTATTGCAATTGGTAAAAAACCAAATCCTATTCTAACTATTGGTGTTTGTATAGAACAGAATCTTGTCAAAATAACTTCTATTGCTATTAACAAACTTATTTGTATTAATTTTTTTACATCAAATTTCTTATTCATAAATTTCCTCCTAATTCTAGCTAGACACACAAATAAGTGATCCATGTGTACGGAGGTATTAAAAATGATAATTACTTTATTTCCTTGTACTGCTACTTATCATTAATTTAATATAGTCTATCTTCTTAATTTAAATAACTATCAGGCTTTAATCAAACATAAAAGTGTTATATTTGATTAAAATAAGTAAAATAATTTGTTTCTATAATTACCACAATACTTATGATTAAATTTGTAATGCCAATAGAATTGAATTTTAAAGTGAATTGATATATCCTCTTTTAATGTCTTTCTTCTAGTGTCATCAACATGTGTATACTTTATGTATACATACAAATAGAAAAGATTTCATATTATGATAATTATGTTAACATCTCATATAAATTATATCATAAATTCATAAGGTTTGTACTGTAAATTACATACTTATTATCTACCAAAGTTATCCTTATTTTTATACAAAAAAAGTAACTTAATCTATTGGATTAAGTTACTTTCATTTATATTATTTTCTTCTTGAATTAGCTTTTTCTATATTAATTTTATTACCTTTAATTTTTATATTTTTCATTTTATCTAAAACTTTTTTTGCATTTTCTTTTGGAACTTCTACAAATGTATATTTATCATATATATCTATAGTTCCAACTAATTTACCTGGTATTCCAGCTTCTCCTGCTATAGCACCAACTACATCTTTAGCTTGTACTCTTTGATTTTTACCAACATTGATAAATAATCTCACCATTCCAGCTTCAGCACTTCTACCACGCTTTCTATCGCCTCTATCTCTATCTTTACGGTCTCTTCTTCCAGATCCATCTCTGTAGTTTGAAGTTTCTTCTACTATTTCTTGTTTTTCTTCATCACCTAGTGCAAGTTTAACAAGAGCAGCTGCTATTTCTATAGCTTCTAATCCTTCTTCTTCACAAAGATTTTCTAACCATTGAGTTTGTTTAGATAAGTTGCTTTCTTTTATAGTTTCTTTAACTTGTTTGAAGAATGCAGTTACTTTCTTTTCTTCAACATCAGCTATAGTTGGTATATCATGTCTAACTAATTTAGATTTAGTATATCTCTCAATATCTTTCATTTTTCTAACTTCTTTTCCAAATACGAATGAGAATGATATACCTTCTCTACCTGCTCTACCAGTTCTACCGATTCTGTGTACATAGTATTCTTCGTCTTGTGGAAGGTCATAGTTAAATACTGCTTCAACATCATCAACATCTATACCTCTAGCTGCAACGTCTGTAGCAACAAGTATATCTATTGTTCCTTGTCTAAATTTGTCCATTACTATATCTCTTTGAGTTTGCTTTAAATCTCCGTGAAGTGCATCTGCAAAGTATCCTCTAGCTTGTAATTCACTTACTAACTCATCAGAACCTCTTTTTGTATTACAGAATACAACTGATAATTTAGGATTGTATACATCTATTAATCTACATAATACTTCTAATTTATTAGCTCTTCTTGTTTCTATATAGTATTGTTTTATATTTGGCACAGTTAATTCTTTTCTTACTATTTTTATTAACTGAGGATCCTCTTGATATTTTTTAGTTAATTCTAATATAGGTTTTGACATTGTTGCTGAGAAGAAAGTCGTTTGTCTTTCAGCTGGAGTTTGTTCTAATATTAATTCGATATCTTCTCTGAATCCCATATCTAACATTTCATCTGCTTCATCAAGAACCAACATTTTAACTTCGTCCATTTTTAAAGTTCTACGATTTATATGATCTATAACACGCCCTGGTGTCCCTATAACAACTTGTACTCCGCTCTTTAATGATTTTATTTGTCTATCTATTGGTTGTCCGCCGTAAACTGGAAGTGTTTTTATACCACTTTTATATTTTCCTAATTTCTTCATTTCACTAGAAACTTGAATCGCAAGTTCTCTTGTAGGACATAATACTACTGCCTGTACACTTTTTTTATTAGGGTCTACCATATCTAATACTGGTATAGAGAAAGCTGCCGTCTTTCCCGTTCCTGTTTGAGCTTGACCTATAACATCTTTTCCTGTTAAGATTACTGGTATAGATTGAGCCTGAATTGGAGATGGCTCCTCAAATCCTAGTTCCGCTACTGATCTCTTTATCTCATCACTAATTGGTAAATCTTCAAATTTTATTATATTCATAAATTATTTATTTCCTTTCCGTTATCATAAATATTAACTTTTCTATTATATAGTTTATTTCAATATTATGCAATTATATTTTTACCCAAAAAAAAGGTCCTATTCAGTTAATCACTTATTTTCGCAATTATCTAAATAAAACCTTATATAAATATGTATAATTTTTTTTGTTTAAGCTAAGTATGTAAAGTATATAGTAGTTATATAAATTATGTAAGTAATTAGTAATATCAAACCTTGTAATCTATATATTTTGCTACTTTTAATTGTGGGTAATATTAAAGTTAATAAAAGAATCGTCATAAATACAAAATCTACCCTTATATTTTGAGCTAATATGGGTAAATCATTTATTAATGATGATATTCCTATAACAGAAGTTATATTTAGTATATTAGCTCCTAATATGTTTCCTACTGATATTCCATGGTGTTTTTTTCTTATTGCAGTTAAAGAAGATACTAACTCTGGCAGTGATGTTCCCAATGCAATCACTGTTAAACTGATTACCCCTTGTGGAATTCCTATAAAACTAGCAAGCTTTACTCCATTATCTACTAGTAACTTAGAACCTACAACCATCATTATTAACCCAAGGATAAATAATACACAAGTTTTGAAACTTTCATGTTTACTCGATTTCATACTGTTGCCTGAATCACCTTCCAAGTTTCTAGAAACATTGACCCTATTTTTTCCTGATACACTTTTTATATTTGAATACATATAAAAAGAAAGTATTACGATTAATAGTAATCCATCACCTTGAGTAATAGTTCCATTACTGCCTAAAATCATTAAACCTAGTACAGAAAGTAATAATATGGCTGATTTAGAAAAAAACATGTTTTTATCAACTTTAAAAGGGCTGATAAATGCCACTAATCCTAAAATCAATCCTGTATTACATATTATAGATCCAACAGCATTACCTAAACTCATTGTTGTATGATTATCTATTGATGCAAAAACTGAAACAGTTAACTCTGGTAATGTAGTTGCAAAGCTCACTATAGTAGCCCCCAAAATTAACTCTGATATTCCAGTCTTTTTACCAATTTGTACTGTACACTCTATAAATATGTCTGCACCTTTAGTTATTAAAAGAAATCCAATCAAAAACAAAATTATAACTACAGTCATGTTATTCCCTCCTATATTTATAGCTATTCAGAATTACAATGTTTATTCATTATAAATTTATATATTTTTTACAATTTTATGAAAAATGATGTTTAAATGATAATCTAGGGGGTATCTATTTAGTATAAGAAAACAGATATAATTCACTTATAAATACGATAAATATTACTCACAAATTTTTGTATACAATATACTGTGTTTATGCTAGAATATATTTGTTGTTACTTATAAATTACAACATTAATTAATTATTTACATTTTAAATAGTAATAATCACTTTTAGGAGGATATCTTAATGAACGCATGGCAAGGTTTTAAAACTGGAAGATGGACTAAAGAAATAGACGTTAGAGGATTTATCCAAGCTAACTACACTCCATATGAAGGAGATGCTTCATTCTTAGCTGGAGCTACTCAAAACACAAAAGACTTATGGGCTGAAGCAATGGAATTATTCAAAAAAGAAAGAGAAAATGGTGGAACTCTTGATGTTGACACTAAAACTGTTTCTGCAATAGATGCTTACGCACCAGGTTATTTAGATAAAGATAAAGAAACTGTTGTTGGTTTCCAAACTGATGCACCTTTAAAAAGAGCTATAATGCCTGAAGGTGGTATAAGAATGGTTGAGACTTCTTGTGAAGCTTATGGATTCAAATGTGATCCACAAGTAAGTGAAATATTCACTAAATACAGAAAAACTCATAACCAAGGTGTATTCGACGCTTATACTGCTGAAATGAGAGCTGCTAGAAGATCTGGTATAATAACAGGACTTCCAGATGCTTACGGAAGAGGTAGAATAATAGGTGACTACAGAAGAGTTGCTTTATACGGTGTTGATAGATTAATAGAAGATAAAAACGCTCAAAAAGATTCTTTAGACGTTTCTTCAATGACAGAAGATGTAATAAGATTAAGAGAAGAAATATCTGATCAAATAAAAGCTTTACAAGCATTAAAAAGAATGGCTGAATCTTATGGATTCGATATATCTGGACCAGCTACTAACTCAAGAGAAGCTGTACAATGGTTATACTTTGCTTACTTAGCAGCTATAAAAGACCAAAATGGTGCTGCTATGTCAATAGGTAGAACTTCTACATTCCTAGATATATACTTCGAAAGAGATTTAAAAGCTGGAACTATAACTGAAGAAGAAGTTCAAGAATTAATGGACCACTTCGTTATGAAATTAAGAATGGTTAAATTCTTAAGAACTCCAGATTACAACGACTTATTCTCTGGTGACCCAACTTGGGTAACAGAATCAATCGGTGGACAAGGTATAGATGGTAGAACATTAGTAACTAAAAACTCATTCAGGGTTTTAAATACTCTTTATACTATAGGGCCATCTCCAGAACCAAACTTAACAGTACTTTGGTCAAAAGACTTCCCACAAGGATTCAAAGATTTCTGTTCTAAAGTGTCTATAGATACAAGTTCAGTTCAATACGAAAATGACGACTTAATGAGACCTTACTGGGGAGATGATTACGGAATAGCTTGTTGTGTATCTGCAATGAGAATTGGTAAACAAATGCAATTCTTCGGAGCTAGAGTAAACATGGCTAAAACTTTACTATACGCTATAAACGGTGGTGTTGATGAAAAATCTGGTGTTCAAGTAGGACCAAGATTTGAACCAATAACTTCTGAATACTTAGATTACAATGAAGTAATGGAAAGATTTGAAGCTTGTACAGATTGGTTAGCTAACCTTTATGTAAATACTTTAAATGTAATCCACTATATGCATGACAAATACTCTTATGAAGCATTAGAAATGGCTTTACATGATAGAGATGTATTCAGAACTATGGCTTGTGGTATGGCTGGTCTTTCAGTTACTGCTGACTCATTATCTGCTATAAAACATGCTAAAGTTAAAACTATAAGAAACGAAGCTGGTGTAGCTGTTGACTTCGAAATTGAAGGAGATTTCCCTAAATACGGAAACAACGATGATAGAGTTGATGATATAGCTGTATACTTAGTAGAAAGCTTCATGAACAAAGTAAGAAAACACAAAACTTACAGAGATTCAGTTCATACTCAATCTATATTAACAATAACTTCAAACGTTGTTTACGGTAAGAAAACTGGTAACACTCCATGTGGTAGAAGAGCTGGTGCTCCATTTGCTCCAGGAGCAAACCCAATGCACGGAAGAGATACTAACGGAGCTTTAGCTTCATTAGCATCAGTTGCTAAATTACCATACGAGCATTCTCAAGATGGTATATCTAATACTTTCTCTATAGTACCAGGTGCTTTAGGAAAAGATATGTCTGAGAGAATAACTAACTTATCAGCAATGATGGACGGATACTTCGGAGATGGAGCTCATCACTTAAACGTTAACGTATTTGATAGAGCTACTTTAGAAGATGCTATGGAACATCCAGAAAAATATCCTCAATTAACTATAAGAGTTTCAGGATACGCTGTTAACTTCATCAAATTAACTAAAGAACAACAATTAGATGTTATAAACAGAACATTCCACGGAAAAATGGCTTAAGCTTAATTGATAAAATACAAGTAAAAAGACTAAATTCATTTTTAGTCTTTTTATTTTACCCTTTTCCTATAAAAAATCAATTTTTTTTGGAAATAATAATTAAAAACTTAACATAAATAATCAAAAAACTTTAAAAGCTAAGATATAAAACATATGAAATGCCCTTATTTTATAGATTTATTTATACAGTTAATCTATAATCTTCTTAATTTTAAATTTTATATAGATATTCTTTATCTTTTTTAGTTTTAATCATATAATTACGAGGTGCAATATGACTACAGGAAGAATTCACTCAATAGAAACATTTGGAACAGTAGATGGACCAGGAATAAGAAGTATCTTATTTTTCCAAGGATGTCCATTAAGATGTAAATACTGCCATAACAGAGATACTTGGAATGTTAAAGATGGAACTGAATATACAGCTGAAGAATTAATAGACAACGTATCTAGATACTCTTCTTACTGGAGATCATCTGGGGGTGGAATAACGGCATCTGGTGGAGAAGCTACTTTACAAGCAGATTTCCTTGCTGAATTATTCGCAATAGCTAAAGAAAGAGATATTCATACTTGTTTAGATACTTCTGGATTTGTTGATATAGAAAAAATCGATAAAGTTTTAGACAATACTGACTTAGTATTACTTGATATAAAACATATGAATGAAGAAGAAGCTAAAAACCTAACAGGTGTAGGAATAGAAAAAACATTAAAGTTAGCAAGACATTTAGATGAAAGAAACATACCTATTTGGTTAAGACATGTTTTAGTTCCTGGTATAACAGATAGTGAAGAAAACTTATCTCAAATAGGTGAGTTAGCTGCTTCTCTAAACAATATAGATAGACTAGAAATCTTACCATATCACACTATGGGTGTTCATAAATGGGAGAACATGGGCCTTGACTATGAATTAAAAGATGTTAGAGATGCTGATGCTGATGATGTAGCTAGAGCTGCTGAAATCATAGAAAAACACGGAGTTAAAGTATTCAATAATAAAAAATAATATTTGTTGAAAAATTAGCTTTATAAATAATTCTATAAAATATGAAAGAAGCCTTATTTAATAAGGCTTCTTTTTTAATTTAATATTTAACTCATTACTATCACTATAAAATTTTAACTTCACATATTAACTAATAATAGTCTCAGTATAGTATAATATATTTATTACATAGCATAAAATCAACATACTTTTTTGCAAAAATTAATATATAAACCTATCATAAAAACATAATATTTAATAATAGTAAACACGAATATATTTGTCTAAAAATAAATCTATTTGTACTCCCTATTTATAATTTTTATATACTTTTAATTTTAATACAGTGTTCCGCTATAACCTGCTTTATGTATAAACATGCTACTTGGTGCTTGAACACTTACACTTGCAGGACCTCATGATAAAGACACGCTAGCTATATTTAGCCAATATAAATCTTGTATGTATAAAAGTGAAATAAAATTATCCAGTTCTGATATAGGAATATTACGATTAGGACGCAAAGAAAAATGAGCAACTCCATAATTAACTAATCTAAATTCTTTTGCTTCAGGTGTATACATATGGTATGCAGTACCATATCTGCTACATTCTGAGGGTCTAGTAAATTTATGAATAAATTCCCCATCAACACGATATAATGATAACGCATGCCCTCCATCCAAAATATTCCATACTCCCCCTATAGAAAAAGTAAAAGTATCATTATTAATTAACTATTCAAAGGGCATATTTTTCCATTTAAAAGAAGCAAAACCTTATACTCTTCCCATTTGGCGATTATCAAATGAATAGATATTAAACTTTAATTTTTCTTTAGGTATATTTCGTGATTCAATTTTATTCGTAGGAATACTTACTATTTTTTGATTCGAATCTTTAAATTCAATATCATCATCTAAAGCTCTCATTTCCTTAAATGTATTATATATTTCTAACTTTGTTGAATTATTCATTTTTTCTAATTCATCCATTGGTATACCTGTACTTAATATAAAATCTGTAGCTAACTCTAAAATTTGTTCAGTATTATCTTTAACCTTACTTGATTCAGCATTGACAGTTAATATGTTTGAACAACAAATTACTTGTAACAATAATTAATTGCATAATAAATTTTATTTTTTCATTAGTTATATACTCCTTTATATTTTTAATGTAGTGTACTATCAAATAGTGGAATAGGAAAGTAATAGTTCAATTGATTTCTCTTAAAAGTTTGGTTTGTTATTGATATCTTTTGACTTTCAATTTGCACTTTTCCAAAATTAAACTCATTATATGGAAAAATATTTACGATTATTTGATCATTATTGTTTAAAGTCGAAATATGGTTATCTTTTATATGTTTGGGCTTTACTTTAAATGATAGTTCTAATATACATTTTTTATCATACATTGGCTTTACTAAATCACCAATTAAATCTATATTAGCACCATTTTTAGTAACCTCGCTGAAATGGTAAGTTTGTTCTACCTTACTTGTTTTTTCATCTTTAACAAAAACACTAGCACTATTATCACATAAATTTTCATACTTATCATCATTTAGCGAGTATGATACTATTATATTATTTTTGAATAAATTAAACTTATCCTTGATTTTAACTCGTATTTTTACGTCATATACATCTGACTCATCACTAATATTTGATACTAAGGACACATCAAAATCATCTAGCTCTTTATTAGGTCCATTGCAATAAAAAAATAATACTATAATAATTGTTATTAATAAACACAAAATAATTATTTTTTTGGTACTATTTTAGGCCAATTTATATTATTTCCAAATGCCAAATACCAAAACATCTACTCATAATGTTTTATAAGTTAATATTATCATATACATTTCTTTTTTACAGTATACTTTTTTACATTAAAAGTATAGTATAGTAGTACTACTTTTTAAAATTCTATTACTTCTACTTCCATATTATCTATAGCATCTTGAATTAATTGTTCCACATCTAATGCTTTTTCTGAATCCTCTATTTTTTCTAATCTTGGCTTAGTTACAGGCTTCTTAGGAGCAAATACTGAACAACAGTCTTCTTCTGGTATTATAGATGTTTCAAAAGTATCTATTTTCTTAGCTATATCTATTATTTCAGTTTTGTCCATAGCTATAAGTGGTCTAAATACTGGTAAGCTAACTGATGCATTTGTACAAGTTAATCCTTGTATAGTTTGAGAAGCAACTTGTCCTATACTTTCTCCAGTTATTAAAGCATCACAGTTTCTTTGTATTCCTACTCTTTCAGCTATTCTCATCATAAATCTTCTTGATATTATTGTCATTTCTTCATCTCTACAATTTAATCCTACAGCTTTTTGTATTTCAAGCAAGTTAATTTTGTGAAGTCTTACTTTACCAACATATTTAGCTAATATTCTTGCTAAGTCTTTTACTTTCTCTTGTGATTTTTCACTTGTAAAAGGATATGTGTGGAAATGTATAGCTTCTACTTCCATACCTCTCTTAGCAACCATCCATGTTGCAACTGGCGAATCTATTCCTCCTGATAGTAAAGACATTGCTTTACCATTTGTTCCTATTGGAAGTCCACCGTATCCCGCTACAGTGTCACTATAAACTACCACATTGCTTTCTCTAAGTTCACATTTTATTTTAACTTCTGGTTTATTTATATCAACTTTTATCTTATCTCCAACCTTAGATAATAAGTATCCACCTATATCTATACTCATATCTTGAGAAGTTAATCTAAATGATTTATCTCCTCTTCTACTCTCTACTTTAAATGATTTAGCTCCATTAGCTATTTTTTCTTCTAAAACTACAAGAGCAGTTTCTTTTAATTGTGTATAAGCCGCTTCTACATCTTCCTCGTTATTTCTAAGGACTTTAACTGCTGGACATACTCCAACTACACCAAATACTTTCTTAACCTCTTCACATATTTCATCATACTCGTAGTCACCTAAATCTACATATACTCTTCCATATTCTTTGTACACGTTAAATTTATCTATTGGCTTTAACATATTTTTTATATTTTTTATTAATTTATTTTCAAATATATATCTATTTTTACCTTTAACACCTATTTCTCCGTATTTTACTATAATTGAATTGTACATATTCCACCTCTTATTATCGTCTTTTTATTATTGTTCTCAAGTCATTTATTGAATCTTTTAACACTTTTACAGTTTCTAAAATTTCTTCTTCTTTGTTAAAAT
This sequence comes from Terrisporobacter othiniensis, assembly GCF_000808015.1. GTDB lineage: Bacteria > Bacillota > Clostridia > Peptostreptococcales > Peptostreptococcaceae > Terrisporobacter > Terrisporobacter muris. The sequence goes on along the minus strand of NZ_JWHR01000075.1, from coordinate 1,186 downwards.
CAGATAAACTGAATCTTACTGCACCCTCTATTTCATCTGGCTTAAGTTTTATTGCATTTAATACATGACTTCCCTTTTTCTTAGAAGAACACGCTGATCCTGTAGATACATAAATATTTTTTTGTTCTAAGAAATGAAGTAAAACTTCTCCTCTTATATTTTCAAAAGAAACATTTAATATGTGACAAACTCCATCCTCTGGCGAATTTACTTTTACACCTTCTATATTTTTTAATATTTCCTCTTTTAATAATACTTTTAGACTTTGTATTTTTTCAATTTTACTATCTAAATCTTTATTCATTATTTCTACTGCTTTTCCTAAACCATAAATTCCAGGTACATTTTCTGTTCCTGATCTTACACTAGATTCTTGTCCTCCACCAGTAATAATAGGTTTTAGTTTGCTATTTTCCTTGATATACATAAATCCTATTCCTTTTGGTCCATGGAACTTATGAGCACTTACTGTCATAAAATCAATATTATATCTAGTTGGTCTAAATTTAATTTTTGTGTAAGATTGAACACAATCCACATGGAAGTATACCTTTTGTTCTAAAGTTTTTAAATATTTTCCTATTTCTTCGATAGGTTGGATACTACCAATCTCATTATTAACGTGCATTGTAGAAATTAATATAGTAGAAGGTTTTATTGCTTTTTTCACATCCTCTATATTTATTTTCCCACTTTCATCAACTTCTAATAACGTTATTTCAAATCCTTCTTTTTCTAAATCAGTAAGAGTCGCTAACACTGAAGGATGTTCTATATTAGTAGAAATTATATGATTTTTTGTTTTTCTAAAATTGTAAGCAACACCTCTAATAATAGTATTATTAGATTCCGTTCCTCCTGATGTAAAAAATATTTCTTTATCTTTTACACCCAAACTTCTTGCTATATCTTGTCTTATTCCTTTAATTTTTCTATCTACTTCTATTCCTTTTTTATGTAATGAAGAAGGATTTCCGTATTCTGTAGTAAGGGCTTTCACCATTTCTTCTACTACCTCTTCATAAGGTTTTGTAGTTGCGCTATTATCTAAATAAATTTCCATTTACTACACCGTCCTATTATATTTTTTATTAATATATCAATCAATTACGTAACTTAATTAATTTGTCAAAAATATTAGCATTTTTTATTATACCATTTTTATACCTATTTTTTAATGTTATAC
>NZ_JWHR01000074.1 GCF_000808015.1 Terrisporobacter othiniensis | reverse complement strand
CTCTTCTACTTTATAATTATTTTCTAATAGTAATTCATCAAAGTATTTATTTTTAAAAATGCATTTATAATTAGACGCACTTAAAATTATTATAGGAATATTAATTATTTCAACTATACTTGATAATTTATCATTAACAGTTTTAATCTCATCTCTTATATAATTTTGTATACAAGTTTCTTCTTCTATTTCTTTTATTGTTCTTGAGATATATTGCTTGTTCATATAGAACTTATTTTTATTCAATTCATTTTCTTTATGTTTTTTATATATTATATTAATACATAAATCATTTAAAATACATAAGTTAATTGATATTTCATATATTGTATCAATTATCATAGAACCATAAATTTCTGTATAGGCTGCTACAATAGTAAATATTATAGGAACAATATATTTCTTAAAACTTCCTTTACTTTTTGCTTTTATATGAAATAATATAAAAAAAATAAACAATAAAATAATAAAAAATATACCATTAGTATTTGATATTTTATATATTGATATTAATAATATTGGTATTGCAATGATTGTAATAATTTCTAATAAATATAATAATTCACCGTATTCATTTAAAGGCATCAAGTTTCCCCCTTTATAACTGATAATAATATCTTTTCTATTTACAAAATTACATAGTTTTTGTCTGTTACCAAAAAATACTATTCTTGAGTATAAATTTCATATTTTCTTCTCTTTTTTTATCATATAAGTTATATTATCATAATTATATTAAATATTTTGTCACTTTCTGGATAGAAATAAAAAAGTTATACACGACAAAAAAAGCCTTATTCAAGGCTTTTTTCTGATTTTAATTCTTTTCTCAACTTTTTAAGAGCTTTTTTTTCAATTCTTGATACATACGAGCGTGATATGTCTAGCTTTTGAGATATTTCTCTTTGAGTTTTATATCCCAAAGGTGTAAGTCCATACCTTAATTGGATAATTTCTTTTTCTCGTTCTGTTAGAATTTTATCCAGTTTTTCATAAAGCTTACTTATTTGTACTTTTAGTTCAACCTGATCTATCACATAATCTGGCTCTGTACCTAATATATCTATTAAGCTAATGGAATTCCCTTCCTTATCTACACCAATAGGGTCTTGAAGAGAAACTTGCACCTTATTTTTTTTATTAGTTCTGATATTCATTAGAATTTCATTTTCTATACATTTTGATGCATAAGTTGCTAATCTAGTTCCCTTATCCACTTTAAATGTCTCAATGGCCTTAATTAAACCAATGGTACCTATTGATATAAGATCGTCTTGGTCCTCATTAGAATTATTATATTTTTTTGCTATATGAGCAACTAATCTCATGTTCCTCTCTATTAGTATTTCTTTAGCTTCTTGATTATTTTCATTTTTTAATAAAGATAAATAATGTATCTCTTCTTCAGGGGTTAATGGTTTTTCAAATGATTTTAGAATAGTCAACAGGCCACCCCCTTTTTTAGGTGTCACTCTAAATTATATGAAAGTGGCCTTCTAAAGTTGACTATTCTTTGTTAAATTTATTTTAAATTTTCACAGATTTCTTTAAAAATTGGAGTTGCTGATTTGCTTTCTTTTTCTGTTCCCTCAACTATAACAGTTATTGCATATTTAGGATTTATCTCTGGATAAAAGCCTGTAATCCATCCGTGAGATATGGCCTTACCATTCAAACTACTTTGAGCAGTTCCTGTTTTTACTCCACATCCACCTTGCAGATTTACTAATGCTTTAGCTGTACCTTCCTTTGATACTTTCATCATCATATTTTTGATTTTAGTCATAGTATAAGGAGATATTATGTCTGATTTTTTATTAGGTTTATATGCTTTTATAGTATTTTCATTATTATCTATAATACTATCATATATGTATAGTGGCATATATGTTCCATTATTAGCTATAATTTGAGTCAGCTGATTAATTTGAAGTGGAGTAAATTCTATATCAGCCTGACCAATAGCTAAGTTACTTAGAGCTATATTCTCTGGTAACTTAGAATCTTTTTCTTCATCTATTCCTATATCCACTTTTTCATCTAAATATAGTGTTTTTATAGCTTCATATATTTTTTCACTACCTACTCTTTTTGCTATATCATAAAATGCACAATTACAAGAGTTAGCAAATGCATCACTTATATCTTCTGCACCATGAGCAACATTATTATTACAATTTAAAACTTCACTAGAAGACCCTATTTTTATACTTCCATTGCAATTATATCTGTAATTTTCATCTATTACATTATTTTCTAATGCTGCATATAATACTACTAATTTAAATACAGATCCTGGGGGATATGTAACAGCCAATGCTCTATTTTGTAACTCTCCTTTAGTACTATCTTTATAATCTGAAATTTTATTTTGATTAAAGTTTGGCCTTGAGCACATTGCTAAAATTGCTCCTGATTTAATATCAGAAATTATAACTGCACTTGGATTTTCTTCTTTATCCATAAGTTTTTCTACTTTTTGTTGTATTTTAGAATCTATACTTAATTTTAGATGGGAAGAATTTTCGCTATTTGAATTTTCTTCAATACTACCCTTTAAGTATTTAAGACCTTTACTATTTACACCTGCTTTAAATACTGACACATAGTTTTTATTGCTATCTTTCAATTCTTCATTCATATATTTTTCTATTCCACTAACTCCATTATTTTCTGATTTTTTTATATATCCTATTAAATGAGTTAGTAAATTACTATTTGAGTATCTAACTGTCTTTTCTTTCACTAAAATATTTTTTTCTTTTAGTTCTTCTATTTTACTTTTATCAATATAGTCAATATCTATTTCAATAATTTCATTTGATAACTGTTCTTGTACAGATTTATATATATCTTCTTCAGTTAATTTTGTTGCTTTTTTTATAAGCGCAACATTTTTAAAATTGCCACTTACTATATCTTTTGGTACAAGCAATACCTTACTCTTTTTCTGATCTGTAAGAGGTAAATTATTTTTATCATAGATAATTCCTCTTCCACTATTTAGATTTATTGTTTCCAAACTTTGACTATCTATTTTACTTTCATATTCTTCATTTTTAAATATTGTTAAATTTACTATTTCGTATGTTAGATAAGTACACAATAATAAAAAAACAATAAAAAAAAATTTTATTCTTCTTTTTATTAATTTATTTGATGTATTTTTTTTCTTCCTCGTCATTTAATCACCTCTTATCCTTTGTAATTATTTTTAACAAGTAAAAGAAAAAAAATACTGAAATGGTAAATATTAAATAAAAAATTATTATTTTTATATATAAAAAATTTGCTTCACTCATGTAACCAAAGGCTTTGCCCGTTGCTCAAGTCACAACGTTGGAAATTAAAAAAAGCTTCCTATTGAAAGCTTTCATATTTTCGTTCAAAGAATCTATTTGCTTTTCCAAGAGCTTTTGTTAATACTTCTAATTCATTTCCTTTAAAATTCTCAAGTATTCCATCTATCATTTCCTTATGAAATACGCTATGAACATCAAAAACTTCTCTACCTGTTTCAGTAAGACTAACAAGAACTACTCTTCTATCTTCTTCTATTCTTTTTCTCTCAACATAGCCTTTTTTTATAAGTCTGTTTATGGCTGTAGTAAGAGTTCCCACTGTTATTCTTAAATCATGGGCAATTTCCCCCATTGTTCTATTTCCTTCCGTTCCAATAGCTTCTATTGTATGTATTTCTGTTATTGAAAGATTTTTAAACTCTGTATTTTTCATAGCTTTTTCTTCAATATGTAAAATGTCATTAAATAATTGTACTAATAATTTATTTAAAATTTCCTCTGTTCTATTTTCCATAATTTATACTCTCCGTCCTTTATATTCTAAATGTATTATAATAAATTTTTTAATTTAATTCAATTGCCATCATAGTATATTCTTACAATACATTACTATTTTAATTTTTTATATTTTATATTTATAATACCCATAAATCTTATCTATTAATTAAAATAAAAAAATTCACTTCGCTTAAGCCACTGCGTGGGCTCTCCACTTCATGTCGCCAACAGCTTCGCCCATTAGGTTGGAGATTATATGTTATCCATAAAACAGATAACATATAATTTCCTTCAATAAAAAATGCACATTTATTTTTATAACTGTGCATTTTAACATTATTACTTTATATAATCTATATTTTCTTCTAAATAAAATCCAGTCGTTAGATCTCTATGATCTATATTTTGTAATTCTTCTAGCCAACTTTTATCAAATTCCCAGTTATCTGGACTTTTTATAAATTCATCAATAGCTTTCCTATATACTTTTATTACTTCTTCAGTATATTTATTTGATTTCATATTTCCTTCTATAGTTAAAGTAGTAACACCTGATTTAATCATGTGTGGAATAAATTCTATCATACATAAATCCTTAGCAGCATAGAAAATTGTTCCACCCTCATCTTCATATATCGGGCAATATTGACCAGGTCTTTTTTCTTCTACTAAGTTATAGTGCTTTTCTTCATCATATTTATCTGCATCTCTACTTTTCAAATAATTTGATAATAATCTTCTTCCTGAATATGACATTACCATTGATCCATGTATAAATGCTTCTATTTCTAAGTCTAATGGTGCATTTTTTCTTATTTCTATTATATCTTTAAGAGCCAATTCTTTAGCTATTACAACTCTTCGAACACCTAAATCATAATAAAATTTTGCTGTCTCGTAGTTGTAAATGTTAGCTTGCATTCCCATATGAACTTTCATATTAGGTATTACTCTTCTAACTATTTCTAAAGTACCAGGCTCACATAATATTAAACCATCTACTTTTATTTCATTTAGCTTTAATAAATATTCTTCTAATTTAACAAAGTCATTATTGTGTGGTAATAATGATATAGTTACATAAACCTTTTTATTTCTTTCATGAGCAAAGTTTATACCTTCTTGTAAATCTTCCATAGAAAATTTATGTGAAATAGTATCCATTCCAAAAGTTTGTCCACCTATATATACAGAATCTGCTCCACTTTCAAGAGCTCCTTTTAATCCTTGTAAATCCTTGGCAAAAGATGATAATTCTAAGTTTAACATTATTCTTCAACCCTTTCTTTTTCTTTGTAACTTAGCGCTACTCCATCTCCTATAGGTATTAGCGATGTACTTAAGTAGTTACAGTTACATATATAGTCTAAGTAGTTTCTCATTCTTTTTACAATAGTTTTTTTTCTTCTCATAACAAGAGCATCATCAGCAATCATACCTTTGTAAAGAATATTATCTGAAATTAAAAGACCACCAACTTTAAGCTTATCTATTACTAAGTCATAGAATAGTTGATATTGACCTTTCGCTGCATCTAAGAAAATCATATCAAATTCGCCTTCAACATTTTTCAATAATTCTTCCGCATCCCCTTCTAATAAGGTAATATTATTATCAAATCCTGATCTTTCAAAGTTTTTCTTTGCTTGTTCAATCATTTTTTCATTTCTCTCTACTGTTATTATTTTAGCTTCTCCATTTGTAGAAGTTGAAAATAAAATAGATGAATATCCAATTGCACAACCTACTTCTAATATACTTTTAGGTTTTTGAACTTTTAATAAAACTTTTAATAAATCTGATACTTCTTTGTGCACAATAGGAACATTATACTCCACTGCATATTCTTCTAATTCTTTTAATAAACCATCTTTATCTTTTAGTGTTTCTCTTATATATCTTTCAACTTCATTATTTACGATATTACTCAATTCTTTCACTCCTTAATTTCTCACTTAATTTACTCTTTTCAAATTAATAGGATTATATCTTAAATTTTTAAGACATAATCCATAAAAACATAAAATCTTTACAATTAAAAAACTATCAATAATATACTTACCCTATTTATCCGTAGAGTAACTATTATTTCTCTCTTCTCTATCTTTTCTATATTGCTCCACATTTTTTACATGCTCTTCATAAGTTTTACTATAAGTATTTCCACCTTCTATGGTTGCCACGAAGTATAAATATTCTGTATTTGATGGGTATAAAACAGCTTCTATTGATTTTATACCTGGATTAGCAATAGGTGTAGGCGGTAATCCTTGAACCTTATAGGTATTATATGGAGAATCAATTTTTAAATCATTATAAGTTATACTTTTCTTTCTTTCCTTAAAAATATATTGAATTGTTGCATCAGATTGTAATGGCATGCCTATCTTTATCCTATTGTAAAATACACTTGATATTATTGGTCTATCTTCATCAAGTACAGCTTCCTTTTCTACTATAGAAGCTAAGTTAATCACCTCATATAAAGATTTTTTAAGTTCTTTTTGTCTTTTTTGTAATTTTTCAGTATATTTTGACTCAAAAGTCTCCAACATATGATTTAAAATTTCTTTTTCAGTTTTACTCTCATTAAAATAATAAGTACTTGGATATAAAAAACCTTCTAATGATACAATTTTTTCGTCAGCTAAAAATTTAAAGTTATCTTTAAATTCTTTAGGATTATTTATTAATTCTTCATAAATTTTTTTATCTCCTAATTTATTTTTAACAAGAATGTCAATAATTTCAAAAGAAGTAGAACCTTCTGGAACTGTTATTTTTATACCATCATTGTAAACTTTACCTTCAGATAAATCTTGAACTATATCCTTATTTGAATACGCTTGGTTAAATAAGTATTTTCCAGATTTAAGTTTTGAAGTATTATTACTTACTCTTACATATAATTTAAATAAAATTTTATTTTTAATTAACTTATTTTCTTTCAATATATTTGTAACTTGGCTTAACGTAGATCCTGTTGGTATATCAACTACAATATCCTCTTTATTATTTTTATTGTATGGACCTATTTGAGTAACTACAAAAATTGCTACAAGAATCAAAATAAGAATTGAAATTACTATAGCCACCATAATTTTTTTACTTTTATAATTGTTCAAATTCATAAGTTGCTAACTCCTTATCTCTTTTATATCCTTTTTATTATAAATCTAAGGTTAAAATATTTCAATAAAAATGTCAGAATTAAAAAAATTCGCTTTACTCAAACTAGTATATTCTATAAATAAAATTCAAATCTCTTCTCTGATTCAATTTAAAAATAAAAAAAAGCTTAACTTTATTTTTTACAAGTTAAGCTTTTTTAAACATTTAACTAGAATTTACTTATTCCATCTTTTGTCACGACACCATATATTAATTTTTTAGGTTCAGCTTTTTCTTCGCTTATTATATAAGCATTTTTAAATCTTCTCTTTGCATCTTCAAATTTATTTTCTCTATTAAAGTGCATAACTGCTAAAGTATCTCCTTCGTTTACAAAGTCTCCTACTTTTTTCTTTAGTATTATACCTGCACTTAAATCTAGTTTATCTTCTTTAGTTTCTCTTCCTGCACCAAGTACCATTGCACTAACTCCAACAGCTTCAGCTTCTATTTTATCTATGAAACCTGTTTTGTCAGATTTTATTTCAACTATATGGTTTGCCTCAGGCAATAAAGAATAATCATCTGCTACTTCAGGATTCCCTCCTTGATTTGAAACAAACTCTTTGAATTTTTTTAAAGCAGCACCAGATTCTAGTGCTTCTTTAATTCTTCTTACTCCATCTTCATAATCTGAAGCTATTTTAGATGATACTAACATATAAGCACCTAATGTCTCACAAAGTGTCATAAAATCTTTTGGACCTCTTCCTTTTAAGGCTTCTATGGCTTCTATAACTTCTAATGAGTTACCAACAGCACTTCCTAAAGGTTCGTCCATATCACTTATTATAGCTATGGTTTCTCTATTCATAGCTGTTCCAATTTCCACCATTTCCTTAGCTAATGCGAAAGAGTCATCTAAAGTTTTCATAAATGCTCCGTCTCCAGTTTTAACATCTAAAACTATTGCATCAGCTCCAGAGGCTAATTTTTTACACATAATAGATGCAGCTATTAACGATATATTATCAACTGTTGCTGTAACATCTCTAAGAGCATACATTTTTTTATCAGCAACTGCTATTGATGCCGTTTGACCACAAACAGCTATTTTTATATCATTTACTGAATCTATAAATTTCTTAGAGCTCATTTCTATTGAAAATCCCGGTATAGCTTCTAGCTTATCTAAAGTTCCTCCTGTATGTCCAAGACCTCTCCCTGACATTTTAGCCACAGGAACACCACAAGCTGCCATTAAAGGTGCTAGGGCAATTGTAGTCTTATCTCCCACTCCTCCTGTTGAGTGTTTATCAACTTTAACACCATTTATTGCAGATAAATCCATTACTTCTCCTGAATTCATCATTGCTTCTGTTAAATAAGCAGTCTCTTGCTTATTCATTTTATTTAAATATATAGCCATTAAAAGAGCTGATGCTTGATAATCTGGAATTTGCCCCTTTGAATATCTATCTACAAAAAAATCTATTTCTTCTTTTGTTAAAACTTCTTTATCTCTTTTTTTTCTTATTATATCGTATATTCTCATTGCTGCCTCCTAAAGATTCACTTTGCTACATTATTTCATTTTTAAAACTTTCACCATTATTAGGTAACTTAACATTTAATATATCTGCTACAGTAGCTCCTATATCTGCAAAGCTTTTTCTTATTCCTAAGTTTATTCCATTTTTAATATTTTTACCATACACAAGTACTGGTATATATTCTCTAGTGTGATCAGTACCTTTGTAAGTAGGATCATTTCCATGGTCTGCATTTATTATTAATATATCATCTTCTTTCATTGATGATATTATTTCAGGTATTCTAGCATCAAATTCTTCTAAAGCTTCTTTATATCCTAAAGAGTTTCTTCTGTGTCCATATTTTGAATCAAAATCAACTAGATTTGTGAAGATTACTCCATTATTTTCTTTTTTAATATAATTTATAGTTTGATCTACACCATCCATATTATCTTTAGTGTGTATAGCTTCAGTTATACCTTGTCCATTAAATATATCTTCTATTTTTCCCACACCTATAACATCTAAATTAGATTCTTTTATTGTGTCTAATACTGTAGATTCAAATGGATTTAATGAGTAGTCTCTTCTGTTAGAAGTTCTTTCAAACTTACCTGCCTTTTCCCCTATATAAGGTCTTGCTATTATTCTAGCTACAGCATTATCACCCATCATTATTTCTCTTGCAATTTCACACATTTTATATAGCTCTTCAAGAGGTATTACTTCTTCATGAGCTGCAATTTGGAATACACTATCTGCTGAAGTATATACTATTACATCTCCTGTTTTCATTTGATGTTCACCATACTCATCAAGTATAGCTGTTCCAGAAGCTGGCTTATTTCCAACTACTTTTCTTCCAGTTCTTTTTTCAAACTCATCTATTATTTCTTTTGTAAATCCATCTGGGAATGTTTTAAAAGGCTTTTCCACCACTACACCAGTCATTTCCCAGTGTCCTGTTGTTGTATCTTTTCCACATGATAATTCATCACATTTACCAAATGAACCTATTGGATTTTCTGTCTTTGGTAAATAATCTATTCCATCTATATTTCCAAGACCTAATTTAATCATATTAGGTATTTTAATATCTTTATGATTTTTAACTATATTACCTAAAGTATTTACTCCCACATCTCCAAATTCTTGTGAATCCTTAAGCGCTCCTACACCAACGCTATCTATAACCATCCATATTACTCTATTCATACAAATTTCCTCCTTATATGTCTTCTTTTTTCCTTGGATGCTTGTCCTTAATTTCTTTCCTAACATTATTGTCCATTTGGTTTAAATATAGCTGTAAACTAGACAAATTAGAGTTTCCTAAAATTCTACTTACAACAGCCACATTTGCACCTCCTTTTAGTAAATGTATGGCAAATGAATGTCTAAGTATACTAGGATTAATATTTTTACTTATATTAGCCATATTAGCATATTTTTTGATAACTTTCCAAAGACCCTGTCTTGTGAACCTTTGTCCTTGGGCATTAACAAATAATGCTTCTTCATCTGTTTTAGCTAAATTGACTCTTCCTTCTTTTATATATTTTTCCAGATATAATTTAGTTATTTCACAAAGAGGTATTACTCTTTGATTCTTTCCTGTATTACAATATAGATAATCAATTTGCAAGTCTACATCTTGTAGATTTAGTTCAACAAGTTCTGAAACTCTTATTCCTGTACCATATAATGTTTCAAAAATAGCCTTATCCCTTATCTTTTTAGGGCTATCTAAATCAGGAAACTTCAAAAGAGCTTCAACTTCTTCTTCAGTTAAAATTTCAACATTTTCTCTTTTTATTTTTGGTTTTTTTATATTATTAGCTGGATTGGTTTCGCTAATACGATTTAAAAATAAATATTCATGAAAAGACTTAACAGAAGAAGTTACTCTTGATACTGTAGCAACAGAAATATTTTGTTTTTCTAAATTCACCAGAAAATTAATAATATCATACTCTGCTACATCTTTAATTTCAATATGCTCAGACTGCAAATAATCTATATACTTTTTAATATCCGTATAATATGAACATATGGTATTTTCTGATAATTTTTTTTTGCATTTAATATAATCAATATATTGTTGTAAAACTTCCATAAATAACTCCTTTTATCTTACTAGGAATTGCAAAATGCCAATGCTAATTGCATTTAATAATAATTGTGCTGATGTACAAACTATTATTATAATAATACCATTTAACAAGTATCTTCTACCTAAAAATAAGATCCCTTCTTTTCTTCCTCGTTTATATTCTTCGTAAATATTTCTAATGTAGTAAAAACTAAATGCAATAATTAATATTGCCCCTGGTATTATAATAAAATTTTTTATTACCATAATCAATATCATTTTTATACTTTTAAGCTTAATTAATAAAATTAAGCTATTAATAGTATAGCCTATTGATATTCCTTTTAATAAAAAACTTATTATAGCTAATGGAAAAGTAAGTACAAACAATGAAAATAATACTATACTCCCTAAGAAAATAATATTTTCTCTCAAATTAGAAAAAATTACAGCACTTATGTTTATATCACTTCCCTGGCTATAGTAGTCATACAAATTATTTATACTATCTAGTACTATATCTTGTCCATTTGAAAAAATCTTATTTAAATAAGTTCCTATAGCCACAAATACAATAAAAATAACGCTTAAATAAATTATTTCTTTACTTACTCTTAAATTATCTTTTTTTCTTATTGTTTTTCTCAAATTTATAACCTCCTCTTATCCTAACATATATTTATGTTATCAAAGAGGAGGTTATGCTTTATATTAATTCTTTAGTTAATAATAATCCAATAACAGTTTTTGAATCACAAATCTCGTTGCTAATAACCATATTGTAAGCTTCTTCTCTATCAATCTCGTAAACCTCTAAAAATTCATCTTCTTCCAAGTGACTCTCCCCTGGAATTAAATTTTTAGCTAGATAAATAAATACCATCTGATTAGAAAATCCTGGTGTAGTATAGTACTTATGAATTAATTTTAAACTGTCTACACTATAACCCGTTTCTTCTTTTAATTCTCTTATAGCACAATCAAGGGGTGTCTCACCAATTTCAATTTTACCAGCAGGTAGTTCATATAATTCTCTTTCTATTGCTTTTCTGTATTGCTTAACTAATACAATTTTATTATCATCTGTTATGGCAACTATAGCCACTGCGCCTTTATGTTCAATTATTTCCCTTTTTTGATATCCTTTATTAGGCACCTCCACTGTGTCTACTCTAAGCTGAATAGTTTTACCAGTGTAAATTAAATCACTACTTACAGTAGTCTCCTTCGTTATCATCACAAACCTCCATTAAGTAATATGCAGCCGTACTTGCCGCATCGAAAAATTCCTTATCTTGTTCGTAATTTCTGCCCATACTTCTTGCTTTAAGGTTAAAATAATCCAAATCTTCTTTACATTTATTATTTTCCAGATAAATTATATTATGTTTATCAAATAATTTATTATCTTTTACTTGTTTTTTTATGTAATCAAATTTTTCTTTATCATAAATAGTTACAGGAATATTTACATTCACATTTACAATTTCTTTAAATATGGTAATTGCATGATGTGATATTCCCCTATGTCTTTCTCTTAAATCAGCAAAACTTATCCTAGGAATAGCTATAGGATTTCCTCCTAGTTTTCTAACAGCATCTAATATAGGTCCTTGCTCCATACCTGTAAATCCATATTTAGTACCAGTTCCTGCTATACCAGGTCCCATAGATACAAACACTGCATCAGCCTTAATTATTTCTTTTGCTGTAATTAAAGCTGTATATATATTAATACATTCATAATCACCGCCAAAAGCATTTCCAATAGTAATAGTACTATCAATTAAGTTTTTTTCTTTTAGGTTTTGTACATTTTTACTTAAATAAATCGGAAGCGCTGCTCCGTCAGTCATTATATATACTAGCTTTTTGTTTGGATTATGTCTTTTGTATGATGCTACAAAAGGAATTAACATACTATGAAGCGTCCCTACAACAACTGGCATATCATCTAAAGTTTCAAAGTTATTTATTATATCATGATATTCACTTTCATGATCTTCTACAGCATTTACTTTTATTTGATAAGGAGTGTATCTAAGCTTCATTATATGACCACCTGGTGATAAATCAGATTCTTTGTTATTTAAATTTGCTATAACAAAGTGATATCCACCAGTACCAAGACTTAGTTCAACTGCAGTAGTATTTAATATTACTTCATCGCCTATATTTACTTCTCCAGTTATTTTAGGATAGTTATAAGCTCTTTGTATTTGTCCATTAATATTAACTCTTATATCATCTAATACTTCACTACTATCAGCTATTTCCTCTACTATTCCTACTTTTTTACTAATCATAAGATTACCTTCCCAATCTATCAATAAAATTTAATACTTTGTTTTTTTCTATAATTTTTGTTAAAGAAAATTTTTCAGTTAATATGTGTATTAATATTAAAAATATTAACCATGCTATTCTTACATTAAGCGTGTAACCAAGCGCCATTAAGATACCTATAGATATTCCAAGTACATTTGAACCAGTATCCCCCATCATAGCTTTTGCTTTTAAATCATAATTAAAATAAGCAATTACATTTGGAAGTATTAATAAAGGTAACATTTGTATATAACCAGTTAATGTAAATAAGATTATAATTATTATAACTAAATATACCTTTATTGCTCTACCAGGTCTTAAGTCAAATAAATTCATAAAGTTAGTGGACAATGCTATAATCAAAGTATTTACTATAATATCAATAATATTTTTAGATATACACACTGATATTATAAGTCCTACAAAACCTCCAAATAAGGCCTTAAATCCTCCTGTTGTAAGTTTTCCTTTAAAAAGACTTTTAAAGTGACCCTTTAGTCCACTTACATCTCTATTTCCTATGGTATCATCTATTATACCTGCAAAAAACATAGCCATCATTCCAAATATAAATAAAAATAAACATGTCATGCTTACAAAATCTACTGTAAAAAATGCCACAATAATTCCGTTTATAATTATCATTGGAAGAAAGACTATCCCCATACTAACAGGTATCATTTCTCCTTTGTAATTAGGTCTTATACAATTGCTATCAACTAGTAAGTTTTTGAATAAAGGTATCATTAGGTATGTTCCTATTAAGCCTAACAAAAATATTATTCCTCTAAATACATATGAATACAATATATTACCTCCATTCTTTTTTCTTTTGTTTTAGTACTTTCTTAATGTGATAATATTGTTTTCCTCTATGAATAAAGCCTTTTAAATCTCTTCCCGTTTCACTATGAGTCATATTAACTAGTACTTCTTTTATTCTATATCCATATTTTAATATGTCTATGGTCATACCGACTTCCACGCCATATCCAAATGGAATTTCATCAAATTTTTCTAATACTTCTTTTTTAAACAATCTTTGACCTGATAAAGTAGCGTCTAATTCTACTCCCGTCATTTCAAGTACAGATTCTTTTGCAAGGCCTTTAACAAATCCAAGTCCTCCCTTTTTCTTTGCAGGAGGGAACTTTGCTATTATAACATCTGCTTCATCATTTAATATTGGTGTTATTAATTTTGAGATTTCATTTGATGAACTACCAAGATCTGCATCTAAAAAACCTATGATATCGGCTTTTGTCATGGCAACTTTTAAACCATTATTTAAAGCATAACCCTTACCTCTATTTTTGTCTTGAGTTATAACAGTTATTTTATCACTTTTTACTTCTTTAGCTACCTTTGAAGTATTATCACTAGAACCATCATCGACTACTATTATTTCACTTATTTCTTCAATATTTTTTATATTTTCTAGTGTATCCTTAATTTTATTTTCTTCGTTATATGCTGGTATTATTATACTTAAATAAGGATTCATTTTCTTATTCTCCTTTAATTATTAGTTATTTTCATAAGCAATTAGTTCTTTTGCTAAATCAGAATTTCCATAATTACCAACTATGTTTTGATTTTTTAATAATGTAGTTAGAGAAATTTTACCCATACCTTCATTTATATTATCTATTGTTGATATATTATTTTCTGAATATAATTTTAAAATTTCATTATTGCTATCACTTTGAGTAACAGCCACTAAGTATTTGTTTTCTTCTTTTAATCCATCTAAAACTAATTTTTCTTTTGCATCAAACTTTACTTTCGCATCTTTTCCAGTTAATTCTCCAAGTAAAACTACTGAATCATAATCTTGGTATTTCTTTTCGTCTATATTATTTATTTTTATTACACCTAAATCTTCTAAAGCGTATAATTGGTCATATCCTTTTGTACTACCTAAAGAGCTTATTATGTAGTTTATTACATCTTGTGATGATTTAAATGTTTTATTTAAATCTTTAGATAAATTAGCTAACTTTTCCTCATCACTTATATTATCTTTTATTACTATATTGAAAGATACTTTACCATTAGCATTTGTTATTAATTTTTCTATTTCTTCGCTGTAGTCATGGTTTTCGCTTGTTAGTATTATTCCAGTATTTTTATCTGTTAATACATCTGCTGTTAATACATCAACATTTTTATCAATATATTCTCTTGTTGCTTCTATATCTCCATTTAACGATTCAATTTCCGCTTGTAAATTTTTATTCTTATCCTTTAGATCTTCAAATTCTGTATTAAAGCTTTCAAGTACTTCACTTTGTTGCTTACTTAAAGCTTGATCATAGTTTAAGTTAAATCCAACTAGTATTCCTACACCTAAAGCTATAAATATAGCACCAATTGTGACTATATAGTACTTCATATTTATATTCATATTAATCCTCCTAATTTATATATTACATATTTAATAGTAATTTTAATTTTAACTGTATTATTCTGATAAATTGCTGTGTTGTTGGTGATAAATAAGCAAGTATTAGTACTGGGAATAATGCTGCTATTATCATAGCCCAAATATATTTGATTTTCAATTTGCTTTTATATAGTAGGTTAACACCTTTAGCATCTATTAATTTAGACCCTATTTTTAATCTTACAAGGAATGTACTAGCCATACCTTTTCTTCCTTTTTCCAAGAAGTCTATCATGTTAGAATGTGTCCCAACTGCAACAATTAGCTCTGCTCCATATTCATAAGCTGTAAGCATAGCAATATCTTCACTTGTTCCAGGTGCTGGAAACACTATTGCATCAAGTCCTAAATCTTGTATTCTTTTTAGTCCTGGTGCCCTTCCATCCACATAAGCATGTACAACTATTTCACCTGCTTTTTTTAGTGTTTCATCACTAACACTGTCCATATCTCCAACTATAACATCTGGAACATATCCAAATTCTACTAAAGCATCTGCACCACCATCTACTCCTACAAGCACTGGTTTTACTTCTTCTATGTAAGAAATTATTGTACTTAAGTCTTCTTTGTAATCTTGCCCTCTAACTACAACTAATACGTGTCTATCCTTGTATTTTGTTTTTACTTTAGGGATTTCAACTTCTCCTAAGATGAAGCCTTTTTCTTTTTTTGCATATTCTATAGTATTATCTATGAATCTATCTAATTCTACAGACATATTATCATAAGCTTCTTTTATTTTTATAGATACTTTTTCTTTGTCTAGTACACTACCTTCTCCCAAAAGTTGTCCATCTCTATAGATTTGCCCATTGTTTACTTCTATTATTTGCCCTTCTTTTAATTCATCAAATAATTCTTGTCCAACATTATCTATAATTAAAATATTTTTATCTGTTAATATTCCTGGCCCTTTATTTGGATATTTCCCACTTATAGACTGGGCTGCGTTAATTACTAATTTTACTTTACCTTCTACAAGGGAATTGGCAGCTACTTCATCTATATCCATATGATTGATAACTGCAATTTCTCCCCCTGTAAGTCTCTTCGCAAGCCTTTTTGTTTTTCTATCTACTTTAATAGGGGCTTCCACTCTCATAATTAAAACCTCCGATATTTTATTAAAATCATATAACATTATAACATTATTTAAGAACAAAGGAAATATTTTATAGTTTTATAAATTATTATATGTTTTTTTATTTTTAAAAAACGATTAGTTATATTTCTTGTATTTTTTCAATAAGCAAACTTTTTTCATTTAAACCTGGTTTGATTATCACTTCTTTTAAAAGATAATTAAGAATTTCTCCTACCGCTTTATTTTCATAACCTAATGCCATAATATCTTTTCCATTTACTTTTAAATTTTTTACTGTATAACATTCATTATTTTCTTCAATTTCTTTCAATA